>NZ_JBHVWZ010000071.1:0-1010 GCF_042881985.1 Streptomyces sp. NPDC058246 | reverse complement strand
CCGGACCCCGCACGGTCCGGAGCGAGGACTGTGAGGTGGGACGCCGTGCAACTGACCCCGCACGAGCAAGAGAGGCTGCTGATCCATGTGGCCGCCGACGTGGCCGAGAAGCGCCGGGCGCGCGGGCTGAGACTGAACCACCCCGAGGCCGTCGCCCTGATCACGTCGCACGTCCTCGAAGGCGCGCGTGACGGGCGTACCGTCGCCGAGCTGATGTCCTCCGGACGCAAGATCCTCACCCGTGACGACGTCATGGAAGGCATCCCCGAGATGATCCACGATGTCCAGGTCGAGGCGACCTTCCCGGACGGCACCAAGCTCGTCACCGTCCACGAGCCGATCATCTGACGGGGGGAGCGAGAGCCATGATTCCCGGAGAGATCCTGTTCGCCGACGGGCCCGTCGCCTTCAACGAGGGCCGCGAGGTCACCCGGCTGACCGTCCTGAACGCCGCCGACCGGCCCGTCCAGGTCGGCTCCCACTATCACTTCGCCGAGGCCAACCCCGGTCTGGACTTCGACCGCGCCGCCGCGCGCGGCAAGCGGCTGAACGTCGCCGCCGGCACCGCCGTGCGCTTCGAGCCGGGGATCCCCGTCGACGTCGAACTCGTTCCGCTCGCCGGCGCCAGGATCGTGCCGGGCCTGCGCGGTGAGACCGGAGGTGCCCTCGATGCCTGAGATCTCGCGTGCCGCGTATGCCGATCTGTTCGGCCCCACCACCGGCGACCGCATCCGGCTCGCCGACACCGACCTGCTGATCGAGATCGAGGAGGATCGTTCCGGCGGTCCCGGGCGCGCCGGTGACGAGGCGGTCTTCGGCGGTGGCAAGGTCATCCGGGAATCCATGGGGCAGGCGCGTGCTACGCGCGCAGACGGCACCCCGGACACGGTCATCACGGGCGCCGTGATCATCGACCACTGGGGCATCATCAAGGCCGACGTCGGCATCCGCGACGGCCGGATCACCGGCATCGGCAAGGCCGGCAACCCCGACACCATGGACGGCGTCCA
>NZ_JBHVWZ010000070.1:0-1076 GCF_042881985.1 Streptomyces sp. NPDC058246 | reverse complement strand
GCCCGCCTGCGCCCCGCTGACGGCCCCGGTCACACCACACACCCCGCCCGCAGGCACACTCCCAGCACAGACACCGCCACCAGCCACCAGCCACCGGTTACCGGTTACCGGTTACCGGTTACCGGTTACCGGCCACCGGCGAGGACACGGCCCCCGCGGCCCGCCGGCCCCCGGCCCGACCACCGAGAACCTGCCGCCCCTGCGGGAGCGGAGCGGTGACAGCCCCCACAGCTGAAGACCACTCAAAGCCCGCGAACGGACACCCGGGCACAGCAGCCCTCCCCCCTCCCCCGCCCCCTGCCCCCCGGCCCCCGGTTCCCCCGGTTCCGCCAGTGTCAGCTGTCGGTGCAGTCGGTGGCGTCCGCGACAGCGGCAGGCCCCCGTGGGCGGCGCACCCGTCCTTGACCTTCGCCGGTGAGAACGCCGCGGCCCTCCCAGGACGCATTGCCGGGACGCATTGCCGGGACGTATTCCCGGGCAGGCACACCCAGGACGCTCACCCGACGACGCCACCCGCCGGCGCAAGCGGAGCAACCGGAGCCGGGACGAAGGAGCCACCACCGCCGCCCCGGCCCGGACCCTGCCGGGACCGCGAGTCCGGCTCCCCGCAACGGCACCACCCACCCCCGCCCACCACATCCCCGGACGTATTCCCGGGAAGTGCACGCCCACCACTTCCCGGGAGTGCACGGGAGCGCACGCCCACCGCATCCCGGGACGTATCCCCGGGCATGCACACCCACCACTTCCCCGGGAGTGCACGCCCACCGCATCCCGGACGTATTCCCGGGCATGCACACCCAGGACGCTCACTTGACGACGACACCATCCCCAGGCGCCGGCACAGGCGCCGGCGCGGGCGCGGGCACAGGAACAGGCGCGGGCGCGGGCGCGGGCGCGGGCGGGACGGAGGAGTCGCCACCGCCGTCCCCCGCCGGAGCAGGCGGAGCAGGCGTGTCCGGGACGGAGGAACCGCCACCGCCGCCCTTGCCCGGCTCATGCTGCGGCGGCTCGGGACAGGGCGGACCGCCCTTGCCACCGGTGCCGTTACCGCCCCGGCCATTACCGCCCCGGCC
>NZ_JBHVWZ010000069.1:0-1100 GCF_042881985.1 Streptomyces sp. NPDC058246 | reverse complement strand
CACTGGGGCATCATCAAGGCCGACGTCGGCATCCGCGACGGCCGGATCACCGGCATCGGCAAGGCCGGCAACCCCGACACCATGGACGGCGTCCAACCCGACCTGGTCATCGGTCCGGAGACGGAGATCATCGCGGGCAACGGGCGGATCCTCACCGCCGGTGCCATCGACGCGCATGTCCACTTCATCTGTCCGCAGATCGCCGACGAGGCGCTGGCCTGCGGCATCACCACGCTGGTGGGCGGTGGCACCGGTCCCGCCGAGGGTTCCAAGGCCACCACCGTGACGCCCGGTCCCTGGCATCTGGCCCGGATGCTGGAGGCGATGGAGGCCCACCCGGTCAACGTCGGCTTCCTCGGCAAGGGCAACACCGTCTCCCATGAGGCGATGCTCTCGCAGATCCGGGGTGGCGCGCTCGGCCTGAAGATCCATGAGGACTGGGGCTCCACCCCGGCCGTCATCGACGCCGCGCTCACCGTGGCCGACCGCACCGGCATCCAGGTCGCCATCCACACCGACACGCTCAACGAAGCCGGGTTCGTCGGCGACACGCTCGCCGCGATCGGCGGCCGCGGCATCCACGCGTACCACACCGAAGGTGCGGGCGGCGGGCACGCCCCGGACATCATGACCGTGGTCTCCGAGCCGCACGTGCTGCCCAGTTCCACCAACCCGACCCGGCCCTACACCGTCAACACCGCCGAGGAACACCTCGACATGCTGATGGTGTGCCACCACCTGAACCCGGCAGTTGCCGAGGACCTGGCGTTCGCCGAGTCCCGGATCCGGCCGTCCACCATCGGCGCCGAGGACATCCTGCACGACCTGGGCGCGATCTCGATCATCTCCTCCGACTCCCAGGCCATGGGGCGGGTGGGCGAGGTGATCATGCGGACCTGGCAGACGGCCCACGTGATGAAGCGGCGCCGGGGCGCCCTCCCCGGTGACGGCCGCGCCGACAATCATCGTGTACGTCGCTATGTCGCCAAATACACCATCAACCCGGCGCTCGCGCAGGGCCTCGCCCGCGAGATCGGCTCCGTGGAGACCGGCAAGCTCGCCGACCTGGTCCTCTGGGAACCCGCCTTCTTCGGGGTCAA
>NZ_JBHVWZ010000067.1:1383-2579 GCF_042881985.1 Streptomyces sp. NPDC058246 | reverse complement strand
ACACAGTGGACGCGAGCAACTGAGGACAAGCCCTCGGCCTATTAGTACCAGTCACCTCCAGCGGTTACCCGCCTTCCAGATCTGGCCTATCAACCCAGTCGTCTACTGGGAGCCTTAACCCCTCAAAGGGGGTGGGAATACTCATCTCGAAGCAGGCTTCCCGCTTAGATGCTTTCAGCGGTTATCCCTCCCGAACGTAGCCAACCAGCCATGCCCTTGGCAGGACAACTGGCACACCAGAGGTTCGTCCGTCCCGGTCCTCTCGTACTAGGGACAGCCCTTCTCAATATTCCTACGCGCACAGCGGATAGGGACCGAACTGTCTCACGACGTTCTAAACCCAGCTCGCGTACCGCTTTAATGGGCGAACAGCCCAACCCTTGGGACCGACTCCAGCCCCAGGATGCGACGAGCCGACATCGAGGTGCCAAACCATCCCGTCGATATGGACTCTTGGGGAAGATCAGCCTGTTATCCCCGGGGTACCTTTTATCCGTTGAGCGACGGCGCTTCCACAAGCCACCGCCGGATCACTAGTCCCGACTTTCGTCCCTGCTCGACCCGTCGGTCTCACAGTCAAGCTCCCTTGTGCACTTACACTCAACACCTGATTGCCAACCAGGCTGAGGGAACCTTTGGGCGCCTCCGTTACTCTTTAGGAGGCAACCGCCCCAGTTAAACTACCCATCAGACACTGTCCCTGATCCGGATCACGGACCCAGGTTAGACATCCAGCACGACCAGAGTGGTATTTCAACGACGACTCCACCATGGCTGGCGCCATGACTTCACAGTCTCCCACCTATCCTACACAAGCCGAACCGAACACCAATATCAAACTGTAGTAAAGGTCCCGGGGTCTTTCCGTCCTGCTGCGCGAAACGAGCATCTTTACTCGTAGTGCAATTTCACCGGGCCTATGGTTGAGACAGTCGAGAAGTCGTTACGCCATTCGTGCAGGTCGGAACTTACCCGACAAGGAATTTCGCTACCTTAGGATGGTTATAGTTACCACCGCCGTTTACTGGCGCTTAAGTTCTCAGCTTCGCCACCCCGAAGAGTGACTAACCGGTCCCCTTAACGTTCCAGCACCGGGCAGGCGTCAGTCCGTATACATCGCCTTACGGCTTCGCACGGACCTGTGTTTTTAGTAAACAGTCGCTTCTCGCTGGTCTCTGCGGCCACCCCCAGCTCAG
>NZ_JBHVWZ010000067.1:0-1285 GCF_042881985.1 Streptomyces sp. NPDC058246 | reverse complement strand
TATCACCGGTGATGGCCCCCCTTCTCCCGAAGTTACGGGGGCATTTTGCCGAGTTCCTTAACCATAGTTCACCCGAACGCCTCGGTATTCTCTACCTGACCACCTGAGTCGGTTTAGGGTACGGGCCGCCATGAAACTCGCTAGAGGCTTTTCTCGACAGCATAGGATCATCCACTTCACCACAATCGGCTCGGCATCAGGTCTCAGCCTCATGTGCGACGGATTTACCTATCGCACGGCCTACACCCTTACCCCGGGACAACCACCGCCCGGGATGGACTACCTTCCTGCGTCACCCCATCACTCACCTACTACAGGTCTGGTCCGTCGGCTCCACCACTCCCCTTTGCCCGAAGGCTCCAGGGCGGCTTCACGGACTTAGCATCGCCTGGTTCAATGTTTGACGCTTCACAGCGGGTACCGGAATATCAACCGGTTATCCATCGACTACGCCTGTCGGCCTCGCCTTAGGTCCCGACTTACCCTGGGCAGATCAGCTTGACCCAGGAACCCTTAGTCAATCGGCGCACACGTTTCTCACGTGTGTATCGCTACTCATGCCTGCATTCTCACTCGTGAACCGTCCACCACTGCCTTCCGGCGCGGCTTCACCCGGCACACGACGCTCCCCTACCCATCCCAGCGGGCGTTGGCCCTCATGCTGAAATGACACGACTTCGGCGGTACGCTTGAGCCCCGCTACATTGTCGGCGCGGAATCACTAGACCAGTGAGCTATTACGCACTCTTTCAAGGGTGGCTGCTTCTAAGCCAACCTCCTGGTTGTCTCTGCGACTCCACATCCTTTCCCACTTAGCGTACGCTTAGGGGCCTTAGTCGATGCTCTGGGCTGTTTCCCTCTCGACCATGGAGCTTATCCCCCACAGTCTCACTGCCGCGCTCTCACTTACCGGCATTCGGAGTTTGGCTAAGGTCAGTAACCCGGTAGGGCCCATCGCCTATCCAGTGCTCTACCTCCGGCAAGAAACACACGACGCTGCACCTAAATGCATTTCGGGGAGAACCAGCTATCACGGAGTTTGATTGGCCTTTCACCCCTAACCACAGGTCATCCCCCAGGTTTTCAACCCTGGTGGGTTCGGTCCTCCACGACCTCTTACAGCCGCTTCAACCTGCCCATGGCTAGATCACTCCGCTTCGGGTCTTGAGCGCGCTACTAAAACGCCCTATTCGGACTCGCTTTCGCTACGGCTTCCCCACACGGGTTAACCTCGCAACACACCGCAAACTCGCAGGCTCATTCTTCAAAAGGCACGCAGTCACGA
>NZ_JBHVWZ010000066.1:0-6717 GCF_042881985.1 Streptomyces sp. NPDC058246 | reverse complement strand
AGGTCGGCGTCCTCGCACTCGCCCCCGAGGAAGGCCTGGGCGTCCGCGACCACGAGAAGCGCGCCCAGCACATCGACGCCATCAACCGCTTCCGGAACGTCTGAGGTTCGACTGATGACAGAGCGTCAGAAAGATCGGCCGTGGCTGATGCGGACCTACGCGGGCCACTCCACCGCCGAGGCGTCCAACGAGCTGTACCGGCGCAATCTCGCCAAGGGTCAGACGGGTCTCTCCGTGGCCTTCGACCTGCCGACGCAGACCGGCTACGACCCCGACCACATCCTCGCCCGCGGCGAGGTCGGCCGGGTCGGCGTGCCGGTCTCGCACCTCGGTGACATGCGCCGGCTGTTCCAGGACATCCCCCTGGAGCAGATGAACACCTCGATGACCATCAACGCCACCGCCATGTGGCTGCTGGCGCTCTATCAGGTCGTCGCCGAGGAGCAGGGCGCCGACATCACCAAGCTCCAGGGGACGACGCAGAACGACATCGTCAAGGAGTACCTGTCGCGGGGTACGCATGTCTTCCCGCCGGTGCCCTCGCTCCGGCTGACGACGGACATGATCGCGTACACGGTCTCCCACATCCCCAAGTGGAACCCGATCAACATCTGCTCCTACCACCTCCAGGAGGCGGGGGCGACCCCGGTCCAGGAGATCGCGTACGCGATGTCGACGGCCATCGCCGTGCTGGACGCCGTCCGCGACTCGGGCCAGGTGCCCGCCGAGAAGTTCGGTGACGTCGTCGCCCGTATCTCCTTCTTCGTGAACGCGGGCGTCCGCTTCGTCGAGGAGATGTGCAAGATGCGGGCGTTCGGCCGCATCTGGGACAAGATCACGCGCGAGCGGTACGGCATCGAGGACCCCAAGCAGCGGCGCTTCCGGTACGGCGTCCAGGTCAACTCCCTCGGTCTGACCGAGGCGCAGCCGGAGAACAACGTCCAGCGGATCGTGCTCGAGATGCTGGCCGTGACGCTCTCGAAGGACGCACGCGCGCGTGCCGTACAGCTGCCCGCCTGGAACGAGGCGCTGGGGCTGCCCCGGCCCTGGGACCAGCAGTGGTCGCTGCGCATCCAGCAGGTGCTGGCGCACGAGAGCGACCTGCTGGAGTACGAGGACATCTTCGAGGGTTCGCATGTGATCGAGGCCAAGGTGGCGGCCCTCGTCGAGGAGTCGCTGACCGAGATCGAGCGGATCCAGGAGATGGGCGGCGCGATGGCCGCCGTCGAGTCGGGCTATCTGAAGTCGCAGCTCGTCTCCTCGCACGCCGAGCGCCGGGGCCGTATCGAGTCCGGTCGGGAGAAGATCGTCGGCGTCAACATCTTCGAGTCGACCGAGCCGAACCCGCTCACGGCCGACCTGGACGCGGCGATCCAGACGGTCGATCCGGCGGTCGAGGCCCGGGTGATCTCCGCGCTCCAGCACTGGCGCGACACCCGCTACCAGCCGCCCTTCAACCACCCGCGCCCGTGCAAGGCGCTGGAGCGGCTGAAGGAGGCCGCCAAAGGCAGCGACAACCTCATGGAGGCCACCCTGGAGTGCGCCCGCGCCGGTGTAACGACCGGCGAGTGGTCCGGGGCCCTGCGCGAGGTGTTCGGCGAGTTCCGCGCGCCCACCGGTGTGTCGTCCGCGCCCGTCGCGGTCACCGCCGAGGAGGGCACCGCGCTGGCGCTGGTCCGCCGCAAGGTGGAGCTGACCGCGAAGGACCTCGGTGTCGGCAAGCTCCGCTTCCTGGTGGGCAAGCCGGGCCTGGACGGGCACTCCAACGGCGCCGAGCAGATCGCCGTGCGGGCCCGCGACGCCGGGTTCGAGGTGGTCTACCAGGGCATCCGGCTGACGCCCGAGCAGATCGTGGACGCCGCGGTCGCCGAGGACGTGCACGGTGTCGGTCTGTCCATCCTGTCCGGCTCGCACGCCCAGTTGGTGCCGGACGTGCTGGAGCGGCTGCGCGAGGCCGGCGCGGCCGACATTCCGGTGATCGCGGGCGGGATCATCCCGAACGCCGACGCCGAACAGCTGCGGGCCGCGGGAGTGGCCGCGGTCTTCACCCCGAAGGACTTCGACATCACCGGAATCATCGGCCGTATCGTCGACGAGATCCGGAAAGCGAACAAGCTCGACCCCCTGGAGGTCCCCGCATGACCACGCCCGTCAATCGCCTTCGTCCGCGGCGCTCCTGCCTGGCCGTGCCCGGCTCGAACCCCCGCTTCCTGGAGAAGGCCCAGGGCCTCCCCGCGGACCAGGTCTTCCTCGACCTGGAGGACGCGTGCGCCCCGCTGGCCAAGCCCGAGGCGCGGCACACCATCGTCAAGTTCCTCAACGAGGGCGACTGGACCGGCAAGACGCGGGTCGTGCGGGTCAACGACTGGACGACCGAGTGGACGTACCGCGATGTCGTGACCGTGGTCGAGGGCGCCGGGCAGAACCTCGACTGCATCATGCTGCCGAAGGTCCAGGACGCCCAGCAGATCGTGGCGCTCGACCTGTTGCTGACGCAGATCGAGAAGACGATGGGCTTCGAGGTCGGCAAGATCGGCATCGAGGCGCAGATCGAGAACGCCCAGGGCCTGAACAACGTCAACGAGATTGCGACGGCCTCCCCGCGTGTCGAGACGATCATCTTCGGCCCGGCCGACTTCATGGCGTCGATCAACATGAAGTCACTGGTCGTCGGTGAGCAGCCGCCCGGCTACCCGGCGGACGCCTACCACTACATCCTGATGAAGATCCTGATGGCCGCCCGTGCCAACAACCTCCAGGCGATCGACGGTCCCTACCTGCAGATCCGCAACATCGACGGCTACCGCGAGGTCGCCCAGCGCGCCGCGGCCCTCGGCTTCGACGGCAAGTGGGTGCTGCACCCGGGTCAGGTCGAGGCGTCCAACGAGATCTTCTCGCCCTCCCAGGAGGACTACGACCACGCCGAGCTGATCCTGGACGCGTACGAGTACTACACGTCCGAGGCGGGCGGCAAGAAGGGCTCCGCGATGCTCGGTGACGAGATGATCGACGAGGCCAGCCGCAAGATGGCCCTGGTCGTCTCGGGCAAGGGCCGGGCCGCCGGCATGCGGCGCACCAGCAAGTTCGAAGCCCCGGAGGCCTGAGCACCATGCAGTTCGGACGCACCTACGAGGAGTTCGAGGTCGGCGCGGTCTACAAGCACTGGCCCGGGAAGACCGTCACGGAGTACGACGACCACCTCTTCTGTCTCCTGACGATGAACCACCACCCCCTCCACATGGACACGAACTATGCGGAGAAGACGACCGATTTCGGGAAGAACGTCGTCGTCGGGAACTACATCTACTCGCTGCTGCTGGGCATGTCCGTGCCGGACGTCTCGGGCAAGGCGATCGCCAACCTGGAGATCGAGTCGCTGAAGCACGTGGCGCCGACCTTCCACGGCGACACGATCTACGGCGAGACCACGGTCCTCGACAAGACGCCGTCCAGGTCCAAGTCGGACCGCGGGATCGTCTACGTCGAGACCAGGGGCTACAAGCAGGACGGCACGCTGGTCTGCGTGTTCCGCCGCAAGGTGATGGTGCCGACCGAGACGTACATCAAGGAGCGCGGCGGCGAGCAGCCCGGCCGCCCCCAGCTCAAGGAGCAGGAGAAGTAGCCATGGCGCGACTCGCCCAGACCGCCGGTCTCACCGACATCCAGCAGGAGATCCTCTCCACCGTCCGCGACTTCGTGGACAAGGAGATCATCCCGGTCGCGACCGAGCTGGAGCACCGCGACGAGTACCCGCAGCAGATCGTCGACGGGCTGAAGGAACTGGGCCTCTTCGGCCTGATGATCCCCGAGGAGTACGGGGGCCTGGGCGAGTCGCTCCTCACGTACGCGCTCTGCGTCGAGGAGATCGCCCGCGGCTGGATGTCGGTCTCCGGCATCATCAACACGCACTTCATCGTGGCGTACATGCTCAAGCAGCACGGCACGCAGGAGCAGAAGGACCACTTCCTGCCGCGCATGGCGCTCGGCGAGGTGCGCGGCGCGTTCTCCATGTCGGAGCCGGCTCTCGGCTCGGATGTCTCCGCGATCTCGTCCAAGGCGGTCAAGGACGGCGACGAGTACGTCCTGAACGGTCAGAAGATGTGGCTGACGAACGGCGGCACGTCCTCCCTGGTGGCCGTGCTGGTCCGGAGTGACGAAGGCCACCCCGAGGGCACCGCGCCCCACAAGTCGATGACGACCTTCCTGGTGGAGAAGGAGCCCGGCTTCGGAGAGGTCCGCCCCGGCCTCACCATCCCCGGGAAGATCGACAAGATGGGGTACAAGGGCGTCGACACGACCGAGCTCATCATGGACGGACTGCGCATTCCGGCCAATCGTGTGCTCGGCGGGACCACGGGCCGTGGGTTTTACCAAATGATGGACGGAGTCGAGGTCGGCCGCGTCAACGTAGCGGCACGTGGCTGCGGTGTCGCCCAGCGTGCGTTCGAGCTCGGCGTCTCCTATGCCCAGCAACGTCACACTTTCGGCAAGCCGATCGCCCAGCACCAGGCCATCCAGTTCAAGCTCGCCGAGATGGCTACCAAGGTCGAGGCCGCCCATGCAATGATGGTCAACGCTGCACGCAAAAAGGACTCCGGCGAACGAAACGACCTGGAAGCAGGGATGGCGAAGTATCTCGCCTCCGAGTACTGCAAGGAGGTCGTGGAGGATGCCTTCCGGATCCACGGCGGCTACGGCTTCTCCAAGGAGTACGAGATCGAGCGCCTCTACCGAGAGGCCCCGATGCTGCTGATCGGTGAAGGTACCGCCGAAATCCAGAAAATGATCATCGGGCGCAGGTTGCTCGAAGAGTATCGACTCCAGGGCTGAATGCCCCGGTTCGGGGTGTTTTCTTCGCGAAGAAGATCACACCCCGTCAACACTCTTCGGCCGCCGACTCGGCTTCCTGGCTTGCCCAGTTGTGGTCGGCGACCGGTACGATCGCCGGAAAGCCGCCGTCCCCCGTTACAGCGCGGCATCATCCGCTACGAAGGTCATCCATGCCCCACAGCCAAACCTCTGCACCACGCGACAGCCTGGCAGGCGTACGCCTCGCGCGCGGAGCATCGCCGTGGCTTCTCCCGACCGTTGCCACCGCAGCACTCAGCCTGGCCCGGGCGCGCCGCTCCGGCGCCGCCAAGGCCGTGGCCGTACCCGCCACCGCGCTGGCGGCGGGCATGTTGTGGTTCTTCCGCGACCCCGAGCGCGAGATCACCCAGGGCCGGGTCATCTCGCCCGCCGACGGCGTGGTGCAGAGCATCATGCCGTGGAAGGACGGACGCACCCGCGTCGCGATCTTCATGAGCCCGCTGAACGTCCACGTCAACCGCGCGCCGCTCTCCGGCACGGTGACGTCGGTCGAACACATCCCCGGTGGGTTCGTTCCGGCGTTCAACAAGGAGAGCGAGAACAACGAGCGTGTCGTCTGGCACTTCGACACCGAGCTCGGCGACATCGAGATGATCCAGATCGCCGGCGCGGTCGCCCGTCGTATCGTTCCTTATATCCCTCAGGGTACGAAGGTCGAGCAGGGCGACCGGATCGGTCTGATCCGCTTCGGCTCACGCGTCGACATCTACCTCCCCGAGGGTGTCGAGGTCGACGTGGAGGTCGGTCAGAAGACCGTGGCTGGGGTGACTCGAATTGACCGTGATTGATCCCGAGACTCAGGCCGGCTGGGTGCCGGAGGCCGACGTGGTGGACGACGAGGAGGAGATGCCCCTCTCCCTCCGCCTCTCAATAGCGGACACCCTCACTCTCGGTAACGCCACGTGCGGGTTCATGGCGGTGTACTTCACCACCACGGGCATCCTCATCCCGCACCTCACGGGCAGCCAGGAGACCGGCATGGCGCGGCACAGCGCCGCCACGGCCGTCATCCTCATGCTCTGCGCGGCCGTCTTCGACCTCTTCGACGGTCTCGTCGCCCGGAAGCTGCGCTCCTCCCCCATGGGCGCGGAACTGGACAACCTGTCCGACCTGATCAGCTTCGGTCTGGCCCCGGCGTACTTCGTGCTCGTCTACGGCATGGTCGCGGACGACGCGCATCAGCGGGTGGCGGCGGTCGGGGCCATCGTGGTCCTGCTCGCGGTCGTCCTGCGCCTGGCGCGGTTCTCCTGCGTCACGGTCAAGGACGGCACGTTCCAGGGCATGCCGTCGCCGTTCGGTGCGCTGACGGTCGTCTCCATCGTCCTGCTCGAGCTGCCGTTCGTCGCCACGCTCATGGCGATCATCGGTACCGCGTGGCTGATGGTGAGCCGGGTCGAGTACCCGAAGCCGCGGGGGCGCCTCGCCGGGGCGATGCTCTCCTGGATCGTGCTCAGCATGGGGCTGCTGGCGGCGTGGGCCTTCGACGCGCCGAGCGGCCAGCTGCTCCTCCAGACGGGCTGTGCGTTGCAGCTGGTCATGGGAGCCGTGATTCCCCTCTTCGCCACCGCTCGGAGGGTGAACAACTTCCGGGACAACCGCCGCGAGGCGCGGGCGGCGCAGCTGCCGTAGCGGCGTTCTTCGTACGTGATCGAAGGGCCCCGAACCATGACGGTTCGGGGCCCTTCGGCTGTGGACGGTCCTTTCGGCTGCGGGTGTGTGAAGGCTTGTCGCGCGGTTCCCCGCGCCCCTTCAGGGGGGCGGGGAACCGCGCCGGGGGGAGAAAAAAACCCACAACCCCCCCCGGAGGACCCCCCCCTGGTTACCGCGGACCCCAACCGGCAAGGCCCC
>NZ_JBHVWZ010000065.1:0-7530 GCF_042881985.1 Streptomyces sp. NPDC058246 | reverse complement strand
ATGGACACCTCTGCTTGCTGTCACGGTGGTCCTTGCCTGTGACCACGTACGCGACGGGCTGTGATGTACCGGCCCACCCCCTTCCGCCGGTGGGCACCTCCACCTCTCATCCCGTCCGGGCTGGAAGTTCTTAGCCCGTCCGGCGTTTGAGGACGAGGCCGTTCAGGCCGATGCGGGGGTCTGGGGGCGGCAGCCCCCAGGTATGGGGCGGGTAGGGGCGGAGGGGGCGAAAGGACTTGGGGGTCACGGAGGGTGGCCTGGGGGTGTCGTGAGGGTGGACGTATGTGAGGTGGGCGACGGAGGCGCAGGTCAGGGGCGGTGGCGCCGGGAGGGGATCGTTTTGTATCGTGGAGGAACAAAGTGGCTCCCGCCCGCACTCCCTGACCGGCGGGCGGGACCACCTTGTCCCGGGGGCCACGCCAGACCCCGTTTCCCGCGCCTTGGAGCTGCCGATGACGGCCACCACCGTTCTGACCGCCCGCGCCCTCCTGCTCGACATGGACGGCACCCTCGTCAACTCGGACGTCGTCGTGGAGCGCTGCTGGCGCCGCTGGGCCGACCGGCACGGGCTGGACGGGGGCGAGGTCATGAAGGTCGTCCACGGCAGGCAGGGGTACGCCTCGATGGCGGTACTGCTGCCGCACCGGCCCATGGAGCAGAACCACGCCGACAACGCGCGGATGCTCGCCGAGGAGACCGCCGACATGGACGGAGTCGTCGCGATTCCGGGTGCTCCCGAGTTCCTGGCCTCCCTCGCGGGGCTGCCGCATGCGCTCGTGACCTCCGCGGACGTGGGGCTTTCCAGTGCGCGGATGGCTGCTGCCGGGCTCGGGCTGCCGGATGTGCGGGTCACCGCCGAGTCGGTCGGGGCGAGCAAGCCGGATCCCGAGGGGTTCCTGAAGGGTGCCGCCGAGTTGGGGGTGCCGCCCGAGGAGTGTGTCGTCTTCGAGGACTCCGGGGCCGGGATCGCGGCGGGGCGGGCGGCCGGTATGAAGGTTGTCGGGGTTGGTCCTCGGGCGGGCTTCCATCGGCCGGGTGTTCTTGTCCGCGACCTCACGCAGGTGCGGGTGGAGTCCGCCGGGGGCGGCTTGATCCGGCTGCACATCGACGACTGAGGTGTGTGTAGGGGGAGTTTTTCGCCCCCTCCGCCCCTACCCGTCCCTTGTTCCTGGGGGCTGCCGCCCCCAGACCCCCGCATCGGCCTGAACGGCCTCGTCCTCAAACGCCGGACGGGCTAAAAACCTCCAGCCCCGGCCGGGATGAGAGGTGCAGGTGCCCACCGGCGGAAGGGGGTGGGCCGGTACATCACAGCCCGTCGCGTACGTGGTCACGGGCAAGGACCACCGTGGCAACAGGCAGAGGTGTCCATCAGGCGACGGGCTTGATGTACCGGCCCGCCCCCGACCCACGACGCACGAGCCAGGCACCCCCGACCCGCGAGCCCGACCCACGACGCACCCCCACCCAAGGCGCCCCCACCGGGCGCCCGCTCACGGCTCCGTCGTTTCCGCCTCCAGGCTCGCTCGGGTGGCTCCGCCGTACACGCCCAGTTCGTCGGCCGTGATGCCCCGCGCCCACTGGTAGCGGCGCACGGCGTCCTCGACCTGGCTGTCGTATCTGCCGTCGTCGTCGCCGGTGTACAGCACCAACTGGCGCAGGCGCAGCTGGAGTTCGGTGACCTCGGGACCCTCGTCGCCGCGGCGCAGGGTCTGGACCCGGCGCTTGTCGGAACCGCCGCGGGAGGGGGTGGCCGACTCCGTCGGGTTCGCGGTCGGAGAGTGCGGCTGCGTCTGTGTCGGGGCGGCCGATCGCGACGGGGACGCGGACGCGCTCGACGGGGGTGTCGAGGCCGACGCGCTCGCGCTGCGCGACGGAGCCGGAGCCGCCGGCACCGCCGCCGTGGACGGCCCGGTAGCCGACGGTGATCCCGAGGCGGGGTCGGGTGACACGTCCGGCACGCTCGCCCGTACGTCCTCCGGCAGCGCCCCGTCCCGCGCGGGAGTGTCGTACGCGAACAGCCCGCTCGCGATGCCGGCCGCGGTCACGACGGTCACCACGGCTCCCGCGATGCCCAGGACGGCGGCCCGCCGTCGGCGCCGGGGGCGCTCGTCCGTGAGGGTCGGCGGACCGGGCTCCGGCGGCTGCTTCTCGAAGGGGTGTACGTCGGCGCCCTGTGGCGCGGACGGCAGCGCGGCGAGCCGCACGGTCGGCGCCGATTCGCCTCCGTCGTCCACCGGGGCCTCGGCGCCCATCGAGGCCCCGGCCCCCTCCGAGCCCTCGGCTCCCACCGGGGCCTCGGCGCCCATCGAGGCCCCGGCCCCCTCCGAGCCCTCGGCTCCCATCGGGGCCTCGTCGCCCATGCGGGCCCCGGCTCCCCCCGACCCCCCGGCTCCCATCGAGGCCCCGGCTCCCCCCGAGCCCTCGGAATCCTCCGCCCCCAGCTCCACGTACGGACGAATCCGCAGCGGATCGAAGTCCTCCGCCGCGGCCGCCTCCGCCGTGCGGGCGTCGCGCAGCGCGTCGGACGCCCGTTGTGTGCAGGCGCAGGACGGGGTGCCGTCGGGTGTGCGGGGTGCCGTGCACTCGGGGCAGACATGCCCGTTCGGTTCGGTCATGCGTGGGTCCCTCCCCCTGGAGAACTCCAGAGGTTATCCGGATGTCCCTCACGCAATCTCCAGGAGTCCCCGGAATCCCGGCCTCCGGGGTGCTCGAGGGGCATCCGCCGGGCACACGTCGAGCGCACGTCGAGCACCCATGGAGCACCTATGGAGCACCCATTGGGCTCCATGGGGGCGTATGGGGCTCTCCTGGGGCATTCAGTGAGGACTCAACAGGCCATAACCGGTCACACCTACCACCATGGAGGGAGACCGAGACCCCCTCGGCGCCCATGGGAGGCCTGCATGACGGGCGACATACCAGAAGCGGACGCACCGACCGGCGTGCACGAGTCGGAGTCCGCCGAGCGGCGACGCTCCGCGGCCGCCGCCGACGCCCGTGGCACCGTGCACGGGAGTGTCTTCGTCTCGATCGGCGCGCTCCTGCTCGGCATGCTGCTCGCCGCGCTCGACCAGACGATCGTGTCGACCGCGCTGCCGACCATCGTCAGCGACCTCGGCGGTCTGGAGCACCTGTCCTGGGTGGTCACGGCGTATCTGCTCGCGTCGACCGCGGCGACCCCGCTCTGGGGCAAGCTCGGCGACCAGTACGGCCGGAAGAAGCTGTTCCAGACGGCGATCGTGATCTTCCTGATCGGGTCCGCGCTGTGCGGCATGGCGCAGAACATGCCCCAGCTGATCGGCTTCCGGGCGCTGCAGGGGCTCGGCGGCGGTGGGCTGATGGTGCTGTCGATGGCGATCGTCGGCGACCTCGTCCCGCCGCGCGAACGGGGTAAGTACCAGGGGCTGTTCGGCGCCGTCTTCGGTGCGACCAGCGTGCTCGGGCCGCTGCTCGGCGGCCTCTTCACCGAGCACCTCAGCTGGCGCTGGGTGTTCTACATCAACCTGCCCGTCGGCATCGTCGCGCTCGTCGTGATCGCGGCGGTCCTGTCCATCTCCAAGAAGTCGGCCCAGCACGTCATCGACTACCTCGGCACGTTCCTCATCGCCGCGGTCGCCACCTGCCTGATCCTGGTCGCCTCGCTCGGCGGCACCACCTGGGGCTGGGGATCGGCCCAGATCATCGGCCTCGTGGGCCTCGGCGTGGTGCTCGGCGTGGCCTTCGTCGTCGTGGAGCGGCGGGCCGCCGAACCCGTGCTCCCGCTCAAGCTCTTCCGTATCCGCACCTTCAGCCTCTCCGCCGTCATCAGCTTCATCGTCGGCTTCGCGATGTTCGGCGCGATGACCTATCTGCCGACCTTCCTCCAGGTCGTGCAGGGCGTGTCGCCCACCCTGTCCGGCGTGCACATGCTGCCGATGGTGTTCGGTCTGCTGCTGTCGTCGACCGTCTCCGGGCAGATCGTCAGCCGTACCGGCCGCTGGAAGGTGTTCCCCGTCGCGGGCACGGGCGTGACGGCCATCGGCCTGCTGCTGCTCCACCAGCTCGACGAGAGCAGCAGCACCGCCAGGATGAGTGCGTACTTCTTCGTCTTCGGTCTGGGGCTCGGCCTGGTCATGCAGGTGCTCGTCCTGATCGTGCAGAACTCCGTCTCGTACGAGGATCTGGGCGTCGCCACCTCCGGCGCGACCTTCTTCCGTTCCATCGGTGCCTCGTTCGGCGTCGCCATCTTCGGCACGGTCTTCGCGAGCCGTCTCGGTGACAAGCTGACGGCCGCGCTCGGCGGCCACCAGCTCCCCCCGGGCATCACGCCGAACTCCCTGAAGGCCGACCCGAAGGGCATCGCCGACCTGCCGGCCGCGCTGCGCCAGCCCGTCCTGCACGCGTACGCGTCGTCCATCACGGACGTCTTCCTGTACGCCGCCCCGGTCGCCGTGCTCGGTTTCGCGCTTTCCTGGTTCCTGCGCGAGGACAAGCTGCGCGGGTCGGTCACGGCCCCGGACGTCACGGAGACGCTCGCCAGCAACCCGGTGGAGCGGTCGTCGTACGACGAGGTGTGCCGGGCGCTGTCCGTGCTCGGCACCCGGGAGGGACGGCGCGAGATCTACGAGAAGATCACCGAGCGGGCGGGCTACGACCTGCTGCCCGCGGCGAGCTGGCTGCTGCTGCGGATCAAGAAGTACGGGTGGGCCGAGCCCGCGGAGCTGGCCGAGCGCAGCACCGTACCGCTGAACGTCATCCTCGCCGCCGCCCGGCAGCTCGAGGAACGCCGTCTCGCCCTGCGCGAGGGCCTCGACCTCGTGCTCACCGACGAGGGCCGGGAGGCCGCCGAGAGGCTTGCCAAGGCCCGGGAGGAGTCCCTCGCCGAACTGCTCGGCGACTGGTGGGGTCCGCGGCGCCCGACCGACCTGGCCAGGCTGATCGAGGAGCTGAACGCCGAGATGTGCGGTTCCGACGCGGAGCGGCCGCACGACGGGTCGGTGCCGCGGTCGCCGACAAGGCCGGCCTGAGTCCGCGAGGCCCGGGCGGCTCCTGGGCAACTGGTGGCTCCGGGCCATTCCTGGCGGTTCCTGACGGCTGCTGGGCTCCGGGCGGCTCCGCGCGACTCCGGGCGGCTCGTGGGCTCCGGGGACTCCTGGAGTCAGGCGGGCAGTTCCTTTCTGAACCAGTGCTCGGCGTAGCGGTCGTCGTTGTGGGCCTCGGTCTCCGTGTAGCCGTGCCGGGCGTACAGCGCGCGTGCCTCGACGAGGTCGCTGCGGGTGTCGAGGATCAGCCGCTCGGCTCCCAGGGCGCGCGCCGCCTCCTCGGCCGCCGCCAGCAGCACGGCGGCGCCGCCCTTGCCTCGTAGCTCCGCGCGGACGAAGACGCGGCTCAGTTCCCCCGTCGTGGCGTCGAGCATCCGTACGCCCGCCGTGCCCCCGGGCTCGCCGTCGTACCGCGCGACCAGCAACACCCCGTCGGGCGCGGCGAACTCGGCCCCCGTCCGCGCGGCGATCTCCCGCTCCAGCTCGTCGCGATCCGTCGTACGCCCTTCGTGCAGCAGATACCAGCGGTCGCTGACCTCTGTGTAGTACGCCCGCCAGAGCGCGGCGGCCACGGGGGAGCCGAAGGGTTCGGGGGCGACGGTCCAGGAAGTCGTCGCGGGGGTACGGGGCTTGACGGTCATGGGGTCATTGTCGGGAGGGGCCGTCCCCGATCCGCAAACGGATTACGGGCGAACGGGGTTCGGGGGACCGCCGTACGACCGGAATCGTTTGACCGGCGACTTGCGGGCAACCCGGGTCCCGAACCGGCCCGTCGGGTCGAGCAATCCGGAGGCATCCATGTCCACAGGCGTGATCATCGCTCTGATCGTGATCGTGGCGGCCGTCGTCGTCGCGGCCGCTCTGACCTTCCTCGCCCGAAAGCCGCGGGGCGGACGCGGCCTGCGACGGCGCTTCGGGCCCGAGTACGACCGTACGGTCGCCCGGCACGACGGTGACGCCAAGGCCGCCGAGCGCGAGCTGGCCGAGCGGGTGAAGCTCCATGGCGAGCTGCGGGAGCGGCCGCTGGAGCCGGCGGCCCGCGAACAGTACGCGGCCCGCTGGACGGCCGCCCAGGAACGCTTCGTCGACTCGCCGCGGGAAGCGGTGGCCGAAGCCGACCGGCTGCTCGGTGACTTGGCCGGCGCGCGCGGGTTCCCGGCCGCCGACCGTTACGAGGAGCAGGTCGCCGCGCTCTCCGTCCACCACGGACACCACGTCCACGGCTACCGCCGCGTGCACGGCGTCGCACTGGCCCGCACCGGCGGGACCGCCCGCGAGGGCGGCGCCGGTACCGAGGAGATGCGCGAGGCCATGGTCGAGGCCCGCGCCCTCTTCGAGCAGTTGATGACACCGGCCCGTCAGGACGACACCCCGCGCCACCGCGCGGCCGACGACACGAAGCTGTCCGCCCGTCCCGAGGGCTCCGCCCCCGGCAGCCGGGGCCATCAGCCGTGGGCGCTCACCCGGCGCCACGCAAAGGGGAGTTGAGGAACGTGAAGGACACGACGTCGGATGAAGGCAACACCGAAGGCACCGCAGGCACCGCAGGCACCGAAGGCACCGAGGGCACCACGCGCCGCGAGGCACTGAAGGGCCACGTGGACGTCCCCGAGACGTCCGGGGCGGTCGTCCCGCCGTCCGGCAAGGCGATGAAGGGTGCGGGCGCGGCGGGCCACGGCAAGGTGCCGGGCCGTGCCGGCATCACGCTGGAGGAGGGCGGAACCACGGCTGGCGGGGCCGAGCGGGGCCGTTACGGCACGGGCCTCACGCCCGAGCCCGAGGAAGGCGTCGACACCTCCACCCGCGACACCCTCGCCCGCGAGAACCCCGCCCGTGAGACCTCCGCCCGTGAGAACCCCCTCGGCGAGGCTTCCGTCCGCGACACCCCCGCCCGCGAGACCGTCGGTGGTGAGCGTGGCCGGGGCCGTCCCGGTACCCCCGGGGAGGGCACGACGGCTCGCGGGGCCGAGCGGGGGCGTCCCGATGCCGCGCCCGGTGAGGCCGGTGGCGCACTTCGCGCGGGTGGCCGATCGGCGTCCGGTGAGGGTGCGGGAGCCCATGGGCGGGTCGGCGCGCAGGACTCACCTCTGCTGCGCCAGGACGAGTGCGACAAGTTCTCGTTGCGGCTGCAGCACGCGGTCGGCGGCTTCGTCGACGCACCCCGGGACGCCGTGACGGAGGCCGACCACGTACTGGAAGAACTGGCCGCACGCTTCACGGAGGCCGTGACCCACCGCCGCGACACGCTGCGGACGTCCTGGCAGCAGGCCGGCGAGGCCCGGGCGACCCCGACCGACGCGAGCACCGAGCAGCTTCGGCTGGCCCTGCGGGACTACCGCGAGATGACGGAACGCCTGCTGCGCTTCTGACTCCGGTCCGGTCCGGTCCGATGCGATCAGATCTGATATGAGCAGATCCGATCCGATCCGATCCGATCCGATGTGATCCGATCCGAGTTCGAGACGCCGAGTACCACGCTGTGAGGCCGCGCCCCGGGCCATGTCCCGGG
>NZ_JBHVWZ010000064.1:0-8211 GCF_042881985.1 Streptomyces sp. NPDC058246 | reverse complement strand
GCCCGTCCGGCGTTTGAGGACGAGGCCGTTCAGGCCGATGCGGGGGTCTGGGGGCGGCAGCCCCCAGGAACAAGGGACGGGTAGGGGCGGAGGGGCGAGGGAGTTCTTCGGTCAGCCGGCTGTGAGGCGGGGTGGTTCGGTGCCGGTGAGGAGGGTGGTGAGGGCGGTGTCGATGTCGGGGCCGAGGTACCAGTCGCCGGTGTGGTCGAGGGCGTAGACGCGGCCCTCGGCGTCGACGGCGAGGAGCGCCCGCGTGTCGGACTCCTCGCCGAGGGGGCAGACCTCGGTGTCCAGGGCGCGCCCGAGGTCCCCGAGGGTGCGTGCCATGTGGAGGCCGTGCAGCGGGTCGAGGTGCAGGCTGGCGGGGGCGAGCGCCCGGCCGGGGGCTTGTGAGGTGACCCGGAGGCCGCCGAATTCCGCCCATGCCTCCACCGCCGCCGGGAACACCGCATGCCGGTGCCCGGCCGGCGACGCGTGTCCGCGCAGCGCGTCGGCCCAGTACTCGGCCTGCTTTATGTCCCAGCGCCCGGGCTGCCACCCCGCGGAGCGCAGCGCGGCGTCCACGGGGACGGAGAAGCGGGCTGGGGGTCCCCCCTGCTCGAGCGGGGTCGAGGGCTTGGGGAAGGAGGAGCGGTCGGCGTGCATCTGCCCTTCGTTCGTCGAGGGTTGGGACATCGGCGTGACGGACGCCGTCGTACGTGAGCGGGTGGGGTGGAGGCGGTTACGCGTCCGTCGCGGTCGGGTCGACGATGCGTACGCCGAAGTGGTCGCTGAGCGCCGTGCAGGAGCGGCAGGGCGCTGCGAAGCTGCCGTGCAGCGGGTCGCCGTCCTCGCGGATCCGGCGGGCGGTGAGTTTGGCCTGTTTGAGGGCTTTGCGGGCCTCGCCGTTCGTCATCGGTTTGCGCGCGGCGCGCTTGCTGCGGGCGGCGTCGACCGTGGCGATGTGGCGGGAGATGAGGATCGCCTCGGCGCAGCGGCCGGTGAAACGGTCGCGTTGCGCGCTGGTGAGGGTGTCGAGGAAGTCCTGGACGAGGGGGTGCAGGGCGGGGGGCTGGTCGCCGCGCGCCGCCGTGCCGGTGAGGGTGGCGCCGCGTACGGAGAGGGCGGCGGCGACGGTGGGGAGTATGCCGTCGCGGCGGTGCAGGAGGGTGGGGGCGTGGGGCGTCTCGGCGCTGCTCCAGCCGACCCGAGGGTCCCCGGACGTGCCTGTATGCATCGCGTTCATGATCTTTTTTCCCTCCCATGCATCCCCCGGTGCGGAGACAGACTGCCAAATGGCGTGGCGGGTGCGGAAGCTGGGGCTGCGCGACACGCCCGGTCTTCGTCGTACGGTCACGGCGGGGTGACGGCAGGTCACGGAACCGGAGGCCCGGTGATCGGTACGGAACCGGAGGCCCGGTGACCGGTGTCGTACAACCGCATAGGCTGTCGACATCCACGATCCGTATCGCTTTTGAGAACGCCGCAGGGGGCAACCGCCATGACGACAGGTCGGCTCGGGCAGCAAGCCGCGCCGCCGAACGCGGCCTACGCCGGGCAGGTCGTGCATTTCCCGGATCCGGTCCGGGCCGCCCGTCACCCCAGAGGCGTACGGGTCGACGAGCACGGCTACCCCGACTTCTCGCTCTACGCGCGTGCCGCCGCCGAGATCGCCGAGCCCCCGGAGGGTTTCGGCGTCGACGAGTTGCGGCTCACGGACTATGTCTCCGCGAACGCCGCGCTGGCCGCCACCGGTCACGACCTGTGGGACACGATCCCGTCGGTGGAGACCCCGCACGGCTGGACCTGGCATCACGTCCGGGGCACCCGGCGGCTCGAACTGGTTCCGGTCGAGGTCAAGGCGCTGCTGCGGCACCACGGCGGCATCGCGACCGCGTCCGTCGACCAGGACAAGCGGGGCACACGGCCGTTGCAGGAGACGCGGCCCGCGCACTTCGGCCTGCCGAAGTCGGCCGTGGCCGTGACGGAGCAGCAGGTGCTGGGGGTCGAGGAGGATCTCGGGTACCGGCTGCCGGGGGCGTATCGGTCCTTCCTGAAGGCGGCCGGGGGGTGCGCGCCGGTCGGCGCCGCGCTCGACGCCGAGCTGGGGCTCCTGGTGGACCAGCCGTTCTTCACGGTGCGCGAAGAGGCGGCCGTCAACGACCTCGTCTACGTCAACAAGTGTCTGCGCGACCATCTGACCAAGGACTACTTGGGTGTTGGCTTTGTGCAGGGCGGTCTGCTGGCCGTGAAGGTGAAGGGCGACGGGATCGGTTCGGTCTGGTTCTGCGCGTACGACGACGCCCGTGACCAGGACGCCTGGCCGCCGGCCGAGCGGGTGCAGCGGCTGCTGCTGCCCTGTGGCGACGACTTCGACCAGTTCCTGTCCCGGCTCGCGGGCAATCCGCCCGAGCTGGAGACCGTGGCGAACCTGATGGTGGACGGCGGCTTCGCGCGCGCCGTGCCCGTTTCTTCGGTGGGGGAGTGAACTTCCGATGGTGACCTTCGCGCAGGCGCAGGAGCGCGCGGAAGAGTGGATCAACGGGGATGTGGCCTCGTATCAGCATCGTGAGGTGCGGGTGCGGGAGTTCGAACTCGGGTTCGTGGTGTGGGCCGAGGACCGTGCCGAGGGGCCGCGTTCCGACGGGGGCGCGCAGCGGCTCGTCATCGCGCGCGACAGCGGGGAGGCCACGCTGTGGCCCGCGCTGCCGGTCGGTGAGGTGATTCGCCGGTACGAGGAGGAGTACGGGGTACCGGACGCGTCCCCGGAACCGGCGCCGGCGCCTCCGGCTCGCGTCGACCTGAACCAGACGTCGTTCCTGTTGAGTCCCCCGGAGTGGCTGCAGGAGGCCGCTGACAAGTTGGGGATTCCGGATCGGCGGGAGGGGGCTGGGGCTGCGTCCGGAGGTTCTGGGGCTGGCTCGGGGGCGAGTTCCGGTGCGGGTGCGTCCGACGGGGCTGGGGGTCGGTCGGTCGGTGCCGCTGCCGCTGCCGCTGCCGCGGATGCTGGTGTGGGTTCGGGCGGTGGGGTCGGCGAAGGGGCTTCCGGGAGCGGGAGTTCGGTGCCGGGTGTGCCGGGTGTGCCGGGTGCGTCTGGGCACTCCGGGGCGCACGGGGTGCCTGCCGCGCCGGGGGTGCCAGGGCATTCCGGGGCGCACGCTGAGCCTTCCGCGCCGGGAGTGCACGCCGCGTCTGCCGTGCCGGGGGTGCCGTCGGCTCCGGGTGGGGGCACGCCGTGGCCCGCGGCCGCTGCCGCCGATGAGCCGGGCTCGGGTCCGCAGGACGCGGTGACGCCGGGGGTGCCCTCCGCGGCGACCCCGTGGGCGGGGACCGACACGAACGCCGACGCCGGTGATGACCGTTCCGTACCGCTGCCGGCCACCGTCTTCGCGCCGCCGCTCACCGATGTCGACGACGCCCCGCCGCCCGCCGCGCCGCCGGAGGCCAAGACCGCCCTGATGTCCGGGGGCAGCCAACTTCCGCGCACGGCGCTGGCGCCCGCGGTCGACGAACCGAACTCCCTTCCGCCGACCGGCCCTTCGCAGGGTTCCGGTGCGCAGGGCGCGGGTGCGCCCAGCGGTCCGCCGGTGACGGGGTCCGGTGCGCCTCAGGGCGCGACTCCGCCGGTCGCGCCCTCGTACGGTTACCCGCAGGGACCCGGCGGTCCGCAGGGCACGCCGCCCCCGGGTGCGCCGCCTGCCTACGGGTTCCCGCAGGGGCCGGGTACGCCGCCCCCCGGCGCGCCGCACGCCCCCGGTACACCTCCCGCGCCCTCGCGCCCGCTGCCTCCGAACGCCGGTGACATCGCCGACGCCGCGACCAGCAAGGCGCAGGCGCCGCCTCGGGGAGCGCGCGGCGGTGGAGCGAGCGCGCCGCCTCCGCCGAGCGCCCCCGGTGTGCCGGGTGCGCGGCCGGGGAGCACGCCTCCGCCGTCCGGGCCCGGTGCTCCGGGCACCCCCGCCGGCGGGTACGTGCCGACGCAGCTCGTCTCGCAGCTCGGTCCGGACGGACCCGGGGGGCCTGCGGGTCCGCCTGCCGCGCCCGGCGTGCCGAGCGCACCCGGGGCGCCCGCCGCTCCCGGCGCGCCGCAGCCTCCTGGTGGTACGCCGCCTCCGGGTGGTGTTCATCATGCGGCGACGATGTTGGCGGGTCCGGCGGTTGGTGGTCCCGGCGCGCCGCAGCCTCCGGGCGCCCCCGGTGTGCCCGGTGCGCCGGGCGCATCTGGCGTGCCTGGCGCTCCCGGTGTGCCGAACCCTCCGGGTGGTACGCCCCCGGGTGGGGTTCACCACGCCGCGACCATGCTCGCCGGCCCGCCCGTCGGTGGACCCGGCGCGCCGCCGCCACCGCACGCCCCCGGCATGCCCCCGGGCGCTCCCCAGCCGTTGCCCGGACAGCCCATGCCCGGACAGCCCATGCCCGGACAGCAGATGCCGGGGCAGCCGATGGTTCCTGGGCAGCAGCCGCCGGCGTATGGGTATCCGCAGGCGGGGCAGCCGACGGTGGGGCCCGGTTATCAGGCCGTCTTGCGGTATCGGGCGCAGGACGGTTCCGAGCAGCAGTTGATTCGGCGTTCGGCGCCGGGCACGCCGCACCCGGAGTGGCAGATGCTGCACGAGTTGCGGGCGATGAATGTGCCGCCGCAGCAAGTGCTGGAGCTGCACACGGAGTTGGAGTCGTGTGAGCTGCCGGGTGCGTACTGCGCGCGGATGATCAGGGAGACGTGGCCGCAGGCGCGGATCACGAGCATCGCGCCGTACGGCACGGATCACGCGAGCCGTCAGCAGGGCATGCACCAACTTCTGGCGCATCAGGGCGAGTTGCATCAGGTCGCGGACGGCCCGGCACGCCCCGCGCCGGTGCGGGCCCCGATCCCGCCGGTGCAGCCCGCGCCGCCTATTCCGCCGGAGGCGATCGGACAGGAGCTGGCGGCGGCGTTCGGGCCGGGGGTGTTCCGGTTCGACCAGACGGCGGTGTCGCGGCAGGGTGTGCCGAACATCGTGGCGCACACGCTGGTGGTGGCCGGACTCCCCGTCGACATGGGCCCGTTCTTCTGGGCGCAGGCCCAGCCGGGCCGTCCGGTGCCGACGCTCGCGGAGCTGGCACAGGAGCGTGGGGTGCAGCCGGCGCCGGACGCGGGCTCGTACCTCGTCATGGGCAGCGACTTCGGCAAGGCGATCTGTGTCCAGTACGGCACGGCGAACATCGTGGCCGTGCCGGTGGAGGCGGGGCCGGGCGGTGCGCCGGTGCCGCCGCAGTTCGTGAACACGGGTCTGCCCGAGTTCG
Source organism: Streptomyces sp. NPDC058246 (assembly GCF_042881985.1). Lineage (NCBI taxonomy): Bacteria > Bacillati > Actinomycetota > Actinomycetes > Kitasatosporales > Streptomycetaceae > Streptomyces > Streptomyces sp. NPDC058246. The sequence continues at coordinate 2,949 of NZ_JBHVWZ010000064.1, read as the reverse complement.
CGCGCTGCCTTGCCCTGCTCGGCCGTATGTGGCGGCTGCGCTTCGGCCTCAACCAGGAGCAGGCCGGCCGCTGGACCGTCGACTTCCAGGCCCAGCTCGCCTCCCTCGACCCGGCGGCCCTCGGTTCTCCGGAGAGCTGGTGGTCGGTCCTGCTGGAGCAGATGTGGGACGGCCTTTTGTAGGCAGGCGGCCTCAGGTATGAACGAGGCGCTCGACCCGGGTGACGGGTCGGGCGCCTCGTTCGTGTGCGGTGCCCAACCCCGGTGACGGCAGAGGCGGGACCAGCACGGCGTAGGCGCTCGGGAGCGCCGAACAGCTCCTCTCGGTGCTGCGTCGTGACACCGTGATTCCGGCTTCTGATCTCAAATGACGCATCCTTGACCGGATGGATGGGCGGAGTGTCGCGTTATGAACACTTACGTCCGATCCATCAAGATGTGCGCGAAATCTTCATTTCGTGTGTGTCGGGCGGAGAGGGGTTCAAGGATGAGCAGCGCATCGGTGTCGCCGCACGGCTTCATGGCCGTACGGGGGCGTGGTTACTGTCCCGAGCAGGTCGACGCGTACGCCGGGGCGCTCTCCCGGGACCGCGATGCCGCCTGGGAGCGGGCCGCCCGGCTGACCGTGCTGGCCAAGGACATGGGCGCGGAGGCGGAGCGGCTGCGGGGCGTCGTGGCGGGGCTCGCTCCGCAGACGTACGAGACCCTTGGCGAGGGTGCCCGGCGGATCTTCGAACTCGTCGAGGAGGAGGCCGAGTCCGTACGTGACGCCGCGCGCCGCGAGGCCCAGCGGGCCGTCGACGAGGCCGCGGCTGCCGGGCGACGGGTGCACGAGGCGGCGCAGGCCTACGCCGACGAAGTGCGCGGCGAGGCCGAGGAACGCGCCCGGCAGCGGCTGCTCGCCGCGGGCGCCGAGGCCGACGGGATGCGGATCTCGGCGCGCCGCGACATCAAGGAGAACCGTGGGGAAGCGTTGGCCGCGCTGCGTGAGGTGCGGCAGGGGACGGAGGCGCTGCTCGCCGAGCAGGAGAAGGAGCATGCCGAGCTGTGGGCCGAGGCCGAGCGGGAGGCCGCAGAGCGGGAGGCCGCGTTCGACGCGCACCACGCCGAGCGCCTCGCGCGCGCCGAGGCCGCGCTCTGTGAGGCGGAGCGGGCTCTCACCGAGGCCGGGGAGTCGGGCCCCCGATTGCAGGAGGAAGCGGTGGCGCGGGGTGAGGAGCTGATCGCGGAGGCGCGGGTGCGGGCGGATCGGATCGCTCGGGAGACCGAACGGGTGCTGCGGGAGCATGGGGAGCGGTGGGATGACGTACGGGCCCAAATGGACCACGTACAGACGAGTCTGACGACTCTGACGGGGCGGGCCCCAGCAGAGTAGCTGGGCGCCTTGCCTTCGCCGCTCCGGCCCGCTCCGCGGCCCTGCTCCGCCGCTCCGCGGCACCCCTGCGCCCGCTCCGCGGCACCCCTGCGCCCGTTCCGCAGCACCCCTGCGCCCGCTCCGCGGCACCCCTCCGCCGCTCCGCGGCACCCCTGCGCCCGCTCCGCGGCACCCCTCCGCCGCTCCGCGGCACCTCTACGCCCGCTCCGCGGGCTGTTCTCCGCCGCTCCGCGGCGGGTTTTCCCACCCGCCCACCCGTCTCGGTCGGATGGAGGGTGGGCCGCTTGCCGCTTCGGCCGGCGTCTCGGGGGGCGGGGAGGGGACAGCCCCTCGTCGTGTCTCGACGGGAGGGGAGGGCCTGCCGGCGTCGGGGTCTCGGCGCGAGGGGAGGGTGCCGGCCGGCGGCGTTGTCTCGGAGTGCGAGTAGAGGGCAGGCCTCGTCGATGTGTCGGTGGGCGGGACGGGGCCTGCCCTCGTCGTGTCTCGGCGGGACGCGAAGGGGGCCTTGGGGCGTGAGTGCCGTCGGGGCGGGACGGCGTCGTGGGATCAGTCGCCTCGTCGCACCGCCCCCGCCAGGATCCAGCCTTCCACGGCCTCGTATTGCCTCCTCTGTTCCTCCGACTTCCTTCGGCCGGAGGCCATGGTGCCCAGCCAGCCGTAGGCGAAGCCGAGGGGGATGGAGACGATGCCGGTCGTGGTGAACGGGAACCAGTTGAAGTCGGCGTCGGGGAAGGCGGAGGTGGGGGAGCCGGAGACGAGGTTGGTGCCCGGCATGAGGACGAGGACGGTGAGGGTGCCGCCGATGAGGGTGGCGAGGAGGCCGCTGCGGGTGTACCGGCGCCAGAAGAGGCTGTAGACCAGCGCGGGCGCTATCGCGGAGGCGCCGAGGCAGAAGGAGAGGGTGACCAGGGGTTGCAGGCTGTGGTGTTGGACGAGGGTGGCCAGGAGGATCGCGGGTGCGCCGACCGCCAGGGCGGAGAGGCGGGCCAGCAGCATCTCGCGGCGCGGTGACAGCTCGTCGTCGTGGCGACGGCCGCGGAACAGGCGGGCGCGGGCGAAGACGTCGTGGGCGAGGGAGTTGGCGCAGGCCAGGATCATCCCGGCGACCGAGGCGAGCAGGGTCAGGAAGATCGCCGTCGTCACGGTGGTGAAGAGGAGGGTTTCCGCGGTCGAGACGTCCGGGCCGAACGCGGCCCTGGAGCCCAGCAGATACGCCGTGTTCCCCTGAGGATCAGCGCCCGCGATGACCTGGCGCCCGATCAGTGCCGTCGCGCCGAACCCGATGACGCTGATGACCAGTACGAACAGCGCCACGCACGGCACCGCCCAGGACATCGAGCGGCGCACCTGCCGGGCGCTGCCCGCCGTGTACATGCGCATGGTGATGTGGGGGAGACAGGCCCCGCCGAGCACGACCGTCAGCTCCGAAGTGATCATGTCCAGGCGGGGGTTGGGGCCGCCCGCGAACTGCAGGCCGGAGTGCAGGAACGCGGCGCCCACACCGCTGTTGTGGCCGGCCGCGTCGAGCAGCACCCCGGGGTTCCAGTCGAAGCGGTGCAGGATGAGTACGGCGAC
>NZ_JBHVWZ010000063.1:0-12416 GCF_042881985.1 Streptomyces sp. NPDC058246 | reverse complement strand
CCAGGGCGCGATCTGGAACATCGACTCCTTCGACCAGTGGGGCGTCGAGCTCGGCAAGGTCCTCGCCAAGCGGATCGAGCCCGCGCTCACCGAGGGCGCGGACGTGCCCGGACTGGACGAGTCGACCAAGGCCCTCGTCGCCAACTACCGGGAGCTGCGCAGCCGGTAAGGGCCCAAGTGCGGGGAAGCGGGCGGCGGGAGTCCGTCCGCTTCCCGTAGACTCCGCGGCGATCGTGGTACTGAGGGCTCGGGGGAGCGGAAGTTGGCCGGCTCGCGTAGAAGATGGCTCAGTGGCACCCTGACGGCGGGGTCGATTCTGCAACCCAAGGCCGTGGCGCAGGCGGTGTTCCACCCCGCGTGGATTCCGGCGTCGGTCGATCCGTCCGTGGAGCGGCTCAAGCGGGTGCGTGTCATTGCCGGGGCGGTCGCGGCGTTCGGCGTCTACACCTTCGTGCAGGGCAAGTTCGACTTCACGGAGGTTCTGCAGAACATGCTGACGGCGGCCGCCGTCCTGCTGTTCATCACGCCTGCGACGGTGGGCGTGATGCTCTTCGTCTGGCGGCGCACGGGGAGGATCCGCCAACTGCGCGTGCCCCTCTTCAACTCGCTCAAGCTGTTGCTGCTCTTCATCGGCATGATCGTGGCGACGGTGTTCTTGTGGCAGCTGTCCACCTCGCTCGGCGGCATCATGCTGGCGCTGCTCGGGTTGACCGCGCTCTGGCTGACCGGATTCCTGATATACGGAGCCGTGCAGCTGTCCGGGAACTTCTTCGGCTCCGCCGCCGTGCACCGCTGCCTGCCGCCGCTGCTCGCCATGGTGACGACCTGGCTGATGGCCATTCCCGACCTGGTCACCGGTGATCTGCACGGGCTCAGCTTCACGATGGGCATCGTCTTCATCCTGGGCGCTCCGGTGACCGTCACGGCCATCGCCTTCCTGGAGATGAACCGGCTCCGCCGCCGATACGGGATTCGGCTGGGCGCGCACCCCGCCACGCTGCCCCCGCTTCCCGCACCGTCGGCATACGGGCCGAACGCGGGGTTCGTGCCGCCGCAGGGGAACCCCTACGCGCCGGGCGCGCAGTACCCGTATCCGCCGCGGCAGCCGTACGCCCCGCCGAACCCGTACCCGGTACAGCACCCGTACGCGCCGCCGAACTCGAACCCGAACCCGTACAACCAGGGGAACCCGTACACCCAGGGGAACCCGAACGGGTCCTGACCGTGATCAGGCCACCGCGCTCAGGGTGTCCGCGAGCCGTCGTCGTGCGGAGCGGGCCGCGGGGAGCGCGGCGAGGGCGGCGGCACCCAGGACGGCGGCCAGACCGAACAGCACCAGCAGGAGGAAGGACGGCCCCCGGGCGATACCGGCGCCGATCCCGCTCGACTTCCCCTGGATGTCGATCAGCCAGTGTGCGAGGGGCAGCCCCAGCGCCGTACCCGCGAGGACGGCGGCCAGCGCCGTGCAGGCGGTGGCCGTGACGGTGATCGCCGTGATCTGTCGCGGTGACAGGCCGATGGCTTTGAGCGCCAGCAGATCCCGCTCGCCCTCGCGCACGGTGCCGCCGATCGCGGTGAGCAACTCGATGAGCCCGATGAGGGCCAGTACGGCGATCAGCCCGACGACGACGCCGCGCAGCGGTGAGAGTCCGTCGGCCGGGTTGGTCACGGCGTGCACGTCCAGGTGTCCGTGTCCGGCCGCGGTCAGCTCGGCGGCGACCTTGCCCGGGTCGGCGCCGGAGCGCAGCTGGAGCTGGTAGAGGGTCGGGCGGAGCTCCGGGTCGTTCTCGCGGAGGGTGTCGAGCGAGGTCGAGATGACGCGGCCGCCGTTCTCCGGCTCGATGCTGCGGCCGACGATGTGCAGGATCTGCGGACGCGCGCCGACGGTCATCCGCACCCAGTCCCCGACGCGCACGTCCAGCAGATCGAGCAGCCCCTGACCGGCCACCGCCTCGTCGGGTCCGTCGGCCGGACGGCCCTCGGCCAGCGTGAAGGGATACGGGTCCTGGTGTGTGCCGAGCCCGCGCAGCGCGATCGTGGCTGTCTGACCCGGCACCAGGGCGGCCACTTCGGCACCCGGGTGCACGGCGGTGACCTGCGCGTTCCGGGCGAGCAGGGCGCGAGCCGCCGGATCGCCCAGGCTGTCGTCCGGGTGTGCCGTGAGTGCGGCGGCGAGGCCGATCCGCTGGGGCTCGCTGTGGAAGCGGTCGATGGTGGTCCAGGCGCTCAGCGCGACCACGATCAGCAGCAGGGGCAGGGCGAGCCGGGCGATCGTGGCCAGTGAACGGGGCCGTCGTGGGAACGCCTGGTGCCAGCCCAGTACGAGCGCCGGGGGCAGCCGCAGTCCGAGTGCCCGGCGTGCCGCGCCCGACAGGCGTCCGGCCGGCGGTGCCGCGGCCCGCAGCACCGGCACCGGAGGCACCCGGCCGGCGCGCCACGCCGCGACCCCGGTCGTCGCGCCGATGAAGAGCACCGCGGCCACCGGCACCGCCAACAGCGCCGCGGTGTGTCCGGGCAGCCCCTGCCAGACGCCCACGGCGTCACCGAGGCGCCCGGGGACACGGCTGCCCAGTGCCTGGGTGAGCGTGGCGGCGACCAGAGCGCCCAGAGTCGCGTACGCCACGTGCTGGATCAGGAAGATGCGCACCACCTGGCCGGGCGTGAACCCGATCGCCTTCAGCACCGAGATGTCCCGCAGGTGGCCGCGGATGCGGGTGCCGATCGCGCCGTACACGGCGAGCGCGGCGGCGAGCAGGGCGCCGAGGCCGAAGAGGCCCAGCACCTGACCCAGCAGCCGGTTGTCGCCCTGGGCCTCGGCGCGGGCCTGCTGCCAGTTCGACACCTGGGTGACCGCGCCGGCGCCGAGTGCCGTGACGGCGCGCTGCACCGCGTAGTCCGTGTCGCCGGGATCGGTCAGACGCAGGCCGATGACCTGACCGGTGCGTCCGTCGGCGCTCCGCACCGCGGAGGGCAGCACCCAGACGAGCCCCGAGCGCTCGCCGGGGCGGTAGCGGGGCTCCGCACTGTCGACCACGCCCAGGACAGTGAGGGTTCGCGTGGTGCCGGGCACGGTGAGGGTGTCCCCGGGCTCGGCCCACAAGGCCCGGGCGAGGCTCTCCTCCAGGACGACTCCGTCGGGCCGGGCGGGGTCGAGCCAGTGCCCTGAGGCGAGCAGCGGCCGACCGGTGGCGGGCGGTTCGACGGCGCCGCGCAGCTCTACGGAGGCGCGGGTGCCGCGCGACTCGACGGTCGCGGACGCGGTGCGGTACGGGCCCGCCACGGACTCGACCCCGTCCAGCTTCGCGAGCCGCCCGGCGTCGGCGGACGCGCCGGTGTGGATCCACACGTGGGCGCCGCGGGACTGCGTGAAGACGCGCTGCCAGGGGTTCGTCGCGTAGCCGAAGAGCGCCGCGGCGAGCAGCAGCGAGGCGACGATCCCCGCGGTGGCGAGCACGATGAACAACGCCTCGCCCCGATGCGTGCGCAGATCGGCATGCGCCCAGCGCAGAGTGGCCCGCACGCCGGCTCAGCCCTTCGGCTCGCGCACGACGGGACGGCTCACCAGCTCCCGCACGGGGAGACGACTCACCAGCTCCCGCAGGGGGAGACGGCTCACCAGCGCCCGCAGGGGGAGACGGCTCACCAGGGCCCGCACGGTGGGAGGGCTTATCCGGTCCCGTACGACGGGACGGCTCATCGGCTCCCGCGTGACGGGATGGCGGGCAGGCTCACGTATGACGGGATCTCGACGAGCAAACTCACGTACGACGAGACAAGGGGCAGCGTCGGGCGCGATGGCGCAGCAAGGGCGTGCACTCGTGACGGCGCGGCGCGCCGTCTCGCGCGCGGCGGTGGGTGGGCCGGCGTGCTCGCGTATCGCGGTAGGCGCACCGGCGTGCCTGCGTGCGGCGGCGGGGGAGCCGGTGTGCTCGCGTACCGCGGCAAGCGGACCGGTGTGCTCGTGCTCGCGTACCGCGGCAAGCGCACCGGCGTGCCTGGGTGCGGAGATGGGGAAGCCGGCGTGCTCGCGTATCGCGGTAAGCGCACAGGCGTGCCTGCGTGCGGCGGCGGGGGAGCCGGCGTGCTCGCGTACCGCGGCAGGCGGACCGGCGTGCTCGCGTGTCGCGGCAAGCGGACCTGTGTGCTCGTGCTCGCGTATGACGGGGTGGTGCATCGGCACGGGGTGCTGCGGCTGGTCGCGCACTCGGCTCAGTCCCTCAGTTCCAGCACGCCGGATATCCCGGCGCCGCGCGACGGCGTGCCGTCGAGTTCCGCGTCGTCGGCGATGCGTCCGTCGAAGAAGCTGATCACGCGGTCCGCGGCGCTGGCGAGCCGGGCGTCGTGGGTGACCAGCACGATGGTCTGGCCGCCCTGGTGGAAGCGGGACAGCAGCCGCATCACCTCGCGGGTGCCCTTGCTGTCCAGGCTGCCCGCGGGCTCGTCGGCCAGCAGCAGCGACGGCTGGTTGACCAGCGCCCGGGCCAGGGCGACACGCTGCTGTTCGCCGCCGGACAGCTCACCCGGCATGCTGCGCCCCTTGCCCTCCAGGCCCAGCTCGGACAGCAGCCGCTCGCGTTCGGCGCGCGCCTGCTTCGGGGAGACCCCGGCGAGCAGGGCGGGCAGTTCGACGTTGTCGGCGACCGACAGATTGGAGACCAGGTTGAAGAACTGGAAGACGATGCCGATGCGCCGTCGCCGCTCCACCGCCCAACGCGCCTCGCTGTACGCGTCCGTGCACTCGCCGTCCAGCCAGACGCTGCCGGAGTCGGGCCGCTGGAGCCCGCCCAGCAGGTGCAGCAGCGTCGACTTGCCGGCGCCGGACGGGCCGGTGACGGCCAGGAACTCGCCCTGACGCACGGCGAGGTCCACCCCGCGCACGGCATGCGCCGGCGCGCCCTCGCCGTAGTGGGTCTTGACCAGACCCTCGGCGCGCAGCAAGGGAGCGGTGTGACTCACTCCGGCGTGGCTCACTCCAGCTCCTCCAGTTCTTCCTGGCAGCGCTCCAGCCAGTCGAGATCGGCCTGCAGATGCAGCATGGCTCCCTCGATCAGCAGGTGGGAGACGCGGTTGTTCCGGTCCTCGGCCGCGGCGAGCTTCGACAGGTCGCGCATGGTGTTCAGATACTGGCGCCGCTGCTTGTTGATCAGGGCGATCCGGTCGGCCAGGCCGGTCGTCGGGGCGAGCGCGAGCTTCATGAAGAACTCGTCCCGCACCCGCGGCTCGTCCGCCGTCTCCTGGTACCAGGCTCGCAGCGCCTCGCGCCCGGCGTCAGTGAGGTGGTAGATCTTCTTGTTGGGCCGGCTCGACTGCTCGACTTCCTCGCCCTCGATCAGTCCCGACTTCTCGAGGCGGCCGAGCGTGACGTAGATCTGGCCGACGTTGGGCTGAGGGTACGCGGAGCCCAGCAGTTGCTCAAGGTCCTGCTTGAGCTCGTACCCGTGGGCCGGGCCACGCGCCAGCAGCGCCAGGAGGGGCAGCCGCACCCGCGCTCTCCTCCCCGCATCCTTGTCATCCGCCCGGACCCGTGCCAGGCGTTGTCACCCGGTGTGGCCGGATGCCAATGTGTCGCAGGCCCTAGTATCGCCCATACCTAACAGGTATACATGGCGTCTGACGCCGGGCGAAGGTGCCCGACGCCGGTGTACAGGGAGGAACCTATGCGGTGGATACGTGCCGCCGGTAGGGGCCTCCTGGTCGCGGCGGTGGTCCTGAGCGGGTACGTCGCCTCCGGCACCCCCGCCGACGGGGCGCACGGCGCGGGCCGTGGGCCGCTCACCCTGGCGACCGCGGGAGATCTCACCGGCTATCTGGGACCGCTGCTCGAGGGGTGGAACCGTACTCACCCCGGTGAGAAGGTCACCCTCGTCGAGCTCCCGGACTCCGCCGACGAGACACACGCGCAGATGACGACCGACCTGCGCGGCGGCGACAGAAGCCGCTTCGACGTCCTCAACATCGACGTCGCCTGGACCTCGGAGTTCGCCGCCGCGGGCTGGATCTCCCCGCTGGACCGCGGCCGTTTCCCGCTCGACAGCTTCCTGCCGCCGGTCGTGGACACGGCGACGTACGACGGAAGGCTGTACGCGGTCCCGTACGTCACCAACGCGGGACTCCTCCTGTACCGCAAGGACGTCCTCGCCAAGGAGGGCGTCGCGCCGCCGCGGACCTGGGCCGAACTGGAGCAGCAGGCGAAAACGATCGCCCCCAAGTACGGACTCGACGGCTACGCCGGTCAGTTCCTGCCCTATGAAGGACTCACCGTGAACGCGGCGGAGGCGGTCTACTCGGCGGGCGGCACGATCCTCGGCGACGAGGGCGAGCGCGTCACCGTGAACTCCGAGGCCGCCCGCGAGGGCATCGGGTTCCTTGCCGACGGCGTACGCGACGGCTGGATTCCGAAGAAGGCGCTGACGTACAAGGAAGAGGAGTCCAAGCAGGCCTTCCAGGACGGCCACCTCCTCTTTCTGCGCAACTGGCCCTACGCGTACGTCGGTGCCTCCGGCAAAGGGTCGGCGGTCGCCGGGAAGATCGGCGCCGTCCCCCTGCCCGGACCCGACGGACCGGGCGCGAGCGTGCTCGGCGGCTCCAACCTCGCCGTCAACACGCATGCGCGGCACCCCGATTCGGCGGCGCGTCTGATCGCGTACCTCACCACCGAACGCGCGCAACGCCAGGTCCTCACCAAGGGCGCGCTGCCGCCCGTACGGGCCGCGCTCTACGAGGACCCGGAGCTGATCCGGGAGTTCCCCTATCTGCCCACGCTGCGCGCGGGCATCCTCGCGGCCGCCCCACGCCCCAAGAGCCCGCGGTACGACCAGGTCAGCCTGGCCGTGCAGGCCGTCGTGCACGATGCGATGACGGGGCACGAGACACCGTCCGCGGCGGTACGGCGGCTGGCGCGTGAGCTGGCGGCCATCTCGCGCCGGTAGCGGTCCGGCGGTGCCCTCGTAGCACTCGGCTAGTTACATGTTAGGTAACGGGAGCATCCCATCTCCTGGTTTTGTGCCCGAAAAGTCTGCATATAGAAGCCCAACTTCCCGGCTCCTGCTGCCTACTCGTTGACACCTGTGCGACACGCCTACTTAACATGCATGCATAACCGAAGGCACGCACAGACAGGTCAACGGGTGACCCTCAACACGCACCGCTGGTGGCGCGACGCAGTGATCTACCAGGTGTACGTCCGCAGCTTCCTGGACAGCACCGGGGACGGCATCGGCGATCTCGCCGGGGTCCGGGCGGGCATGCCGTACCTCAAGAAGCTCGGTGTCGACGGCATCTGGCTGAGCCCCTTCTACCCCTCGCCGCAGCACGACCACGGCTACGACGTCGCCGACTACTGCGACGTGGACCCGCTCTTCGGCGACCTCGCCGAGTTCGACCTGCTGATGACCGACGCCCGCCGCCTCGGCGTCAAGGTGCTCCTGGACATCGTCCCCAATCACTGCTCCAGCGAGCACCCGTGGTTCCGCGAAGCGCTCGCGGCGGAGCCCGGCAGCGCGGCACGCGCCCGCTTCCACTTCGCCGACGGGCGAGGCCCGGACGGCGCCGAGCCGCCGAACAACTGGCACGCCATGTTCGGCGGTCCGGCCTGGTCCCGGGTCACCGAGGCGGACGGCAACCCCGGCCAGTGGTACCTGAACATGTTCACCTCCGAGCAGCCCGATCTGAACTGGCGCAACCCCGAGGTCGGCGCCCACTTCGACCAGGTGCTGCGGTTCTGGCTCGACCGGGGCGTGGACGGCTTCCGCATCGACGTGGCCGCCGGCCTCTTCAAGCACCCCGACCTGCCGGACTCGCCCGACCCCGAGGCCGACGCCCGCACCCGTGACTCGGTCAACCCGCTGGCCTGGAACAGGCCCGAGGTGCACGACGTGTGGCGCCACTGGCGGTCCGTCTGCGAGGAGTACACCGCGCGCGACGGCCGTGACCGGCTGCTGGTCGGCGAGGTCTCGGTGCCGACCGCCCGCGAACACGCCCAGTACGTACGCCCCGACGAGCTCCACCAGGCCTTCTTCTTCGATCTGCTCAGCGCACCCTGGAACGCCGACGCCTTCCGCAAGGTCATCTCCGAGGCCATGCAGGACATCGCCGGAACCGGATCGACGGTCACCTGGGTCCTCAACAACCACGACCAGGTGCGCACCGTCACCCGGTACGGCGAACTCGGCACCGAGGGCAGCGGCCTCGGCACCGCCCGCGCCCGCGCCGCCGCGCTGCTGATGCTGGCGCTGCCCGGAGCCGCGTACATCTACCAGGGCGAGGAGCTCGGACTGCCCGAGGTCGTCGATCTGCCCGACGAGGTGCTGACCGACCCCATCTTCCGCCGTACGGGAAGCCGCGCCCGTATCCGCGACGGCTGCCGGGTGCCGCTGCCGTGGTCCGGGCACGCCTCCCCGTTCGGCTTCACCTCCGGTGCCGACAGCGCCAAACCGTGGCTGCCGCAGCCCGCCTACTTCGCCGAGTACGCCACCGACCGCGCCCTCGCCGACACCCGCTCCTTCTGGCACCTCTACCGCGACGGCCTCCAACTGCGCGCCGGTCTCCCCCAGCTGGGCGAGGGTGCACTGCGCTGGCTGGAGGCACCGCCCGGTGTCCTCGCCTTCGTCCGGGGCGACGGCGTGGTGTGCGCCGTCAACTTCGGTACGGCCCCCACGCCCGCGCCGGTCTCCGGCACCCCCTTGTTGTCCAGCGGCCCCTGCCCGGCCGGCGTCCTGCCCGGTTCGACGGCCGCCTGGTGGATCAGCGACTGCACGAATCCCTGAGTGACTCCTCTGTACCGATCCTCCGTCAATTCCCCTGCCCTGAAAGGGACATCAACGATGATGCGACGACGTACGACCCTGCTCGCGAGCTGCACCGCCCTCGCCCTGGCCCTCGGAGCCACCGCCTGCGGAGGTGGCCCGGTCGCCGCCGGAAGCGGCGGAAAGTCGCTCAGCGGCCAGACGATCACCGTGGCCGGTGTCTGGTCCGGCAGCGAGCAGAAGAACTTCCAGAAGGTCCTGGACGCCTTCACCGAGAAGACGGGTGCCAAGACGCAGTTCGTCTCCACCGGCGACAACGTCTCCACCGTCGTCGGCAGCAAGATCGAGGGCGGCAACGCTCCCGACGTGGTGATGGTCCCGCAGGTCGGCGTCCTCCAGCAGTTCGCGAAGAAGGGCTGGCTCAAGCCGCTCTCCAAGACCACCGAAGGATCCGTCGACACCAACTACGCGAGCGTCTGGAAGAAGTACGGCAGCGTCGACGGCACCTTCTACGGCCTGTACTTCAAGGCCGCCCACAAGTCGACCGTCTGGTACAGCCCCGATGCCCTCGCCCAGGCGGGTGTCAAGCCGCCGACGACGTACGACGCGATGCTGAAGGCCGGGCACACCGTCTCCGACTCGGGCCTCGCGGCCTTCTCCGTCGCCGGACAGGACGGCTGGACGCTCACCGACTGGTTCGAGAACATCTACCTCTCCCAGGCGGGGCCGGAGAAGTACGACGCCCTGGCCGCCCACCAGCTCAAGTGGACCGACCCGACCGTGGTGAAGGCCCTCACCACCCTCGGCAAGCTCTTCAAGGACAAGCAGCTGATAGCCGGCGGCCAGAAGGAAGCCCTGAACACCGACTTCCCCGGCTCCGTCGAGAAGGTCTTCGGACCGAAGCCCGAGGCGGGCATGGTCTACGAGGGTGACTTCGTCGCCGGGGTCGCCAAGGACCAGTTCGGCAAGAAGATCGGCCAGGACGCGAACTTCTTCCCCTTCCCCGCGGTCGACGGCGGCAAGGCGCCCGTGGTGAGCGGCGGCGACGCCGCCGTGGTCCTCAAGGACGGCAAGAACCAGAAGGCCGCCATGACGTTCCTGGAGTACCTGGCGACTCCCGAAGCGTCCGCCGTCTGGGCCGGGGCGGGCGGCTTCCTCTCCCCGAACAAGAAGCTGGACCTCGCCTCCTACAGCGACGACATCACCCGCGAGACCGCCAAGTCCCTTGTCGCCGCGGGTGATTCGGTCCGCTTCGACATGTCCGACCAGGCCCCCGCCGCGTTCGGCGGCACCAAGGGCGCGGGCGAGTGGAAGCTGCTCCAGGACTTCCTGCGCGACCCCTCGAACCCGAAGGCGACCGCGGCCGCGCTGGAGAAGGCCGCGGCCAAGGCCTACCAGGGCTGATCGCCATGACCGCCACCCTCGTGAAAGAGGCGAGCCCTCCGGCCGTCGGCACCGCCGACCGCAGACGGCGTGCCAGGCGTCGCGGCCGGATCATCGCCCTCGTCTTCGTCCTCCCGGCCCTGCTGCTGCTCGGCGCGCTCGTCGTCTACCCCGTGCTCTTCTCCGTCGGGCGCAGCTTCTTCGACGCCTCCGGCACCCGGTTCGTGGGCGGCGAGAACTACACCGAGATGTTCCGCGACCCGGCCACGCTCAAGGCCGTCCGCAACAGTGCCATCTGGGTCGTCGTCGCGCCGACGCTGCTCACCGGGCTCGGTCTGGTGCTCGCCGTCCTGGTCGAGAAGATCCGCTGGGCCACCGCGTTCAAGCTGCTGCTGTTCATGCCCATGGCGGTCTCCTTCCTGGCCGCGGGCATCATCTTCCGGCTCGCGTACGACGAGGACCCCGACAAGGGTGTCCTGAACGCCGCCGTGGTCGGTGTCCACGACGCGTTCGCGGGAACCTCCTCCTACCCGACCGCCCGCGCCCGCGACGGCCAGGGCCTCACCCAGGGGGCCGACGGCTCGTACCGTACGACCGCCTCCGCGTCGCCCGGCGACACGGTCGGCCTCGGGCTCGTCGGCGTCCTCCCCAAGGACCTGCCGAAGGACGCCAAGCCCGCCTACGCGGCCGCCGGACAGAAGGCGGCCGGGGACGAGCTGCGCGGTGTCGTCTACCTGGACTTCACCCCCGGCGGGGGAGGGAAGCCGGGCCGGGTCGACCGCGGGGAGCGCGGACTGCCGGGGACGAAGGTCGAGGCGGTGCGCGACGGGAGGACGGTCGCGAGCACGACGACGGCGGCCGACGGCTCCTTCCGCTTCTCCGGGCTGGACTCCGGCTCGTACACCGTGCGGCTCCCCGCCTCGAACTTCAGCCCGCCGTACGACGGTGTGTCCTGGCTCGGTCCGGCGCTCGTCACCCCGGCCATCATCGGCGCGTACCTGTGGATCTGGACCGGCTTCGCCATGGTGCTGATCGGCGCCGGGCTCGCCGCCCTTCCGCGTGACGCGCTGGAGGCGGCCCGGATGGACGGCGCCAACGAGTGGCAGATCTTCCGCCGGATCACCGTGCCGCTGCTGGCGCCCGTACTCACCGTGGTCTTCGTGACGCTCGTGATCAACGTGATGAAGGTCTTCGACCTCGTCTACATCATCGCGCCCGGCCCGGTGCAGGAAGACGCCACCGTGCTCGCCACCCAGATGTGGCTGGTGTCCTTCGGTGGCGGCAACAACCAGGGCCTGGGCAGCGCGCTCGGGGTGCTGCTCCTCCTGCTCGTCATCCCCGCCATGGTCTTCAACGTCCGCCGTTTCCGAAGGAGTCAACGATGAACGCGCTCAGGCGGGGGCTCGGCAATGGCCTGGTGCAGGCGTTCCTTGTGGTCGTCGGCCTGGTGTGGGTCACCCCGCTCGCGGGACTGTTCCTCTCCTCCCTGCGCTCGGCGCAGGACACCGCCAAAGGGGGCTGGTGGACGGCGCTGAGCAGCCCGAGTCAGCTTTCCTTCGACAACTACTCGGCGCTCCTTCGCAACGCGGGGATGACGCGGGCGTTCTGGAACACCGTGCTGATCTCCGTGCCGGCCACCGTCCTCGTCGTGGTGATCGCGGCGCTCGCCGGATACGCCTTCGCCTGGCTGGAGTTCCCCTTCCGGGACACGATCTTCCTCGTCGTGGTGGCGCTGTTGGTGGTGCCGGTACAGGTCGGGCTGCTGCCGGTCGCCAAACTCTTCGGTCAGCTGGGGCTGTTCGGCACGATCCCGGGTGTCGTGCTCTTCCACGTCTCCTACGGGCTGCCGTTCGCCATCTTCCTGCTGCGCAACTACTTCGCTGAGATGCCGAAGGAGATGCTGGAGGCCGCCCGGATGGACGGAGGAAGCGAGTGGCGCATCTTCACCCGGCTGGTGCTGCCGGTGGGCAGGCCCGCCATCGCCAGCCTCGCCATCTTCCAGTTCCTGTGGGTGTGGAACGACATGCTGGTCGCACTGCTGTTCGCCGACAGCTCCGCGCAGCCGTTGACGGTGGAACTCCAGTCACAGATACGGCAGTTCGGCAGCAACATCGACGTGCTCGCGCCGGGGGCGTTCCTGTCGCTGATCGTGCCGGTGGCGGTGTTCTTCGCCTTCCAGCGGCACTTTGTGCAGGGGGTGATGGCGGGGTCGGTGAAGTGAGGGGTTTCTCGCCCCCGCCGCCCCTGCCCGTCCCGTAGCGCAGTTCCCCGCGCCCCTGGATAGGGGCT
>NZ_JBHVWZ010000062.1:0-13550 GCF_042881985.1 Streptomyces sp. NPDC058246 | reverse complement strand
CCCCTTGATAGGGGCGCGGGGAACTGCGCGAACGGGGTCTGGGGCGGAGGGGGCGAATCCAGCGTGTCGGTGTCGGTGTCGGGGCGCCGGGCCGAACCCCTACAGCTCCGCCAGGAGTTCCGCCTTCTTCGTCGAGAACTCCTCGTCCGTGACGAGGCCGGCCTCGTGCAGCTCTCCGAGGTGCCGGATCCGTTCGGCGATGTCGGCGGGATCCCGGCGGGGCGCGGCGGCCACGGCGGCAACGGCGGACCCCGCGGAGCGCACCGCGGCAAGGACCGCCGCCGCGAACGGCAACGACTCGTGCACCGGCCCGTACCCCAGCCCGAACACCACCGCCGCCGGATCCTGATCGGCCTGGGCGGGCTGCGCGGCCGCGGGCTCGCGGCGCAGCAGCCGCAGATGGCCCTCGAAGACCTCGGGGGAGCGCCACTCGACCCCGCCCAGGTCGGCGACCGGGAACGTCTGGTCGCCGGCCTTCCACTTGGCGGAGGAGGCGCCCGTCCAGAACCACCGGAAGGTCACCGACTTGCCGTCGAAGGACGCCTTCCCGTCGTACGCCTTGAACTGCAGCGGCGCCTCGGGCGGGTGCACCAGATAGCGCTCGGCGGGCTCGTCGTCCGAGGTGAGCTGGGAGCGCAGCTCGTCCGCGTAGTACTCGGCGAGGGTCTCCCGGTCGGCGGGCAGCACCAGACGATAGGGGTCGCACCCTTCCTTGAGCTGTCCCGCGGCCGCCTCCATCAGCGGATCGGCGCCGGCCCTCGGCACCGCACGCAGAACGACCGTGCCACGCTTCCCGGGCGTCAGCGTCACCGCCGCGATCGCCTCCAGGGGGATGCGGCGTTCGCCGAGCGCCTGGAACAGCTTCGGCGTACGGATCCCCCGTTCGAAGCGGATGAGCACGGAGTCGGACTCGAACTCCCAGGCGGCATGAAATCCGGCCAGTACGTCACCCATGCGGGCCATCGTATGCGGCACGCAAGCCTCCGTCGCCTCCCTGGGCGGACCGCAGTTGTTCGCTCTCTACGCGCGTCCGGCCGACGCGGTGCCGGACAAACCCGTCCGGCACGCGTCATCGTCGCGCGCGCAGTGGACCGCGCGGTACGCACCGATGCCGATCTCCGCGAAGTTGCGGAGACTCTCCGTGCCCGGCTCGAAATAGCCGGTGTGGCCCTTGGAATCCTTCGCGGACAGGATCCGTGCCCCGAACCCCTTCGACACCGGGTCGGCGCCGTGTCCGAGGCCTCCGACCTCCAGGTAGGGCACGTCCTGGATCCAGTCGTCGGCGTCCCGCATCGCCCAGACCCGGGCGGAGGTGTGCAGGTCCGTGGCCTTCTCGGCCCGCATGCCGGGGCTGCCGGCGACCGCTATGTCGGTGACCCGGGAGGGCAGCCGGTGGGCGGCGACCCCGCACAGGACGGAGCCGTAGCTGTGGCAGTACAGCGCCACCGACGCGCTCCCCGGCAGCGCCCGCACCAGCGCGTTCAGCCGGACCGCGCCCTCCTCGGCGCGCATGGCGGTGGCCGCGTCCATGCCGAGCCCGCTGGGCGCCGTGTAGTCGGCCCAGGCGATCACGGCCGTACGCGTGCCCGGATCCGCCGCGTGCTCCGCCGCGTACAGCGAACGCGCCATGCCGACGGGTGCCGAGTACTGCTTGTTGGTGCGCTGGAAGTTGAGCAGGTCGGTGTCGACGCCGGGCACCACCACGGAGATCCGCTCGGCCTTGTCGAGGCTGCCGATGACCTCGGCGACCCGGCCCGACCCCGTGGGGTCGAAGGCGAGGATCTTGCGGCCCTTGTGCAGCAGCGCCTCGTAGCGGTGCATACGGCGGCCCGCGTCGCGCTGGCCGAGCGTCGAGAGCCGGCTGTCGTGCATGCGGGTGCGCTCGACCTTGCGCTGCTGGTCCAGGGCGATGTGGTTCGCCTGGTAGCGCAGCGTCACGGGCGCCCCGTTCATGTTGCCGACCGCGAGGGGGTAGCGGTGGGCGAGCCGGGAGCGCTGCTGGGCGTCGAGCGTGGCGAAGAAACGGGCCAGCCGGCTCGGCGCGGAGTTCACGTCCGGGAGCCGGTGGCCGGCGAGGCTGCCGTGCTGCCACGCGGAGCGCGAGGCTTGGAGCGGCGTCGCTGTCCGATGGCTGTTCAGCGCGGTCCAGCCACCGGTGGCCAGCATCACGAACACCACGGCCAGCGCGAGCACTGCGCGCCAAACGCTGAGTTGGGGGGATGTGTCGAAGGAAGTCACTGAGAGGACACCCTAGGAGAAGTGAGGTGTCTCCCGTTAAACGAGTGAGAGGGATCACGTTTCTGACGGGGTAATTGGGTCATACCGGGTTCAGTTTGAGTTAAATAGTGACGCTCTGTGTGCGTCAACGATCATTCGGTACGCCGAATTTCCGCCGGTGACAGCCCTGGGGGCGGCCCTTGCGTGCCTTTTCGCGTACGGCCCGTCAGAGATCTTCCGGGCGCCACTTCTGTGCCAACGCGGGCCCTACATGGTCGAGATACGAGGACGTCAGTTCCCGGATCGCCTCGATGCTGGTGTCCTCGCCCGCCCCCCACAGCCGGCCGGTGACCCGCATCACTCCGCCGAACACGGCGACCGCGACCCGCGGGCGCGGATCCGCGTCCACGTCGAGTCCCTCGCGCGCGGCGATCACGCGGGCGATCTCCTCCTCCAGCTCGGCGGAGCGGCGCAGATGGGCGGCGAGCAGCGCGGGGGTGGACTCGATCAACTGGAAGGTGCGCATGTGCAGTTCGATCGGGATGACGGCCTCGATGGCCTCGCCGATGGTGTCCCAGCTCTCCAGGAGGGCCAGCCGCAGCGCCTCCAACGGGGCTTCGTGGGGCGGGCGTTCGCGTACGGCGGTGAGGAAGTGCGACTCGGCGATCCGCTGGCTGAAGAGGGCGACGTCCTCCTTGCCGGCGAAGTACCGGAAGAAGGTGCGCTGGGAGACGTCGACGGCCTCGGCGATCTCGTCGACGGTCGTCCGCTCGTACCCCTGGGTGGCGAACAGTTCGAGGGCGGCCCGCAGCAGGGCGTCCCTGGTCCGCTGTTTCTTGCGCTCGCGCAGGCCCGGACGCGGCACCGCCTCAGCCGTGTCCGTCATGTCCATGGGCCCTCTCCTCCGAACCGTTTGCCCAGTTCACCCTATCCGCGAGTGACGTGACAGTCACCGACTTGTGATTTGGTTTGTCAACTGTCAGTGGCTGTCACTAGCCTCGAAAGCATGACTAGTCAGACCACCATCGACGCGACGGGCTCGGGGGACAAGGCACCATCCGCCCCGTCGGACGAGGCCCCCGGCAAGGGGCTGCGCGGCCATCCGTGGTTCACCCTCATCACCGTGGCCGTGGGGGTCATGATGGTGGCCCTGGACGGCACCATCGTGGCCATCGCCAACCCCGCCATCCAGAAGGACCTCGGCGCGAGCTTCGCCGACGTCCAGTGGATCACCAACGGCTACTTTCTGGCCCTCGCGGTCACGCTGATCACCGCGGGCAAGCTCGGCGACCGGTTCGGACACCGCCAGACCTTCCTGATCGGTGTGGTCGGCTTCGCCGCCGCCTCGGGGGCCATCGGTCTGTCCGACAGCATCGCCCTCGTCGTCACCTTCCGCGTCTTCCAGGGTCTGTTCGGCGCGCTGCTGATGCCGGCCGCGCTCGGCCTGCTGCGGGCCACCTTCCCGGCCGAGAAGCTGAACATGGCGATCGGCATCTGGGGCATGGTCATCGGCGCGTCCACGGCGGGCGGCCCGATCCTCGGCGGTCTGCTGGTCCAGCACGTCAGCTGGCAGTCCGTGTTCTTCATCAACGTGCCCGTCGGCGTCCTCGCGCTGGTCCTGGGCGTGCTGATCCTGACCGACCACCGCGCCGAGAACGCCCCGCGCTCCTTCGACCTCCTCGGCATCGGGCTGCTCTCCGGTGCCATGTTCTGTCTGGTCTGGGCGCTCATCAAGGCCCCGACCTGGGGCTGGGGCGACGTCCTGACGTGGAGCTTCCTGGGCGTCTCGGCGCTCGGCTTCGGGCTCTTCGCCTTCTGGGAGACCCGGGTGAAGGAGCCGCTGATCCCGCTGGGGCTGTTCCGCTCCGTGCCGCTGTCGGCGGGCGTCGTCCTCATGGTCCTGATGGCCATCGCCTTCATGGGCGGCCTGTTCTTCGTGACGTTCTACCTGCAGAACGTGCACGGCATGAGCCCGGTGGACGCCGGTCTGCACCTGCTCCCGCTCACCGGCATGATGATCGTCGGCTCGCCGCTGGCGGGCGCCCTGATCACCAAGTCCGGCCCGCGCATTCCGCTGGCCGGGGGCATGGCCCTCACCGCGATCGCCATGTTCGGCATGTCCACGCTGAAGACGGACACCGGCAGCGGCATCATGTCGCTCTGGTTCGCCCTGCTCGGTCTCGGCCTCGCGCCGGTCATGGTCGGCGCCACCGAGGTCATCGTGGGCAACGCGCCGATGGAGCTCTCCGGTGTCGCCGGCGGTCTCCAGCAGGCCGCCATGCAGATCGGCGGCAGCCTCGGTACGGCGGTCCTGGGCGCCGTGATGGCCTCCAAGGTCGACGGTGACCTCGCGGGCAACTGGTCCGACGCCAAGCTGCCGCCGCTCACCCCGGCCCAGCTCGACCAGGCCTCCGAGGCGGTCCAGGTGGGCGCCGCGCCGGTGGCCAAGGACACCCCGGCCGCGATCGCCGCGAAGATCACCGACGTCGCGCACGACACCTTCATCTCCGGCATGAGCCTGGCCTGCCTGGTCGCCGCCGGGGTCGCCGTCGTGGCGGTCCTCGTCGCGATGTTCACCAAGCGGGGCGACAACGCGGAGGCCGCGGGCGCGGGAGCGGGGCACATCTGACGGGCCGTCCCTTGTTCGCCTTGCACCCTTTTCGCCTATCAGGGTGACTGCGTTCAAGATCCCTCCCGCTCGGTGCGGGCCGCAGGTCACAGTGGGTCAAGTCCTCCGCACGGCATCTACGGCGCGGGGGCGGCGGGGGCTGCGGCGCGCTGCCGGAGGGGGGCAGCGCGCGTGCAGGTCTGTCTGAAGGTGAGGAACGGGGGTACCCGCGTATCGACCCGAACGGACCGAGAGGTCACGGGAGTTCAGGAGTTGATGATGGCGGGCTTCGGAAACGGTACGCGCAGGTACCCCCGTTCACGTGGCCGGATGAGGTCACGGAGCGGGCCGGATCGCGCGACCCTTGGCATCGTCGGAGTCATCTGTGCGGTGGCCGGCTTCTTCACGCTGGGGATCGTTCTCGGGCCGGTGGCGATCGTGTGCGGCTGGCTGGCCATGGGCCGGCGCTGGACGGGTTCCGGCCCGCTGCCGGCCCTGATCGCCCTGGTCCTGGGTGCGATCGACACCCTCCTGGCCGTCATCTGGCTGGCAGGCGCAACGGGCCCGGGCAACGGATTGTTCTGACCCATCCCGACCCGGGCCCACGCCTGCGGCCACCCCACCCCCCGGCCTGCGGCCGGACAGCCCAAGCGCTCCCGCTTCCGCTGTGGGGAGGGTGGGCACAGCCCCCACCGGCGCCGGGTGCCGTTGCAACCAAGGTTCCCGGCATCGGGGTTGCCGTCGGGGGTGGGTCGCGCGGCCCGGCGCTATACGGGTGCCGCTGTGCCCACCCGTGCCGCCCCTGGCGGCACGCCTGCCCACAGCTACGACGGCGGGGTCGGCGGCGCGCCTGCCCACAGCTATGACGGCGGGTCAGTGGGTGTGTTCTTCTGTGGGCTTCTGGACTGGGTGGGGCAGACCCGGGGGCGCCGCGCCGGACAGTGTGGCGACCTCGGCGCGAAGAGCGCGGACCTCCTCCGTGAGGGCCTCGATCGCAGCGGTCTGGCGGCGCTCCTCCACGTCGTCCTTCTCGAAGCGGGAGATGAACCACGCGGCGATGTTCGCGGTGACGACACCGAGGAGGGCGATGCCCGAGAGCATCAGGCCCACCGCGAGCATCCGGCCCATGCCGGTGGTCGGCGCGTGATCCCCGTACCCCACCGTCGTCATCGTCGTGAACGACCACCACACCGCGTCGCCCAGCGTCTTGATGTTCCCGTTCGGCGAGTCCCGCTCGACGGAGAGCACCGCGAGCGAGCCGAACATCAGCAGCCCGACGACCGCGCCCCCGACGTACGTCGTCAGCTGGATCTGTGAGGCCATCCGCGCCCGCCGCCCCACCAGCATCAGCGTGGCGACGAGCCGCAGCAGCCGCAGCGGCTGAAGGATCGGCAGGATCACCGCGAAGAGGTCCAGCCAGTGGGTGCGGACGAAGTCCCGCCGCTGCCGGGCCAGTACGAGCCGTACGAGGTAGTCGGCGGCGAACGACCCCCACACCGCCCACTCCACCACCGTGCAGGTGAGCGTCAGCGGACGGCCGGCCTCGCTGTCCACGATCGGCACGGCGTACGCGACGGCGAAGGCCACCGCGAGCGCGAGCAGAGGCCGCTGGGTGTGCAGTTCCCAGCGGGCCTGTGCCGATGCTTGCTTCATGCCCGCATCGTAGAAAGAAAAAGAAGGGAGGGGCGGCGGAGCCCATGGCCCGCCACCCCTCACCCGAGGCACTCGTGTCTACATCCGAGGTACCTGTGCCTACATCCGAGCTACCCGTGCCTACGCGTCGCCGCCCGCCGCGCCCGGGTCGGCCGCCGTCACGTCGAGCAGCTGGTAGCGGTCGATGGCCTGCTTGAGCACCGACCGGTCGACCTTGCCCTCGCGCGCCAGCTCGGTCAGCACCGCGACCACGATCGACTGCGCGTCGATGTGGAAGTAGCGCCGCGCCGCACCGCGCGTGTCCGCGAAGCCGAAGCCGTCCGCGCCGAGGGACTGATAGGTCCCCGGCACCCAGCGGGAGATCTGGTCGGGAACGGACCGCATCCAGTCCGACACCGCCACGAACGGCCCCTCGGAACCGCTCAGCTTCTGCGTCACGTACGGGACGCGCTGCTCCTCCTCGGGGTGCAGCAGATTGTGCCGCTCCACCTCGACGGCCTCGCGCCGCAGCTCGTTCCAGGAGGTCGCCGACCAGACGTCCGCCTTGACGTTCCAGTCGGCGGCGAGGATCCGCTGTGCCTCGACGGCCCAGGGCACCGCGACGCCGGACGCCATGATCTGCGCCGGAATGGCGCCCTGATCGCCGGACTTCAGGCGGTAGATGCCCTTGAGGATGCCGTCCACGTCAACGTTCTCCGGTTCGGCCGGATGCTGGATCGGCTCGTTGTAGACGGTCAGGTAGTAGAAGACGTCTTCCGAGTCCGGACCGTACATCCGGCGCAGACCGTCCTTGACGATGTGCGCGATCTCGAAGCCGTACGCCGGGTCGTACGCGACACAGCCCGGGTTGGTCGAGGCGAGCAGCTGGGAGTGTCCGTCCGCGTGCTGGAGGCCCTCACCGGTCAGTGTCGTACGGCCGGCGGTCGCGCCCAGGACGAACCCGCGCGCCAACTGGTCGGCCATCTGCCAGAACTGGTCGCCGGTGCGCTGGAAACCGAACATCGAGTAGAAGACGTACACCGGGATCAGCGGCTCGCCGTGCGTGGCGTACGCCGAACCCGCCGCGATCAGCGACGCCGTGCAGCCCGCCTCCGAGATGCCGTCGTGCAGCATCTGGCCGGTCGGCGACTCCTTGTACGCGAGCAGGAGGTCCCGGTCCACGGACTCGTACTGCTGGCCGAGCGGGTTGTAGATCTTCGCGCTCGGGAAGAACGAGTCCATGCCGAAGGTGCGGTACTCGTCGGGCGCGATCAGCACGAAGCGCTTGCCGATCTCCTTGTCCCGCATGAGGTCCTTGAGCAGTCGTACAAACGCCATGGTCGTGGCGATCGACTGCTGGCCCGAGCCCTTCTTCACGCCCGCATACGTCTTGTCGTCCGGAAGGGCCAGCGGCTGCGACCGTACGAGGCGGGTCGGGACGTATCCGCCGAGACCCTTGCGGCGGTCGTGCATGTACTGGATCTCTTCCGAGTCCCGGCCCGGGTGGTAGTACGGCGGCGCGCCGTCCTCCAGCTCCTTGTCGGAGATCGGCAGGTGCAGCCGGTCGCGGAAGCCCTTGAGGTCGGCGACCGTCAGCTTCTTCATCTGGTGCGTGGCGTTGCGGCCCTCGAAGTTCGGGCCGAGCGTCCAGCCCTTGACCGTCTGCGCCAGGATCACCGTCGGCTGACCGGAGTGCGCCTTGGCCGCCGAGAACGCCGCGAAGATCTTCTTGTGGTCGTGACCGCCGCGGCCCAGGTGCAGGATCTGGTCGTCGGTCATGTTCTCGACCATCGCGCGCAGCCGGTGGTCGTCACCGAAGAAGTGCCGGCGGATGTAGTCGCCGGTCTCGGTGGCGTACGTCTGGAATTGGCCGTCGGGCGTCGTGTTCAGCTTGTTGACCAGCACGCCGTCGCGGTCCTGGGCGAGCAGCGGGTCCCAGGTGCGGTCCCAGACCAGCTTGATGACATTCCAGCCGGCGCCCCGGAACTGCGACTCCAGCTCCTGGATGATCTTGCCGTTGCCGCGCACCGGGCCGTCGAGGCGCTGGAGGTTGCAGTTGACCACGAAGGTCAGGTTGTCCAGGCCCTCGCGGGCCGCGATCGACAGCTGGCCGAGCGACTCCGGCTCGTCCATCTCGCCGTCGCCGAGAAACGCCCACACGTGGGACTTGGAGGTGTCCGCGATACCGCGCGCCTCCATGTAGCGGTTCATGCGCGCCTGGAAGATCGCGCCCAGCGGGCCGAGGCCCATGGAGACGGTCGGGAACTCCCAGAAGTCCGGCATCAGCCGCGGGTGCGGGTACGAGGACAGGCCGTAGGGCGCCTTCGACTTCTCCTGGCGGAACGCGTCCAGCTGCTGATCGGACAGCCGGTCGAGGAGAAACGCGCGGGCGTAGATGCCGGGGGACGCGTGCCCCTGGAAGAAGATCTGGTCGCCGCCGTCGCCCTCGTCCTTGCCGCGGAAGAAGTGGTTGAAGCCCACGTCGTAGAGCGAGGCGGAGGAGGCGAAGGTGGCGATGTGGCCGCCGACGCCGATACCGGGCCGCTGGGCCCTGGACACCATCACGGCCGCGTTCCAGCGGGTCGCGTTCAGGATCTTGCGCTCGATCTCCTCGTTGCCGGGGAAGAACGGCTCGTCCTTGGTGGCGATCGTGTTGACGTAGTCCGTGCTGCGCATCTCGGGCACGGCCACGCGCTTCTCGCGGGCCCTCTCGATGAGCCGCAGCATCAGATAGCGGGCCCGCTCACGGCCCCGCTCGTCGACGGCGGCGTCGAGGGAGTCGAGCCACTCCTGAGTCTCCTCAGGGTCGAAGTCCGGGACCTGGCTGGGAAGGCCGCCAATGATGATCGGGTTGCGATCGGATCCGGAAGCCACGCTGTTCCTTCGCTGTCAGAGGGCCACTTTGCTTATGTCTGCGCCGTTCCCCATCGTGTACCTAGGGGACGGAATCGTCACCTCTACCGATAGGTAACCGAGACATTCCTGCAGACCGTTGGGACGGGCCCGACCAAAACGTAACGATACGCTGCACTCCGTGACGCGTTCCGCAAAGTCGTTCGGATCTCGTACGCTCCAAGGGTTCCGAAATTCATAAATGGGGCACAAAGGTGTGGTGTGCGTCACATGACACCGTGATCGTCCGCCGGGAGTTGCGCCGACACCGCCTGGATCGTCACCGTTTCGGCGGTCTCGACGGCCGGGTACTTGCGCGATCCGCCCCGCCCGTGTGGACTACGGCCAATGCTTCGCGCACGCGCGTGGCTGAACATCTACCGAAACACATCAGGAGGCAAGCCGTGAGCGCGACCGCGGACCACGCGGAGGAGCGGACCAACCCGGCCGCCAGGCTGGGGTTCGAGCCCGGACAGGTGGTCCAGGAGATCGGCTTCGACGACGACGTTGACCACGAGCTCCGTGAAGGCATCGAATCGCTGATCGGCCAGGAACTGGTCGACGAGGACTACGACGACGTCGCCGACGTCGTGCTGCTGTGGTTCCGGGACGAGGACGGCGATCTCACGGACTCCCTGGTGGACGCCATCGGTCTCCTTGAGGACGGCGGCATGATCTGGCTGCTGACCCCGAAGACCGGCCGGGACGGTTACGTCGAGCCGAGCGACATCAGCGATGCCGCACAGACCGCCGGCCTCTCCCCGACGAAGAGCATCTCCGTGGGCAAGGAATGGTCGGGCACGCGCCTGACCGCGCCCAAGCGCTGAGTTCTCGCTTCGTCTGCCGCAGAGCACCGTGTGTGAGGCCCCCGCCGACCGTCGTCGGCGGGGGCCTCACGCATGCGCGAAACCACGCTCGCCGGGGTCGCGCCGGGGCCGTCTGTCGATCACTGCGTACGCTGGTCTCACCCGAACAGCCCCCTGGAAGGGAAGCGTGTGACTATGGCGATCGAGGTCGGCACCAAGGCCCCGGACTTCGAGCTCAAGGACAACCACGGCGCCACCGTGAAGCTGTCCGACTTCCGCGGTGAGAAGAACGTGGTGCTGCTCTTCTACCCGTTCGCTTTCACCGGTGTGTGCACGGGCGAGCTGTGCTCCCTGCGCGACAACCTGCCGCAGTTCACGGACCGTGACACCCAGCTGCTGGCCGTCTCCAACGACTCCATCCACACCCTGCGCGTCTTCGCCGACCAGGAGGGCCTGGAGTACCCGCTGCTCTCCGACTTCTGGCCGCACGGCAACACTTCGCGCGCGTACGGCGTCTTCGACGAGGACAAGGGCTGCGCGGTGCGCGGCACGTTCATCATCGACAAGGAGGGCATCGTCCGCTGGACCGTCGTCAACGGCCTGCCGGACGCGCGAGACCTGAACGAGTACGTGAAGGCGCTCGACACCCTGTGATTCTTCGGTTCCAAGCCCTGCGGGGTGCGGGAACCCGTCACTAGGATCGACACGTTGATCCGATACCAACGCACTACGGGGCTCCCCGCCCCTGGACACCATTGGGAGGACTCGTGGGAGTCAGCCTCAGCAAGGGCGGCAATGTATCGCTGTCGAAGGAGGCCCCGGGACTGACCGCGGTCATCGTAGGTCTGGGGTGGGACGTCCGCACCACCACCGGCACCGACTTCGACCTGGACGCCAGCGCACTGCTGACGAACGACCAGGGCAAGGTCGCCAACGACCAGAACTTCGTGTTCTTCAACAACCTCAAGAGCCCGGACGGCTCGGTCGAGCACACCGGCGACAACACCACCGGTGAGGGCGAGGGCGACGACGAGCAGATCAAGGTCAATCTCGCCGGCGTCCCGGCCGACGTACAGAAGATCGTCTTCCCGGTCTCGATCTACGACGCCGAGAACCGTCAGCAGTCCTTCGGCCAGGTGCGCAACGCGTTCATCCGCGTGGTGAACCAGGCGGGCGGCGCCGAGATCGCCCGGTACGACCTCTCCGAGGACGCCTCGACGGAGACCGCGATGGTCTTCGGCGAGCTGTACCGCAACGGCGCGGAGTGGAAGTTCCGCGCCATCGGCCAGGGCTACGCCTCGGGTCTGCGCGGCATCGCGCAGGACTTCGGCGTGAACGTCTGAGCCGGCCGCGGCTTGGGCAGAAACGTCTGAGCCGACGGCCTCAAGGCTCACCCGTCCGGCGCCGCACACAGCAAGTGCGGCGCCGGACGCGCTCGACAACTCACAGCATGACCTCGGGGAGGACCAGCATCATGGGCGTCACGCTCGCCAAGGGAGGCAATGTCTCCCTCTCGAAGGCCGCACCGAACCTCACGCAGGTGATGATCGGGCTCGGCTGGGACGCACGCTCCACCACCGGAGCCGACTTCGACCTCGACGCCAGCGCGCTGCTGTGCAACGGCGGCCGGGTGCTCGGCGACGAGTGGTTCATCTTCTACAACCAGCTCAAGAGCCCGGACGGCTCGGTGGAGCACACCGGTGACAACCTCACGGGTGAGGGCGAGGGCGACGACGAGTCGATCCTGATCGACCTCTCCAAGGTTCCGGCCAATGTGGACAAGATCGTCTTCCCGGTCTCCATCCATGACGCCGACAACCGCGGCCAGACCTTCGGTCAGGTCAGCAACGCCTTCATCCGCGTCGTCAACCAGGCCGACGGCCAGGAGCTCGCCCGCTACGACCTCAGCGAGGACGCCTCCACCGAGACGGCGATGATCTTCGGCGAGGTCTACCGCTACAACAGCGAGTGGAAGTTCCGCGCGGTCGGTCAGGGGTACGCGTCCGGTCTGCGGGGCATCGCCCTCGACTTCGGGGTCAATGTTTCCTAGGCCCACCCACGCCAGCCGAAGGGGCGGCCCTCTAGACTTCGTGGTCAACAGTAGGTAAAGCCGAGTACGGCGCGGGGGAGACCCGTACATACACGATGATTGGGTAGCCAGTGCTTTTGAAAACCTTCGGCTGGTCGTTTGCGGTCACCGCGCTCGGCTTGGTCGCAGCGGCGTTCTACGGGGGGTGGACCGCCTTCGGAGTGGTGGCGATCCTGGCCGTCCTGGAGATCTCGCTGTCCTTCGACAACGCGGTGGTCAACGCCGGGATCCTGAAGAAGATGAGTGCCTTCTGGCAGAAGATCTTCCTCACGGTCGGTGTGCTGATCGCCGTTTTCGGCATGCGACTGATCTTCCCTGTCGTCATCGTCGCCATCAGCGCCAAGATCGGCCCGATCGAAGCGGTCGACCTCGCGCTGAACAACAAGGACCACTACCAGCAGCTGGTGACGGACGCCCACCCGGCGATCGCCGCCTTCGGTGGCATGTTCCTGCTGATGATCTTCCTCGACTTCATCTTCGAGGACCGGGACATCCAGTGGCTGCGCTGGATCGAGCGGCCGCTGGCCAAGCTCGGCAAGGTCGACATGCTGTCGGTCTGCATCGCGCTGATCGTCCTGCTGATCACCTCGTTCACCTTCGCCACCCACGCCCACCAGCACGGCGGCGCGCACGTCGACAAGGCGCAGACGGTGCTGATCTCCGGCATCGCCGGCCTGATCACGTACATGGTCGTCGGCGGGCTCTCCGGCTACTTCGAGGACAAGCTCGAAGAGGAGGAGGAGCGCGAACACGAGGAAGAGGAGGAGGCCGAGCGGACCGGCAAGAAGAAGCCGGCCATCGTCCTCGCCGGCCAGGCCGCGTTCTTCATGTTCCTCTACCTGGAAGTGCTGGACGCGTCCTTCTCCTTCGACGGCGTCATCGGCGCCTTCGCCATCACCAACGACATCGTGCTGATGGCGCTCGGCCTCGGCATCGGCGCCATGTACGTCCGGTCGCTCACGGTCTACCTGGTCCGCCAGGGCACCCTCGACGACTACGTCTACCTGGAGCACGGCGCGCACTACGCGATCGGCGCCCTCGCCGTGATCCTCATGGTCACCATCCAGTACCAGATCCACGAGGTGATCACCGGCCTCGTCGGCGTCGTCCTGATCGCCTGGTCCTTCTGGTCGTCCGTGCGCCGCAACAAGGCGCTCGCGGCGGCCGAGGGAAAAGGCCAGGCCTCGGACGAGAAGGCTGAGGTCTCGTCCAGGGTGTGACACCCCTGCGGGTGAGGAACGCTCTGAGCGGGGCGGGGGGGGGGGGCGGGGGCGGGGCCGGCCGCCCCCCCCCCAGCGCGGGCCCC
>NZ_JBHVWZ010000061.1:0-13553 GCF_042881985.1 Streptomyces sp. NPDC058246 | reverse complement strand
CCCCCGCCCCGCGGCGGCCCCCGGCTCGGCGGCGGCGGGCCCAAGTCCCACCGTCCCCGCGGCCGACGCGAACCGGTCGTCCAGAGAATCAGCCGCGGCCGCAGGCCCCGTGTCCTCGGTGGAGTCGTCGTACAGCTGCCCCCACCAGTCGTCCTCATGACCGGTGGGCTTCTCCCCCTGCTGGCTCATGCCCCCAATTGTCCACCGTGAGAGCAGGATGAAAACGGGGCATCCGGAAAAACCGGCCAGCGAAAAACCGGCCAGAGGGTCGGATGCGGAACGCGCATACGAAACCGCCGGGCGGTCCCACCCCCCACGGGAGAACCGCCCGGCGGCGCCGGGGTGACCTGGGCCTAGCGCACGTCGTAGGCCCGGGTCACGGTCTGGACGACCGAGTTGCCGTTGGCGTCGGTCAGTTCGACCCTGAGTGTGACCTGCTTCCCTTGGGCTCCGCTGTGATTCACGGTCGCGGTCCACGCACCGTCGCGCCGGGCGGTGTCGGCCCGCGTCCAGGTCTCCCCGCCGTCGCATGAGTACGACAGCCGCGCGGAGGTGAGCGCACCGGGCGTGTAGCCGGCGTGCCCGGTCGCGGTGAGCGAGATCCGCTGCCCGTCCGCGGCCAGCAGCGTCTTGAGCCCGTCCTCCGGCAGCCGGTAGCGCGGGAAGAGCAGCGGGATGCCCTGCGAGTACACCCCCTCGTCGAGGTGCGAGCGGAAGGACCAGGTGGTGACCGTCTGCGGGGAGCGGTTCCAGACCCGCGAGCCGATCTTCATCGTCGCGAGGGTGAGGTCGTACGAGGAGTCATCGGCCGGGACCGTGAACACCCCGAACGGGACGTCGCTTTCGCCGACCGTCTCACCGTCACGCTCGAGGACCATGCTGCCGATGTCCCCGAAACTCCCCTGGACGCCCTGGTGCTGGGAGTCACCCCAGAATCCGGGCGCGACACCGATCAGGTTGCCCTGCCGCTCGGCGGCGAGCGCCTGCCCGCCGGAGGAGTCGAGCGGGGCGACCGGCGAGACGACTCCGCCGTACCACTCCTCGGTCCGCCGCTCCCCCTTCTGGTAGCTGCGCACCGGGTCGATCATGAACTCGCCCCACGGGAAGCTGCTGGACACCTCGTGCTCCCAGCCGGTGGTGCCCGGCGAGTAGTACTCGGTGCGCCGGAAGGGCGCGGGCACGGTCTCCAACTCGCCGAAGGAGCCGGTGAGTCCGCTCGGGCGGGTGACGGCGGGCAGGTCGATGTAGTCGGTGGCGGTGCCCATCGCGCGGTAGGTGGCACTGGTGGCCGCCAGGTCGCGGTCGTGGACCCGGTAGGTGCGCTTGTCGCGGATCTGGCCCGTCTCGGGGAAGGCCAGGTTGTAGACGTACGGGCTCTTGGCGGTGGCCTTCCAGCGCAGGGTGACGTCACCGGTGGCGAGCAGGGCCTTCGCCTCCTCGGTCGGGAGGCCGAGGACCGGCAGCGGACCGCCGGTGAAGCCGGTGGCCGGGTACCAGCGGCCGGGCGCCTCGCGGTAGGCGAGGACGGCGACCGCGCCCGCCGCCTTGGCCGCCGCCGCGACGGCCGAGGCGTTCCCGCTGTCCGGCAGCTTCACGAGCGCGATCTTCCCCTTGGCCCCCGCGAGTTCGTCCGCCGTACCGGACTTGGCGTCGACGAGCTGCGCCTGCCCGGTGCCGTCGAGGTTGGCGGAACTGGTGGACCCGGTCACGGGATGCAGGGACGGTCCGCCCACGACGGCGAGTTCGGAGATCTGCGGGGCCACCGCCCGCCAGAAGCTGTCGAACTCGAAGGTGCCGTCGCTCGCGTGGCCGTCGACGGAGGCGTAGTAGCCGCGCAGGGAGCGCCCGCCCGCGGCCGTCCCCGCGTGCAGCCAGGTGTCGTCCCAGGAGCGCGCGAACCCGAGGGTGGCGCCCCGGAGTTCGGAGGCCTTGTCCGTCGTGACGCTCAGCCGGTGCGCCTTGCGGGCGTCGAGCACGACGGTCGTGCCCTTGCGTATCTCCAGCTGCGGACGGGCCAGGTACGAGAGGGAGTTGAGGAGCGTGCCCTCGGTCTCGGGGGTGGCGATGAAGCTGGAGAGGAAGTAGCTGCCGGGGCGTATCCGGTACGTCTGGTCGCTCGCGCCCTCGTTGAAGCGGCGTTCGCCGCTCGCGTCGTCCGTGCCGATGAGGTCGACGGACGAGGCACCGGCGGCGGGCTTGCCGAGCCGGTCGACGAGCTTGACGCGGAGGGTGACGGTCTCCGGCTGGACATAGAGGGAGAACGGGGTGGAGACCGCGACGCCGTCGGCGGTGGCGAGGACCCGGCCGGTGATGTCGCCGTACTGGGCGCGGGAAAGCGAGGCGTCCGGGTCGAGTTTCAGCGGGACCTGGACGGTGGCGCCCGCGGGGACGGTGACCGTGCCGGTGCCGAGCCGGGCGATCGGCGCGCGTACGGCGGATCCGTCGTTGCCGGTGACGCCGCTCACGGAGAGCTTCAACCGCACCGAGGAGTCGGTGGTGTTGGTGTACGGCACGTCGACCGTCGTACGGTCGCTGTTGTCCTGCGGCCAGTTGAAGGTGCCGCCCTGCACGGCGGGCACCCCGAGCACGGTCTGGTCGACGGCGGCCCTCACATCGAGGCGTCCGCCGCCGGTCTCGCGGACGTCGCCGGGGATGCCGGAGTCCGCCGAGGAGACGAGGGCGGCCTTGATCCGCTGGGCGCTCCAGTCGGGGTGGCGCTGCTTGACGATCGCGGCGGCACCGGCGACGTGCGGGGTCGCCATCGACGTACCGCTCATGGACTGGTAGGCGTAGACGCCGCGGCCGCCCGCGTTGGCGGCCGAGATGCCCACGCCCGGCGCGGTGATCTCCGGCTTCAGCGTGTGCGAGCCGTAGGCCGGGCCGCGGCTGGAGAAGGGCGCCGTGATGTCGTCGCGGTCGACGGCGCCGACGGTGAGGACGCTGGGCGCGCAGCCGGGCGAGGAGACGGAGTCGAGGGTCGGGCCGGTGTTGCCGGCCGCGATGACGAAGAGGGTGTTCTTGCTCGACTGCGCGAGTTCCTCGGTGGCGAGCGCCATCGGGTCGGTGCAGTCGGTGCGTGCGGGGTTGCCGAGGCTCATCGAGACGACGTCGGCGCCCTCGTCGACCGCCCACTGCATCCCGGCGATGATCCATGACGTCTCGCCGGAGCCGTAGTCGTTGAGGACCTTGCCGTTGAGCAGGTCGGCTCCGGGGGCGACGCCCTTCTTCTTGCCGCCGCTCGCCGCGCCGGTGCCACCGACCGTGGAGGTGGTGTGGGTGCCGTGGCCCTGGTGGTCGCTCGCGTCCGGTGAGTCGGTGAAGTTCCTGGACGCGGAGATCCGGCCCTCGAGGTCGGGGTGGTCGGCGTCGACGCCCGTGTCCAGGACGGCGACCTTGGTGCCCCTGCCGTCGTAGCCCGCCGCCCAGGCCTCGGGGGCGTGCACCTGCTTGGTGGAGCGGTCCAGGCTCGCCTGCACCTTCTCGTCGAGCCACAGCTTCTTCAGATCGCCGGCCGCCCGCGTACGGGGATTCGTGACGTCGGCCCAGAACTCGGCGGCCTTCTTCTTGTCCGCCTTGAGCGCGACACCGTCGATCGGGTCGAGGACGAGGCCGCGCTCGGCGCCGCGCGGGGTGACCGGGGCGCCGCGCGCCACCGACGTGTCGTACGTGGCGATCAGCGGCAGCGTCGCACTGTGCGCGTCGTCGTAGCCCTGCCTGACCAGGCCGGTGACGTTGAAGAGTTCCTCGTCGACGCGGCCGGCGGCGATGGCCGCGGTGGCGCCCTCGGGGTAGACGTACAGGTCCTTGCCTGACTGGCGGGTCTGGGTGAAGGGAGTGGTGCCGTCGGCACCGGGCAGGGCGGTGGCCCCGTCCTTCGTCACCAGGACGCGGTCGCCGGTGACGAGTGTGACGACGGAGCCCGAGGCGGTGGCCCCGGTGCCGGTCAGCGGTCTCGGCTGCTGTGCTGCGGTCGTGGGCACGGCTGCCGTGACGGCCAGGACGGCGGCGATGGCTGCCCCCATGGCCGTACGCGATGTCGCTCTCCCCAAAATCCCACTCCCCAAGATCGATCCACCCGTGTCCGCCGGTGCTCGACGAGCCGGTGGGCCCGTCCCGCACGAGCCGGTGAGGCTCGTATGCGCGCAGGCCAAGCAGGCCCAAGCAGGGCATTACGGGCGGTGATTGATGCTGCGGTGGCGTGAGCTTGGCAGAGAGGCGGGTGGTGCGGGGATGATGGGCCCAGGCGGGTTTGCGCCGTGGCCAGTTTCCGCCACGGACGCCACCGACCGGCCGGAACGGATCCTTGGGGAGGGACATCGCCGCATGCTGGGAGCGATAGGTCTGGACGAGACGCACGAGACGGCGTACCGGGCGCTGGTGTCCGTGGGCGCCGCCGACGTGCCCGATCTCGCGCGACGGCTCACGCTCGGCGAGTACGACACGGAGCGCGCCCTGCGCCGTCTGGAGCGGCACGGTCTCGCCGCCCAGTCCTCGGCCCGGCCCGGGCGTTGGGTCGCGGCGCCGCCCGGGGTCGCCCTCGGCGCGCTGCTCACCCAGCAGCGGCACGAGCTGGAGAAGGCGGAGCTGGCGGCCGCGCTGCTCGCGGAGGAGTACCGGGCGGCGGCGTCCGAGCCGGCGGTGCACGACCTGGTCGAGGTGGTGATCGGGGCGGCGGCCGTCTCTCAGCGGTTCCTCCAGCTCCAGCTCGGCGCGAGCGAGGAGGTGTGCGCGCTGGTCACCGGCAACCCCGTCGTGGTCTCCGGTATGGACAACGACGCCGAGGAGCAGGCCGCGGGGCGGGGCGTCGGCTACCGGGTGGTGGTCGAGCGGGCGGTCCTGGACCTGCCCACGGGGATCACCGAACTGACCGCCGCGCTCGGGCGCGACGAGCAGGTGCGGGTCGTGGACACGGTGCCGACGAAGCTGGTGATCGCCGACCGGACGCTCGCGATGGTTCCGCTCACCTCGCACACCGCGGAGCCCGCCGCGCTGGTCGTGCACGCGAGCGGGCTGCTTGAGCTGCTGTCGGGCCTGTTCGAGTCGGTCTGGCGCGAGGCGCTGCCGCTGCGGCTCGGCAGCCGGGGCGTGTCCGAACAGGAACCGGACGGCCCGGACGGCACCGACCTGGAGATCCTCTCCCTGCTCCTCGCCGGGCTGACCGACGCGAGCGTCGCCAAGCAGCTCGACCTGGGTCTGAGGACCGTGCAGCGCCGGGTGAAGCGGCTGATGGAGCTGACCGGCGTGACGACACGGCTCCAACTGGGCTGGCACGCGTACGAGCGGGGCTGGGTGGCCCGCGACTGACCGGCGGGGCCGGGTGACGCGCGACTGACACCGCGGCCGTAGCGCAGCTGGATCGGCGACCTGGTCGACGCAGCCGGTTGGCACGGGCCGACCCGGGGAGGCGGCTTGGCGCGGGACTGGGCCGCGGAGGTGGCTTGGCCCGGCACTGGCCCGCGAAGGCGGCTTGGCGCGGGATTGGCCCGCGAAGGCGGCTTGGCGCGCCCGACCCGGGGAGGCGGCTTGGCGCGGGAGTGGCCCGCGGAGCTGGTGCGGCGCCGGACTGACCTGCGGGTTCACGCTCGCTCAGTCACCCTGGGCAGATGGGAGCGTGGGAACTCCTGCCGGTCGGCGTGGTGATCGTGGTCGGCCTGGCCGGAGTACTGGTGCCCGGCGTGCCGGGGTCGTGGCTCGTCTGGGCCGCGGTGCTGTGGTGGGCGCTGAGCGACCCGCGGGCCTTGTCCTGGGGTGTGCTGGTGGGCGCGACCGCGGTCCTGCTGCTGGCCCAGGCGATCCGCTGGGCGCTGCCTCCCCGGCGGCTGCGGGAGAGCGGCGCCACCCCCCGAATGGCGGTGTACGCCGGGGTCGGCGCGCTGCTCGGTTTCGTTCTGCTGCCGGTGATCGGCGCGATACCCGGCTTCCTCGCCGGGATCTACCTCTACGAGCGGCTGCGGCTGGGCGGCCACGGGCAGGCCGGGGCGGCACTGCGCACGGTGATGCGGGCGGGCGGCTGGAGCGTACTGACGGAGCTGTTCGCCTGCCTGCTGATCCTGGGAGCGTGGATGGGGGCGGTGATCTGGGGCTGAGGCGGCGCGGCAGACGTCGACCGCGAGGCACGCTCCGGCGGACGTCGTCCATGAGCCCCGCTTCGGCGGACGTCGACCGCAAGGCACGCTCCGGCAGACGTCGACCGCAAGGCACGCTCCGGCAGACGTCGACCGCAGGGCACGCTCCGGCGGACGTCGACCGCAAGGCACGCTCCGGCAGACGTCGACCGCAAGGCGCGCTCCAGCGGACGTAGGCCGTCCGGCCCGGTCGTCGAGACGCCCCTCTGGGCCGCGCGGCCCCTGCGCGACATGGTCCGCCGGTCGTGGGGCGGGGTCGTGCCGGTCTTCCCGGCCCTGCCCGCCGCCCGCGCGGGCCTGACGGTCCGCGACTTCCGTACGCGGGGCGGGGCGCCCCCTGGCTACGGGGCGAGGGTCGTCAGGTCGACCTTGTCGGCCATCGCCTTCATACCCGCGTCGTTGAAGTGGAGATGGTCGCCGGGGTCGTAGGCGGGGAGGATGCGCTGCGGGTCGGCCGGGTCGCGGACCGCCGCGTCGAAGTCCGCGACCGCGTCGAAGAGGCCGTGCGTGCGGATGGCGGCGTTGACCGCCTGCCGTACGGCCTCACGGTCCGGCGTATACGCGGAATGGCCTCTGTACGGGGTGATCGTGGCGCCGATGACGCGCAGGCCACGGGCGTGGGCGCGGCCCACGATGAGGCGGTACGCGTCCTCGAAGGCGACGGGATCCGTCTGCTCCGGCGTGCCGTTGATGTCGTTGATGCCCTCCATCACGATCACGGCACGGACGCCGGTGCGCGAGAGGACGTCGGCGTCGAGGCGGGCCAGGGCGCTGGGGCCCCGGCCGTCGAGCAGGACGCGATTGCCGGCGATCCCCGCGTTGAGGACGCCGAGTCGGCGCTGTGCCGGAAGGCCGCGCAGGCGGGCGGCGAGCCGGTCGGGCCAGCGGTGGTTGGCGTCCAACGTCGAGCCGGTGCCGTCGGTGATGGAGTCGCCGAGCGCGACCACACTGCCCGCGGGGGATGTGCCGAGCACGTCGACGCCGGTCACGTAGTACCAGTTCCCGAGGGTGGCGGTGTAGGCGGCGCCGCTCTCCTCCGCGGTCCGATCTCCCTTACGGGCAAGGAAGTTGGTCTGCAGGGCCGAGCGGTGGTACGTCGCCGGGCCCGAGTCGGCGGGGGTGTGCAGAGAGATCAGCAGGTTGGCGTCGGCGGGAACCGCGAGGGTGACCGGGTCGCTGACCAGGTCCTCGCCCGCGGGGACGGTGACGGCTTCGGCACCGGCGAAGGTGACGGTACGCATCGAACCCGGCGCAGCCTTCGGGGACTTGGGCGCGCCCCGCTGCTGCAACGCGAGAGTGACGGCGCCGAGTCGGAGCGGTGCCGTGCCGAGCCGGTTGGAGACGCGGACGCGGGCGGCCTGGCCGCCGACGCTGGTGTGCACGACGTTGCGGATGGAGGCGCCGGGCAGCGCGGCGGCGGTGCCGGAGGCGGCACCCTCCCAAGTGCCCGTCCACGTACGGGTGACGGGGGCGCCGTCCCCGGGGGCGGACTTCGCCTCGGCGATCGCGGCCGGTGGAGCGAGCATCACGGTGGTCACCAGGGCGGCGAGGAGGTGCCGGACCTTGATCGCGCGAGTCATGGGGGCATGGTTTCCCTGGCCACCCGGCCACGCAACGCGATGTCACACGATTGGGCGCACCCGTACGGACGTTCTTGTCCGAGGTCTCCCCCGAGCCCTCTCCTCCGCCGGACCTAGGTCCAGGACCCGATGCGGCGCGGACCCGGAAGTGTTTGGCTGCTGCCATGACCGAATTCAGCGAGGCCGAGCGCGCGTACCTGCGGTCGCAGCGGCTGGGACGGCTGGCCACCGTCGACCCCCACGGGCAACCGCAGGCCAACCCTGTCGGCTTCTTCCCGCAGGACGACGGCACCATCCTGATCGGCGGCTATTCCATGGGCACCACGAAGAAGTGGCGCAACCTGCAGAAGAACCCGAAGGTCGCCCTCGTCGTCGACGACATCGTGAGCCTCACACCGTGGAAGGTCAGAGGCATCGACATTCGAGGAGAGGCCGAACTCCTCACCGGGCCACACGAGTTGGGCCCCCACTTCAGCGAGGAGCTGATCCGCGTCCATCCGAAGCGGATTCACAGTTGGGGGCTGGAGGACTGAGCGGCCGCGTGGATCACCGCCCTTGAACTTCGACGGTCGTACCCCGACTCCAGCCCTCACTCCCGCGGCCCTCCCTCCCCCTCGCCCTCGCCTTCCCCCTCCAGTTCTCTTGCCACCCTGAGGTGTTGGACCGCGTAGGAACGCCACGGGCGCCAGGCGTCCGGTACGTCCTCGCCGGGTGGAGCCACATCGGGGTCGCCGAGCGCACGGGTGCGGATGACGGCGGCGGCGCGCGGGTCCATGCCCGGCAGCGCACACAGCTCCGCCTCGGCGTCGTCGCGGTCCGCCCCCGCGTCGAGCCGCAGGGTGCCGTCGGCGAGGGCGGCGGTCAGGGCACCGAGGGTGCCGTCCGGCTCGGCCTCCGCGAGCACGGCCGCTTCCGGGAACACATGGGTGAGCGGGCCGCACGGCGCGTCCAGCACCTTCCCGTACCGCCGCACCAGCCGCTCGGCCTCCGCCTCCCCCACCAGCGCGCGCACCGCGAGCTCGTCCGGGTCCGCGGCACCGGGCGATCGCAGGCCCGGCCGCGCCACGACCAGCGGGGCCAGCCGCTCGTCGGCTCCCAGCCGCTCGTCGACGGCGTACGGATCGGCGTCGAGGTCGAGGAGCCGGCGCAGCCGCTGGACGGCGGTGGTGAGATCGCGGAGATCCGTGAGGTGGAGGCGGGCGTCGAGCCAGCCGCCGGGATGGGCGGCGTGGGTGGGGCCGGGTCGGCCCTTGGCCACGCCGGTGCCGTTGCTCGCGCCGCCGCCTGCGCCGGTCCCCTTGCTTGTCCTGGCAGTGCCTACGCTGCCGCTGCCGCTGCCGGTGCCGGTGCCGGGGCCGTTGCTCGCGCCGCCGCCTGCGCCCGCGCCGGTCCCCTTGCTTGTCTTGGCCGTGCCTACGCTGCCGGTGCCGGTGCCCGCACCTGTGCTCGTGCCCGCACCCGCACCCGCACCCGCACCAGTGCTCGTGCCCGCGCCCGCGCCCGCGCCCCGGTTCTCCTCCACCGCGACGATTCCCGTGCCGTACGGGAGCCGGAGTGTGCGCCGGTATGTGCGGTGGCCGCGGACACCGCTGATGTCCTCGATCCCGGGAATCGCCTCGCCGGCGAGGAGGTCGAAGACGGCGGCGGTCTGGTACGGCCCCCGGTAGGCGAGCCGGAGCGGGATCCCGGCGCCGGGGGTGGCCGCACGCCGGGCGGCGGAGCCGGTCCGCGGGGCGGCCGCGCGCAGCTCGCTCGGCGTCGACGCGTACACCGCGCGGATCGTGTCGTTGAACTGCCGCACGCTGGCGAACCCGGCCGCGAACGCGATCTCGGTGATGGGCAGGTCGGTGGTCTGGAGCAGTACCCGCGCCGTGTGGGCGCGCTGGGCGCGGGCCAGCGCGACGGGGCCCGCGCCGACCTCCGCGGTGAGCTGCCGCTGGACCTGGCGGGCGCTGTACCCGAGGCGTACCGCGAGGCCTCCGACGCCCTCACGGTCGACGACGCCGTCGCCGATCAGGCGCATGGCGCGTCCGACCACG
The DNA here is from genome assembly GCF_042881985.1 of Streptomyces sp. NPDC058246. Lineage (NCBI taxonomy): Bacteria > Bacillati > Actinomycetota > Actinomycetes > Kitasatosporales > Streptomycetaceae > Streptomyces > Streptomyces sp. NPDC058246. The sequence goes on along the minus strand of NZ_JBHVWZ010000061.1, from coordinate 3,809 downwards.
TCGGCCCGGACGTTCCACGCCGCGGAGCCGGGGACGGCGTCCGGGCGGCATCTGCGGCAGGCACGGAAGCCGGAGCTCTGGGCTGCGGCGGCCGTGGCGTAGAAGCGGACGTTCCGGCGCTTCGGCGTGACTGCGGGGCAGCTCGGCCGGCAGTAGATTCCCGTCGTCTCGACGGCGAAGAAGAACTCCCCGTCGAACCGGGCGTCCCGGCTCCGCACGGCCTCGTATCTGGTGTCTTCGTCGATCACACTCCCCAGTGTGCGCCGCCGGGGACGACGGGGCTGGCGGGAATCGGACATGGCATCGGAGTCTCCCGCCCCCGCCGCCGCCCCGTAACCGGGGGGCTCCGCCTCCAGACCCTCAAAAGACCGCGCAGTTCCCCGCGCCCCTTCAAGGGCGCGGGGAACTCGGACACACCGGCGCGGCCCTAGTGCCAACGGCCTAGTGCCAACGGCCGCGCTTGGCCTCCATGGCGGCCCGCCCCTCCGCGCCCTTCCGCTTCCAGTCGCGGCGGATTTCGGCACGGAGCCGCGCGTCCGTCTTGGCGACGATCCGCTGGTTCTCGCGCAGGAGCTTCCGGTAGCTGTCGAGACGGCGTTCGGGAAGCGCACCGGACTCGAGGGCGGCGAGGACGGCGCAGCCGGGCTCGGCGGCATGGGCGCAGTCCAGGAAGCGGCACCGGGCGGCCAGTTCCTGGATCTCGGCGAAGACCTGTCCGACACCGGTCTCGGCGTCCCAGAGGCCGACACCCCGCAGCCCGGGTGTGTCGATGAGGACGCCCCCGCCCGGCAGGGCGAGGAGGTTGCGGGTCGTCGTGGTGTGCCGCCCCTTGCCGTCCATGTCGCGGGTGGCCTGCACCTCCATGACGTCCGCGCCGAGCAGCGCGTTGGCGAGCGTGGACTTGCCCGCTCCGGACTGCCCGAGGAGCACCGAGGTCCCGCCGGCGAGGACCGCTTCGAGGACGTCGAGGCCCTCCCCGTTGGTGGAGCTCACCGGCAGTACCGCCACACCGGGCGCCGTCGTCTCGACGTCCTGGACGAGATGCCCGAGCGTCACCGCGTCGGGCACGAGGTCGGCCTTGGTGAGGACGACCACCGGCTGTGCACCGGACTCCCAGGCCAGGGCGAGGAAGCGTTCGATGCGGCCGAGGTCGAGTTCGACGGCGAGCGACACGGCCACGACCGCGTAGTCGACGTTGGCCGCGAGGATCTGCCCCTCGGACCGCTTGGAGGAGGTGGAGCGCACGAAGGCGGTACGACGCGGCAGATACGTGCGTACGTAGCGCGGGTTGCCCGTGGGTTCTACGGCGACCCAGTCGCCGGTGCACACGACCCGCATCGGATCGTGCGGCGTCACGAACGCGGTGTCCGCGCGCAGCACCCCGTCGGCGGTGACCACGTCACACTGCCCGCGGTCGACCCGGATGACCCGCCCGGCCAGCAGCCCTTCGGCGTCGTACGGGGCGAACTCGTCCGCCCATGCGTCGTCCCAGCCATAGGCCGCGAGAGGGTGGGCGAGAGGAAAAGCGGAGGAAGTCAAGGGAGACCCTTCACAAGGGTGGCCCCGGCACGCGCGCTCGGGCGCGAGGGAAGAGGAAGGTCAGCCGGCGGCCACGGAGGTGGACTTGATGAACTTCTGGATGCGGGCAGCGCCCATCGCAACGACAGCCATCGGTCACACCTCCTCGTACGCACTCGCTCGGCGACAACACGCACACCCTAGCCGGGGCCCCCGCGAGCCGGTCAATCGAATTAATCGGGGGAAGGGTTGGGCTGGGCTGGGCTGGGCTGGGCTGGGCTGGGCTGGGCGTCAGGGGGTTGCACCCGGGGGGAGGGTGCGCGCAACGCCTCGTACCGGAGTCCTCGCGCCGTGGACGGGCAGGGCGACGACTGCGCGGCCGGTGCAGGCGCCGGCTCGTGCGACTCCCGTACGCGCCTGGGTCAGGCGCCGGCTCGTACGGCTCCCGTACGCGCCCGGGTCAGGCGCCGGCTCGTACGACTCCCGTACCCGCCCGGGTCAGCCGCGGCTCGTACAACTGCCGCCGTTCAGCGTGAAGTTGTCCGGGGTCGCGTTCGCGTCGTGCCAGGAGGCGAGGAAGCCGAAGGCGAAGGTGCCGCCGGCGGGGACGGACTTGTTGTAGTCGGCGGCTGTGGCGGTCACCCGGGAGTCGTGCTGGACGAAGGTGCCGTCCCACATCTGGGTGACGCGCTGGCCGTCGCGGAAGGCCCAGGCGATCCGCCAGGTGTCGAGGGCCTTGGCGGAGGTGACGGTGACGGTGGCCTGGAAGCCGTCCGCCCACTGGTCGACGATCTTGTACGCGACCGTGCAGGACGACGCCGTCTTCGTGGGGTGCGGGGACTGCCGCGTGGTGTGGGCGGGCGACGTGGATGTGCCCTGGGGCTCGGGGGCCGGGTCGGTCTCGGGGGCGGTCCTCGGCTTCGACGGCTCGGGCGACACCAGCGAGCCGGCGGGGCGCGTGGTGGCCGACGGGGACGAGACCAAGAGGGACGAGGGGGACGACACGCCCGGGTCCGCCACGGGCTGACGGTCCGCCGAGTCGCCGCGCGCGTCGGCGCTCCCGCCGTCAGCGCGGTTGAAGGGCATCAGCGAGACCACGAGCGCGAGCCCCGACACGATGACCGCCGCGACCAGGAGCCCGGTCCGGCCGATCCGGGGCGCGGCCACCTTGCCCTCGGCGATGCCCGTGTCCACGGCCGCGTCCGTACGCCCGCCCACGAGGCCCGCGTCGGCGGCCCGCCGCCGGCGCTCCAGATACGCGAGACCGCCCCAGCCGATCACCCCGCCCGCCAGCGCCGCGGGCAGCCCACCGCCGTGCAGGCGCAAGCAGGCGGCGGCCTCCGCGCACTCCACGCACCGGGCGAGGTGCCGGGAGAGATCCTCGGGCGTCTCGGCGCCGGGTGAGCGGGTGACCGCGTCGAGGAGCCGGGCGTAGCTGCGGCAGTCGGCGTCCATCGGGGTGTCGAGGCGGTTGCGATGGCACCGGTCTCTGAACAGCGCCCGCACCTGGGCGAGTTCCTCGGCGGCGGCCGTCGGGTCGAGGCCGAGCCGTCGGGCCACGGCGGGCAGCGGCAGCGACTCGACCTCGGCCAGCCACAGCAGCGCGGCGTCCGGCTCCTGCATGTCCCGCAGGCCGCGCAGGGCGAGCGGACGGTGCAGCGGCGGACCCGTGTAGCGGCCGGCCTTCTCGGAGTTGAGCCAGAGCCTGAGGTCGGGGTCGAGCCGGTGCCCCTGTCCGTGCGCCTCCCAGGCGGCGGCCGCGGTGCGAACCGACGTCAGCAGCAAGGGAATCCGGGGCAGTCGGAGCGTCCTGCGGCCGCTGCTCTTCGCTCCCTCGGAGCCCGCGCGCGCCGCACGGATGCCGTGCGTGAACGCCTCGGTGGCCAGCTGAGTGGCCGCGGCGGAACCGGACGTGCACAGATCGGCGTACGACAGGACCGCGTCCCAGCACTCCGCGAACAGCGCGGCCTCGGCGGCGTCCTGGGGAGTCGGCAGGTCAGGCATGGAGGGCTCCTGCATCCACTGCTTCCATGTGCAAAGTCATGCGATGCCCAACTCGCCGTATGAACAGGGAAGTTGGGGTCCGTCTCTCGACGGGCCCCGAGCCTTTCACGGTTCCCACACAACTGACAAGCGACGTATTCAAATGAGGCAACAAGCGGTCGCGCCGCGTCGCGGGGGGGGGGCCCCCCCCCGGGGCCGCCCCCCGGGGAAAAACCCACCAGCACAACCAGGGGGGGCCGGCCAGCCGCACAACGCGCCCTACACACCCCGGCAAAAAAGCCGATTAA
>NZ_JBHVWZ010000060.1:0-14401 GCF_042881985.1 Streptomyces sp. NPDC058246 | reverse complement strand
ATGGACACCTCTGCTTGCTGTCACGGTGGTCCTTGCCTGTGACCACGTACGCGACGGGCTGTGATGTACCGGCCCACCCCCTTCCGCCGGTGGGCGGCTTCAGCCCGTCCGGCGTTTGAGGACGAGGCCGTTCAGGCCGATGCGGGGGTCTGGGGGCGGCAGCCCCCAGGTACGGGACGGGTAGGGGCGGAGGGGGCGAAAAGATCGAGGCCGGGGCCCGGTTCCGGGTGCGGGGGAGGCGGGGTTCGGCACCGGCGTCGCGCGGCGCGCGGGGAAACCCCATGACCTGGGCGGCGCCCGCGGTGAGAATGGGTGGGTGCGGTACGGGATTCTGGGGGTCACCCAGGCAGAGGACGGTCAGGGGACCCACGCCCCCCTGGGCGGCCCGCGCGTACGCGCGCTGCTCGCGTCCCTGGCCCAGCACCCCGACCGCACCATCACGCCGGAGACCCTGATCGAGGACGTATGGGCGGACGATCCACCGCTCGACGCCCCCGCGGCGTTGCAGGCCCTGATCGGCCGCCTGCGCCGCGCCATCGGCAGGGACGCGGTCACCTCCGAGGCGGGCGGCTACCGCCTGCGGGCCACCCAGGACGACGTCGACCTGTTCGTGTTCGAGCGCCTGGTGGCCGAGGGCAAGGCCGCACTCGACCGCGGGGACGCCCACGTCGCCGCTGCCCGGCTGCGGAAGGCCCTCGCCCTGTGGCGCGGCCCCGCCCTCGCGGACCTTCCCGACCGCACCGCCGCCACCCGCCCGGAGGCGCTGCGCCTTGAGGCGACGCGCACCCGGGTCACGGCGGACCTGCTCCTCGGCCGCGCCTCCGACGTCGTACCGGAGCTGAAGGCACTGACGGAGGCCCACCCGTACGACGAGGCGCTGCATGTCCTGCTCATCCGCGCCCTGCGCGACGCCGGCCGCGGTGCGGATGCCCTGGCCGCGTACGAGGAGGTGCGCCGCGGACTGCTGGACGGCCTGGGCGCGGACCCGGGGCCGGAACTGCGCGCACTGCACGCGGCGTTGTTGGATCCGGGGACGGGGACGGGGACGGGGTACGGCGGACCCGCCGACCCGGGCACCCCCTCTCCCGCTCCGCGGAACGGGAACATTCGTCCTCGTCTGAACTCATTCGTCGGGCGGGAACCCGAACTCGGCGCGATCCGTTCGGATGTGCAGAGGGCCCGCCTGGTCACGCTGACCGGACCAGGCGGTTCGGGAAAGACCCGCCTCGCCGAGGAAGCCGCCGCCGGGCTTCCGCAGGCGTGGCTGGTCGAGTTGGCCCCGCTCGACCGGCCCGAGGCGGTCCCGGGCGCGGTGGTCAGCGCCCTCGGTCTGCGCGAAACCGTGCTGATCACCAACGAGATGGCGGTCCCGCAGGACGACCCGGTCGCCCTGCTCGTCGAGTACTGCGCAGCGCGCAGCCAACTCCTGATCCTTGACAACTGCGAGCATGTCATCGACGCGGCGGCCGAGCTCGCCGAGACTCTGCTGACTCGCTGCCCCGGACTCACGATCCTCGCCACCAGCCGTGAACCCCTGGGCGTGCCCGGCGAGTTGGTGCGCCCGGTCGAGCCCCTGCCGCCCGATCCCGCACGCCGCCTCTTCATGGAGCGCGCGTCGGCCGTCCGTCCCGACGCCGACGCCGAGCCGCACGACGCGGCGGCCGTGGCCGAGATCTGCCGACGGCTCGACGGTCTGCCCCTGGCCATCGAGCTGGCCGCCGCCCGGCTGCGGCTGCTCACCCCTCGGCAGATCGCCGACCGGCTCGACGACCGCTTCCGCCTGCTCACCTCCGGGAGTCGTACGGCGCTGCCCCGCCAGCAGACCCTGCGCGCCGTCGTCGACTGGTCCTGGGACCTGCTCGACGAGCGGGAGCGGACCGTGCTGCGCGAGGCGTCGGTGTTCGCGGGCGGCTGGGACCTGGTGGCCGCGGAGGCCGTGTGCACCGGGCCCGCGGCCGACCTCGTCGGGGCGCTCGTCGACAAGTCCCTGGTCGTCGCCACCCCGTACGACGAGGAGGGCAGCGGCGGCATGCGGTATCGCATGCTGGAGACCATCCACGAGTACGCCACCGAGCGCGCCGCCGAGGTCCCCGAGCTGCGCGCGGCGGCCGAGCGGCGCCACCGCGCGTGGGTGCGCGCGCTCGCCGAGCAGGCCGAGCCACTGCTGCGCTCCGCCGAACAACTGCCGTGGATCCGGCGCCTGGAGACCGAGCTCGACAACATCCGGGCGGCCCTCCACCGCTCGATCGTCGCCGCCGACGAGGAGGAGGCCGGCGCCCTGGCCCTCGCCATGGGCTGGTTCTGGTGGCTTCGCAACTTCCGCCGCGAGGGCACCCAATGGACGGACCTCGTGCTGCGGCTGGGGGCGGCGATCGACCTCGGCGCGCTCCCCACCGCCGGCAGGACCACGGCTGCGGGGCTCGGGGCGGGCGCGCGCCCAGGCGGGCACCCGGGGGGCGCCGGTGACGCCACCTTCGCCGAGTTGGACACCGTCGATCCGGTGGCGGTCTTCCTGGACGGCCCCGAGAGCGACGAGCACCCGTTGCGCGGTGTGCGGATGCGGCTGCGCATCTTCCACCTGTTCATGAAGGTGGAGGTCGACCCGCTGGAAGCGCGCGAGAACGGCCCGATGCGGGAGTACATCACGCGCGTGCGGGCCGCCTTCGAAAAGGGCGGCCCGGACGCGGCACGCATGCCGGGCATCGTCTGGCCGCTGGCCGCCTTCTTCCTCGGCGACCCGGACGGCATGCGGTACGCCATGGACGCGGCGGTCGCCAACTGCCGGACGTACGGCGAGGAGTGGGACATCGGCGTCTCTCTGATGTTCCGTACGCACATGGTCGTGGACGCGCCGGGCGGTATGCACGGCGTGGACGACGACCTGGCGGAAATGCGGGTGCTCAGCCGCCGGGTGGGGGACCGATGGATGCGGGCGCAGGTGTGCAGCGCGGCCGGTGAGGCGGCCATGGCGCGCGGCCTTTTCGACGAGGCGAAGGGGGAGTACGAGGAAGCGCTACGGCTTGCCTTCGAGGTGGGGGCGTATGCCGAGACGCCGTTCCTCATGGCGCGGTTGGCCGAGATCGCGTACCGCGCGGGTGAGCGGTCCAGGGCGCTGACCGCGCTGGAAGAGGCGAACGCGGCGGCCGATCGATACGGGGTGATGGACTCCAGGGCGTTCGTCCACATGCTCCGGGCTCAGATGGCGCTGGACGACGGGGAGATCGGCCTCGCACGCGAACTGTGCGAGCAGGCGCGCGAGGAGAGCGCCCGAGGGACCCCGCCCCCACAGTTCACAGCGGCGCTGAACTGGGTGGACGCGCTGGTCACGGCCGCCGAGACAGGACCGGAGCGCGGTCTGCGGAAGCTGCTCGACGCCCTGCGGGAGGCGGTGGACGAGCGGTGCGCCGACGTGGTGGTGGCGGGCCTCGCCGAGGCCGCGGCGGCCCTCCTCGCCGAGCTCGGCGACCATCCGCCCGCGACCCGTCTGCTCGCCGCCGGCACGCGCTGGCGCGGCGGCCACCTGCGCCCCACGCACGAGCGCGCCGACGCAGAGCGCACCGAGGCCGCCGCGCGGGCGGCCCTGGGACCCGTCCGCTACGAGTCCGAGCGGGCCACGGGTGCGGCCTTCACGACCGACGAGGCCCTGCGGGACCTGTCCGAGGCGCTGAAGGGGCACGTCACGAGCAGCACCTCACCGCACGGCCCCTGACCGGCACCTCACCGCACGGCCCTTGACCGGCACCTCACCGCACGGCCCTTGACCGGCATCACAGCGACGACGACCTCATGGGCATCACAACGACGACGACTTCAAGGACTCGGCAGGACGACGACCTCATCGGCGCCGTGGAGAAGGTGATCTGACCGGCGCCGTGGAGAAGGTGACTTGACCGGCACCGCGACGACGACGCTCGTGGGTGCGTCGGCGACGACGCTCGGCGGTGCATCGGCGACGATCTCATCCCAGCGTCGGCAACCCATCCCCCGAACCGGGGACGGTCTCACTGGCACAGGAACTTCGACTCCGCCCAGTCCGCCAGCGCCGCCGAGTCGAACGGCGAGTGGGGTTCGACGACGAGGCGGATGGTCTTGTGGCCGGTGAGGTTCACATGGACGGGGATCGCCCGGTCGCCGCCCTCGATCAGCGGCGACTGCCACAGCTCAGACCCGTCGGCGTACACGGAGAAGCGCACCTTGCCGAGGCCCATCGTCAGGTCGTCGATGCCGACCATCGCGTCGTACGAGGTGCAGCTGCGATTGAGGTCGATGGTGACGGAGGACTGGCCGTGGACGGTCACGCCGTGCGCGTACTGGCTGTTCGCGACCGACACTCCCTGGCGCTGCCACACCCAGCTGCTCTCGCCGAGCCGCATCTCGGGCTTGGTGTGGTCGCCGCTGACACCGTACGACAGTTCGCTCCACTGGTAGATGACCGGCGCGGGCGGCGGCACTGGGGGCGGGGTCGGCGTCGGTGTGGGCTTCGGCGTCGGTGTGGGCGTCGGGCTCGGCGACGGCTTGGGTGTGGGCGTCGGAGTGGGTGTCGGCGTCGGTGTCGGCGTCGGGGTCGGTGTGGGCGTCGGTGTGGGCGCCACCACCACTACCGGAGGCTTCGGCGCGGGTGCCTTCTTCGGCGGCTTGGGCGACGGCAGGGGCGCTTCGACAGCGGGAGAGGCGGCCGGTTTCGCATCGGGGGTCCTGGCGGGGCTGCCGTTGCCGACCAGGGCGAGCGCGACCGCCGCCGCGGCCACCGCGACGACGCCCGCCGCGATACCGGCCTTGACCGGCGCGCCGATCCCCTCGGAGGCCGCCGCGCCGCCACCCGCGCTCGCACCGCCGGAGCTGCCGCCGGCCGCTGCCGCCGCGCCCGCCGCCCCGGCCGCACCCGCTCCGGCGCCACCGGCGATGAGCGCCACGGCCTTCGCGTACCCGGCTGCACCGAACCAACCGATGACCGCGACCGGCACGACCGCGGGGATCCCGCTGGCGACTTCCTTGATCTGGCCCGCGGCGAGCCGGCACTTGGCGCACTCCTCCAGGTGCTTGCGCAGCCCGCGCTCGGCCCGGGTGCGCAGCCCGCCACGGGCATAGGCGCCGAGCCGGTCCGCGTAGCGCGCGCACTCCTCGTCCATGGTGAGCGTGGTGCTCACATGTGCCTGGAGGTAGGCCTGCTTGAGGCCCTCGCGGGCGCGGCTGGCGAGCACGCGCGTGCCGTTGGCGTCGAGTCCGAAGAGCGTGGCGACCTCGCTCGGCGATTCGTCCTCGACCTCCGTGTGCCACAGCACGGCCTGCCAGCGCTCCGGCAGCGAGCGGAAGGCCTGCATGGCCATCGACTGCTCGGCCTCGTGCATCGCCCGTACGTCGGCGCCCAGGTCGAGCGTGTCGTCGTCGGAGACCTCGGAGGTGCGGGCGGCCTGTGCGGCGAACACGGCGAAGTCGTCGACCAGTTGCTCCCGCTTCGCCGACTTCGTCCAGTTCGCGGCGACACGGCGGACCGTGGTCAGCAGATACGCGCGTACGGCGTGCTCGGGGCCGTGGCCGCGGCGCACCGCCTGGAGCATCCGGGCGAACACCTCGGCGGTGAGGTCGTCGGCGGTGTGCGCGTCCCGGCAGCAGGTGCGGGCGTAGCGGCGCACGGCCTCCGCATGGCGCCGGTACAGCTCCTCGTACGCCGTGTCGCCGCCCGCGCGCATCCGCTCGATCAGATCGGCGTCGGACGGCGGCAGTTCGACGGGGGGCGGCATGACACTGCCGTCACGCCGGTCGAATCGGTCACGCTGCGCCGGAACGCTGCGGTCGGGCGTGCCGCCGCTCAGGGCGCCACCGGACAGTCCGGCACCGGGAGCAACGGCCGGCGACCCCGGTCCACTCTGCGGTCCGCCCTGGCTGGGCACCTGCGGTGCCGGCGGCCCGCCGGTCTCCGCGCCGCCGCTCGCCTCTGTGCCGCCGCTGGTTTCCGTGCTGCCGCCGGTCTCTGTGCTGCCGCCGGTTTCCGTGCCGCCGTCGGTTTCCGTCCCGCCGTCCGCGTCACCGTCACCGAGTGACTCGTCCCGCCCGTCAACGCTCATCGCGGAAAGCCCCCGCCTGCACACTCGGACCCGAATACCGGGAAAGAGTGCCACACGCTTCAGGGGTGAGGCCCCCTAGTACGGACCAACCACTCGTCCGTGGGGACTTGCCACTCGACAGCACTAGCGGTCACACGTTTGGGGAATAGTCAACGAACTCTTCCCGCGGAGGACCTGCCGCAATGCCTGAAGTGCCCAATATGTAACCGGCGGAAGCCGTGCTGCGCTGTTCCTGACATGCGAGTGACGCAGCACCCGCGCTCAGGAAGCCCAGCCCGCCCAGCCACTCCGGAACACCCGGCACCCGGGAAACCCCGGCGCCTCGGGAAACACCAGGTACCCCGGGGACACCAGGCCCCCAGGACACCCGGTACTCAAGCCGCGCTCACGCCGGATCGGTACTCAAGCCGCGCTCACGCCGGATCGGTACTCAAGCCGCGCTCACGCCGGACCGGTACTCAAGCCGCACTCACGCCGGACGCGAGCGCAGCCCCTCCAGCAGGATGTCGAGGAGCCGGGCCGAGGCCGCCGCCTGCTGATCCGCGTCCGGCAGCGAGGGCGCCGCGGTCGCTATCACCAGCAGTACGTCCGCCACGGTGACGTCCGCCCGCAGCTCGCCCGCCGCGCGCGCCCGCTCCACCAGCCGGCCCACCACCTCCAGCAGCGCCGCCGCGCCGGCGTCGTCCGCCGCGACCACCACCGCCTCGTCCTCGGGCGCGGGCCGCTGCTCGACGAGCCGCAGCTCGGGCGTGGGCTGGGACCGCTGCTGCGGCACCCGCGCCTCGTCCGCCTCGACCCCGTCCTCCGCGACGCCGACCCGCAGCACCTGCGGCGGCAGCAGCCGCCCGGCGCCCGAGGCCACCGACGTGCGCAGGAAGCGCGAGAGCGCCGACCACGGCTCGTCCTCCTGGCCGAGCGCCGCGCGTGCCTGGTCGGTCAGCCGGGAGGTCTCCTCCTCGGCTATCCGGCGCACCAGGACGTCCTTGCTCGGGAAGCGCCGGTACACCGTGCCGACACCGACCCGCGCGCGCCGTGCCACGTCCTCCATCGGCGCGCCGTACCCCAGCTCGCCGAAGACCTCGCGGGCCGCGCGAAGTACGTGCTCCAGATTGCGCTGTGCGTCCACGCGCAGCGGTGTGGTCCGCGATCCTTCACCCGGACCGCGGCCGATGCCGCTCGCCGCCGCGTCGACCGTGCCACCGGATGCGATGGCAGACGCGGAAGACCAATGAGAGCCCTGAATGTGCATAAGCGTTCCCCCGGTAATGACGTCTCCCCCCGGAGACTCTCCCCGCCATTGGTAGCCGGAGCGTGCGGAACAAGCTTGTGTGCACGAGCCCGTCCTGCGGACTCGTCGAGCGCATCCCCCTACACCCCGTCGACACACGAACATAGTTGAGAGGGGGTCAATTCAGAAGGGGCAGGTTCCGCACGGAGCGCCCCCCGATCGGAGTACGGGGCGGTTACGTCCCGATTACGCCCCCTCCGTCAACCCCTCTCACCCCCGCTGACCTGCGCTTCTTCCATGCACGCCGGCAAATCGGCCAACCCTGCGCGTTGTCGGCGCCCGGTCACACAAATTGCCGGGCCTGTGGACAAACTCCGGAGCTGGGTGCGTCATGGGATGGTGAAGGAACGTGCGCGCATTCTCATTGTCGGCGGCGGCTACGTCGGGATGTACACCGCTCTGCGTCTCCAGCGGAAGTTGAAGGCCGAGCTGAAGCGGGGCGAGGTCGAGATCACGGTCGTCTCGCCCGACCCGTACATGACGTATCAGCCGTTCCTTCCCGAGGCCGCCGCGGGCTCGATCTCGCCGCGCCATGTGGTCGTCCCGCTGCGCCGGGTCCTCGACCAGTGCCGCATCGTCATCGGCGAGGCCCAGTCGATCGACCACGCCAAGCGCACCGCGACGGTAACCACCCTCGCCACCGAGGAGGAGGGCGCGGGCGCGGTGCAGATCACGTACGACGAACTCGTGCTCGCCCCCGGCTCGATCTCGCGCGCCCTGCCGATCCCCGGTCTCGCCGACTACGCCATCGGCTTCAAGACCGTCGAGGAGGCCATCGGCCTGCGCAATCACGTCATCGAGCAGATGGACATCGCCTCCTCCACCCGCGACCCCGCGATCCGCGACGCTGCCCTGACCTTCGTCTTCGTAGGAGGCGGTTACGCCGGCGTCGAAGCGCTCGGCGAGCTGGAGGACATGGCCCGCTACACCGCGCGCTACTACCACAACGTCCAGCCCGAGGACATGAAGTGGATCCTCGTCGAGGCAACGGACCGCATCCTCCCCGAGGTCGGCGAGGCGATGGGCAAGTACACGATCACGCAGCTGCGCCGCCGCAACATCGATGTACGCCTGGACACCCGCCTCGACTCCTGCGCGGACCGGATCGCCGTCCTCAGTGACGGCGCCCGCTTCCCCACGCGTACGGTCGTGTGGACGGCCGGCGTGAAGCCGCATCCGGTCCTCGCCGCCACCGACCTCCCGCTGAACGGGCGCGGACGTCTCAAGTGCACTCCCCAGCTGACCGTGGACGGCGCCCCCCACGCGTGGGGCGCGGGAGACGCCGCCGCCGTCCCCGACGTCACCGCCGAGCCCGGCAAGGAGACCGCGCCCAACGCCCAGCACGCCGTGCGCCAGGCCAAGGTCCTCGGCGACAACATCGTGCACTCCCTGCGCGGCGAGGAGCTCGAGACGTACTCCCACAAGTACGTCGGTTCGGTCGCGTCCCTCGGGCTGCACAAGGGCGTCGCGCACGTCTACGGGCGGAAGCTGAAGGGCTATCCTGCCTGGTTCATGCACCGCGTCTACCACCTCAGCAGGGTGCCGACCTTCAACCGCAAGGCCCGGGTACTGGCCGAATGGGCCCTGGCGGGGCTCTTCAAGAGGGAGATCGTGTCCCTCGGTTCGCTCGAACATCCCCGCGCGGAGTTCGAACTCGCGGCCGGTGGAAAGCATCCTCTCGACCCGAAGCTCGACCCGAAGGGGTCGTCCTGACCGGACCGAGGAACTCCACCGATCGGGCCGACGTCTGACGGATGTCGGTCCGGTCGGCCAGACTGGTGCACGACCTCGGGCGGCCGCACCGCTCGCCCACCGCCTGCCCGCCGCTCGCTCATCGCTCGCTCATCGCAACCCACGAGGCTTCCCCCCAAGTGCTGTATCCCCCGGGGGCCGACCCCCGGACCCCGGACCCCCGGCCGACCCGCGCCGGCCGGAGCCGACCAACACGAGGCAAGGATTCGTGAACTTCACGCGCTGGAGCGCCCGGCTCCCCGGAACGCAGCGCCGCGCCGCAGCGCGGACCGAGCACCCGGTCTCCCCCGACCGCCGAGGGGACGGCTCCGTGCCGGCGGCCCGCGCCGAGCAGCTGACCGACGACGCCCCGCCCGTGCTCGCCGTCGACGAGCTGCCGGTACGCGAGGTCCTCGACCGCGTCCCCGCGCTCGTCGCCCTCGTGCACGGCCCCGAGCACCGCCTCGCGTACGTCAACGACGCCTATACGGCGGCCTTCGGCGTACGCCCCGTCGGCGAGCCCGCGCGCGAGGCGCTGCCCGAGCTGGACGAGCTCGGCCTGCTGCCGCTCCTGGACCAGGTCCTGCGCAGCGCGAAGCCCCGTACGGTCAAGTCCCGCAAGGTGCCCGGCGGCCGCTCCTACACCTTCACCTGCACTCCCGTCGACGCCTCTCCGGACGGCCAGGGCGGCGGCGTCCTCGTCTTCGCCACCGACGTCACCGACCACGCCGAGGCCGCCGAGCGGCTGCGCACCAGCGAGCGCCGCCAGCGCGAGACGGCCGTCACCCTCCAGCGCTCCCTGCTCCCCCAGGAGCTGGAGGAGCCCGACGACCTGCGCATCGCCGCCACCTACCAGCCCGGCGGCACGGAGGCCGCGGTCGGCGGCGACTGGTACGACGTGATCACCCTCGGCGGCGGCCGCACGGCCCTCGTCATCGGCGACGTCATGGGCCGCGGGGTCCGCGCGGCAGCGGTCATGGGCCAACTGCGTACGGCCGTACGCGCGTACGCCCGCCTCGACCTCCCCCCGCACGAGATCCTGCAACTCCTCGACGGCCTCGCCACCGAGATCGACGCCAACCAGATCGCCACCTGCGTGTACGCGATCCACGACCCGAACGAGGGCCGGCTGGTGTACGCCTCGGCGGGCCACCTGCCCATCCTGGTCCGGGACGAGAGCGGCGTCGTCCACCGCGCCGACGAGCCCACCGGACCGCCGCTCGGCACCGGCGGCTGGCTGCACGCGTCCGGCTCGGTGCCGCTCGGCCCCGGCTCGACCGCCGTGCTCTACACCGACGGCCTGGTCGAGCGCCGTGACGAGGACCTGGACGAGGGCATCGCGTCCCTGGAGCGCGCCCTGGCCGGCGCCACGGGCACCCCCCAGGTGATCTGCGACCGCCTGGTCCGCTCGGCGGGCGTCACCGCCGACCATGACGACGACGTGGCCGTCCTGGTCCTCCAGCACCCCTCCCGTACGGGGCCGGACGGTGAGCTCTTCCGCAATGCCGCACTGGAGTTGCTCGGGGGCGTGGAGGCGGCTCCACGCGCGCGTGCCTTCGCCTCCGGCGTGCTCACCAGTTGGCGCTTCCCCGGTGACCTGCACGATCTGGGCGTGCTCGCCGCGAGCGAGCTCGTCGCGAACTCGTTGCAGCACGGGACGCCACCGATGCGCCTGCGCCTCCGGCGCACCGACCGGCGTCTGATCATCGAGGTCACGGACGGCGACGACCATCTGCCGCGGCGGCGCCGTGCCGAGCCCGCCGACGAGGCCGGGCGGGGCATCGCCATCGTCGCCACGATCGCCTCCGGCTGGGGGTCCCGACGCACGCCCGGTGGCGGCAAGGCGGTGTGGTGCGAGTTCGCGCTACCGCGCGGGGGCAGTTGAAGGCCAGGGCTGGCCGGTCGGCTGCGAGTATGCGGGTCTGCGGGTCTGCGGGTCTGAGCTCTGCGGGTCTGAGGTCTGCGGTGCGTGGGGGCTTGTCGCGCAGTCCCCCGCGCCCCTTACGGGGCACCCTGCTTACGGGGCACCCCCGCGCGGCACCTGGCCGTCCGCCCCGCACGGTGCTAGTAGCTCCCCCATGGCAGACGAAACGGGCTTTCAGCTCAAAGGGAGTGCTCCCGAGCGCTACGAGCAGTACGCCGCGCCGTTCATGGCGCCCTTCGTGACGGCGATCCTGGACGCCGCCGACCTGTTCCCCGGTGCCAAGGTCCTGGACCTGGCCTGCGGCACCGGCTTCGCGGCCCGCGCGGCGGCGGCCCGAGTCGGCCCGGCGGGCCGCGTCTCGGGCGCGGACGTCAACAACGGCATGATCAGGGTGGCCAGGGAACACGCACCCCGCATGTACCCGGACATCGAGTTCACCGCGGCCCCCGCCGACAAACTCCCCTACGAGGACGCCACCTTCGACGCGGTGGTCTGCCAGCAGGGTGTCCAGTTCTTCCCCGACCTGGACGCCGCCTTCGCGGAGACGGCCCGCGTGACCCGCCCGGGAGGGCGCTTCGCCGCCACCGCCTGGGCCCCCAGGGACCTGATCCCGTACTTCGTGGCCCAGTACGAGGCCGTCAGGGAGTACGGCGGCCCGGAGCTCGCCGCAGACTACGAGGGTGCCTTCTCCGGCACCGCCGAACGCCTCACCACCGCCCTGCGCACCGCCGGCTTCCACGACGTCACGGCCCACCAGGTCACCTTCGGCGTCGCCTTCCCACCGCTCGCCGAGTACGCCCCGGGCCAGCTCTCGTCGACCTCCTGGGGCCAGGCCATCGCCGATAAGGCCGGCGACGACGCCCTCGTACGGGCCGGCCGCGCGGTCCACGCCCACCTCGCCGACCGCACCGCCCCCGACGGCACCGCGACCCTCCCCTTCACCACCAACCTGGTGACAGGAGTCCGCTGACGGACGACGACGGCCGCGACCACCGGGGCGGTGGTCGCGGCCGTCGTCAATCGCCCGTGATCGTCCGTTGCGTCAATCGTCCGTTGCGTCAGCCGGTCAGGCGCTCGCCCGGACCGGCTCCGCCGGTGTCCCGCCCTGTGCGACCACCCGGCTCCGCGCCGGCGACGGCTGGTTCTGGAGGGGGGTGAGGTGCCGCCCCAGCCGCACGGCCAGGAACGTGATGCCGAGCGAGAAGAGAAGGAACGTGACGACATACGGGCCGTGCAGCGAGGCACCCATCGGACCGCCCACCGCGGGCCCGACGGCCAGCGCGAGCTGCTTCACCAGGGCGAAGGCCGAGTTGTACTGACCGGCCATGCCCGACGGCGCCAGGTCGGCGACCAGCGGAGCGACGGTCGGCGACAGCATCGCCTCGCCGAGACCGAAGAGCGCGTACGTCGAGACGAACGCCGCCGTGGCCATGGTCCGGCTGCCGTGCCCGAGGCCCGCGTAGCCGGCCGCGAGCCACGCGACCGCCCAGATGAGCCCGACCGCGGCGATCACCCGGGACCGCTTCCGGCGCTCGACGAACTTGAGCACCGCGAACTGCGCGACCACGATCATCGCCGTGTTCGCCGCCATCGCCGTACCGAGCGCGGATGTGGAGATCCCGGCCGCCTCGACGCCGTACGCGGAGAGACCCGACTCGAACTGTCCGTAGCAGGCGAAGAACAACACGAAGCCCAGCACGGACAGCTGCACCATGGCCCGGTTGCCGAGCAGCTGCTTCCAGCTGCCGCCCCTGGCCTGCGGCGCACCCTCGACCTTCGGCGCGCGCGGCATCCGCACGGTCGACATGATCACGGCCAGCAGCAGGAACATCGCCGCCTCGATCGAGAACAGCAACGTGAACGAGCCGGCCCGGGTGGTGTCGACGATATGGCCGCCGATGAGCCCGCCCACGCCGAGACCCAGGTTCTGCAGGAAGAACTGCATCGCGAAGGCACGCGACCGCGTCTCCGCGGTGGAGCAGTCCACGATCATCGTCGCGAGCGCAGGCTGCATCACGGCCTGACCGGCACCGAGCGCCGCGGCCGACAGCAGCACGGTGGTGGCGCTGTTCGCGAGCCCGAGGCTCAGCGCTCCGATGGCGGCGGTGACCAGTGCGGCGAGCAGGACCGGCAAGGGGCCGCGGCGGACGATGGCTCGCCCGGCGAACGGCAGTACGACGAGAGCGGCCACGGCGAAGACGGCGAGCACCATGCCCGCCGTCATGGAACCGAGCCCTCGCACCTGCGCCACATAGACGTAGAGGAAGGGGACGGTAAAGCCGAGCCCGAACGCGCCGAGTGCGTTGCCCATGTGGATCCGGCGCATCGCTGCGCCCATCGCCCTGGTCACTTTCACCTGCCTTGGTCGTGAAGCCTTCATTGCACAGAGATGCAGACCTGAAGACTTCGAAGCTAAAGTTTGAGCTTGAACTGTACACCTCGAAGGACTTCAATACCAAGTGACTCCGTGCGATACTCGGGCCATGGGCGACATCCCCGGCGTCACTGAGCCGACACTCGACGAACAGATCGCCGCCTACCAGCGCGAGTTCCGGGACCTCGACCCCCAGGTCGAGAAGATCGTCTCGGCGCTCTCCCGCCTCAACCGGCGTATGAACGTCGCCTACGGCCGTCAGACCGCCGCGCTCGGCATCAGCAACGCCGAGTGGGAGGTCCTCAAGGCCCTCGTCCTCTCCGGCGCTCCGTACCGGATGGGCCCGAGCGACATCGCCAAGCGACTCGGTCTCACGCCGGCTGCGATGACCCACCGCATCGACCGCATGGTCGCGGAGGGGCTGGTCACCAGGGAGCGCGACGAGTCGAACCGCGTGCGCGTCATCGTGGAGCTGACGGACGAGGGGCGCGAGAAGTGGCTGGAGGCGATGCGTCTCGCGTCGGGCTTCGAGGAGGACCTGCTCCAGGATCTGTCCGCCGATGAGCGCGGTGTCCTGGGTGAGGTCCTCACCCGTCTTCTGCGCCGGGTGGAGCACGCGCAGCCGGACGCGGGCGGCCGGCTCAGCGACCTCGACTGAGGATCCCGGGCATCTCCTGAGGGCTTCCCGGCCGCCGAGTAAAAGATCTTGACAGGGGCGGTTGACACTGCCCTGCCCGATCCGTAAGATTCTTCGAGTTGCCACGGAGCCGTAACGGTTCTGCGGTAGCACCTCCGCCGCGGATGCGGCACCCAACCACCAGCACGATCTCCCCACGGGATTGATTTCGGCGTGCCCGAATTCAATTCGATTTGGGGTCGGCGGCCCGATTAGGAACTGCCGAACGGATCCGCTAAAGTTTGGGACGTCGGAACGGCCCAACAGCCGCGAAGACAAGCCCCGCTGACTGGGAATCAGGCCCGAAAGGATCTGATAGAGTCGGAACCGCCGGAAAGGGAAA
>NZ_JBHVWZ010000059.1:0-18342 GCF_042881985.1 Streptomyces sp. NPDC058246 | reverse complement strand
CCACCGAGGCCAGCACCCGGCCCTGGTCGGACAGGAGCAACTGGCCCTCGCCGAGGTAGGCGTTCCACTGGACCTTGACCGTGTCCGCCACGTTCAGGCGCTCCCACGGGCGGTCAGCGACGTGGAGGAGGACGTGCGCGCAGGCGTCGCCCCTCAGGTCGGTCAGCCTGAGCTCCGTGCCGCGGGCCAGCACCTTGTGCGTGTAGTTGCCGCCCGCCACCGTCTCCGCCCACAGCAGGTGGCCGGCCTCGCAGGGGGGCGTCGGCCAGGTGCCGGCCGGGACGACCGGCATGGCCTCGACACGGGAACCCTCCTGGGCGCGGGCGTGATCGCGTGCTCCGTACGTGGTCGCTGTCGCCATCGCGGGGCCTCCGGCTCAACTCGGCTGGGTCATTTCTGTCGCGCGACAGAAATTAGGAGTCCGGGAGGTCGGGGCCGTTGCCCGTGCGTTGCGGACCGGTTACGGATGCCTCACGGTGGGCGCCTCGGGCTGGAATGCGCCCGGGGGAGGCCCGCTGGAATGCGTCCGGCGGAGGCGCGGTGGAATGTGTCCGGCGGAGGCGCGCTGGAATGCGTTCGGTAGAGGTGCGCTGGAATGTGTCCGGTAGAGGCGCGAGGGACTGTGCGACCAGTCATGGACGACCCGCGGCTAGGATCGAACGCATGGGAACCGGTGGACGAAAGGTCGGCAGACCGCGGGCGGCCGCCCAGCGGCCGGACAGCGGCCTCTCCCCGCGCGACGAACTGCTCGCCGCGGCCGCCGAGTTGTTCACCACGCGCGGGTACGCCGCCACGACCACCCGGGCCGTCGCCGAGCGGGCCGGTATGCGCCAGGCCTCGATGTACCACTACGTCTCCGGCAAGGAGGAGCTGCTCGCCGAGCTTCTGGAGTCCACGGTCACGCCGTCGCTGGCCTTCGCCCGCGAGCTCCTCGCGGACGACACGGCTCCGGCCGAGGGGCGGCTGTGGGAGCTGTGCCGCACGGACGTCGAGCTGCTCTGCGGTGGCCCGCACAATCTGGGCGGGCTGTATCTGCTGCCCGAGGTGCGCACCGAACGCTTCGCCGGCTTCCATGCCGTACGGGCCGAACTCAAGGACACCTATCGGCAGTTGCTCGCCACGACGGCGGCGGGGGGTGCGCTCGCGAAGAGCGAGCTGGATCTGCGCACGGATCTGCTGTTCGGGCTGATCGAGGGTGTCATCCTCGTGCGCCGCTCCGATCCGGAGCGGCCGGTGTCGGCGTTCGCCGAGGCCACGGCGGACGCGGCGCTGCGGATCGCCGGAATCTGAACCGGAGCTGTTGAGCCGGAGCGGCTGAGTTTGAGCCGGTACCGGCATCGGTGCCGGTGGCCGGAGTTGCTGAGTCGGGATTTCGAGACGAGCCCCCAGGGGGCTTTCACCCCTCCGGGGAGCCGCTTTCGCATGCGCGTACGCCGTCACCCACCGTGTGCGAGCGAAGTCACAGCGTGTAAATGGGGCAGACAGTACTCCAGTCCCCAGGGCGATTTCAGGTGCTTGCTGAATATGACACAGCGATGATCCGGTCGGACTAAGCTCGCCCGCAGCGCACCGAGTTGAGGTGTATTCGTGCGCTTGTTCCCAAAAGTTCCGAAGATTCAGTTTGACCGTGCCGTTTCCCCCACAAACTTCCCCGACCCCCCAGTCGATTTGTCTTAGAGGGCATACATGGTGAGTGTTCAATCGCCTCCCGGTGGCCGTGAACTTCCCTACGCGCGCGTGCTGTTGCTGCCGGCCATACTGATGGCCGCGGCGACCGGAGCCGCCGTCGCCGTCGTGGCGGACCCTGCCCGGGCCGCCGTCGGCTGGTGCGGCGGCATCGCGACGCTCCTGGTCGTCGCGATCGGAGCCGAAGCCGTACGCCGCGGCCGCGTCGCCCGCGACCTGCGCGCCGACTTCGCGCGGCGCACCGCCGTCCTGGAACAGCGCATCGCCGCCCACGACCAGGAGATCGAGTACCTCCACAGGGACGTCCTGCCCACCGCGCTCGACCGGATGCGCCGCGGCAATTCGCCCGCAGAGGTGATTCGCACGCTGGGCCGCGACAACCCGGACCACCGCGACCTCCCCGAGCCACAGCGCGACCTGCTGAAGACGCTGCTCAAGACCATCGACACCGAGGAGTCGATGCGTGACGCGACGCAGCGCTCCTTCGTCAACATCGCCCGGCGCGTCCAGGCGATCGTCCACCAGCAGAACAACGAACTGCGCGAGATGGAGGAGGACCACGGACGCAACCCCGAGGTCTTCGACGACCTCCTGCGCATCGACCACGGCACCGCGCTGATCGGCCGCCTCGCCGACTCCATCGCGGTGCTGGGCGGCGGTCGTCCCGGACGCCAATGGCCCAGGCCCGTACCGCTGTTCAGTGTCATGCGCGGCGCGATGTCCCGGATCCTCGAGTACCGCCGTATCGAGCTGCACAACATCGTCGACGTCGCCGTCAAGGGCGTATCCGTCGAGCCCCTCATCCACGCGCTGGCCGAGCTCCTCGACAACGCCACGCGCTACTCGCCGCCGCACACCAAGGTGCACGTCACCGCCATCGAGGTGCAGACCGGCGTCGCCATCGAGATCGAGGACGGCGGCGTCAGCCTCAGCGACGAGGCCCGCGGAAAGATCGAGGAACTGCTCCGACTGGCCGCCGCGGGTGTCGACCCGACCGTCATGGGCGAGGCCCCCCGGCTCGGCATGGCCGTCGTCGGCCGACTCGCGCAGATGTACAACATGCAGGTCTCGCTGAGGCAGTCCGCGTACGGCGGCGTCCGCGCCGTCCTCGTCGCGCCCCGCGACATGCTCACCACCGGCCCGGCCCCCGGTCTCGCGCACGGGGTCGGCGCGTCGTCCGTGGCGGGTATGGACACCGGCGGAGTCGAGGGCCCGGCGCGCAAGCCCAAGAAGCGCCGCCCGACCACCGGACCGCGTATCCCCTCCTCGGCGGACGGGTCCCACGACGACGCCCCGGTGGTCACCGAGTGGACGGCCAACGGGCTCCCGCAGCGCCGCAGCAGGGTCAAGGTCCCGCTCAGCCAGCGGTACGCGGAGGCCGCCCGGGCCGAGGCGGAGGCTGCCGAGGCCAAGGCCGCGGCGGCCGCCTCGTGGGCGCCCGAGCCCGTAGCGCAGGAGCCGGAGCCCGAACCGGGGCTGTGGGTCGAGGCGTTCATGAACGGGCTCAAGGGTGACCCGGACCCGACCGCGTTCACCGACCCGACCGCGTTCACCGACGTGTCCGAGCTCACCGACGCATCCGCGCTGACCGACCCGTCCGCATTCAGCACGAACATCCAGGCGGCCCCTGTCGAGGCCGACGACGAGGGGGACCTCAAGTGATCCAGCAGCGAGCCAACTTCGACTGGATGCTCAAGGAGCTCGCCGACGGCGTACCGGGCATTCAGCAGATCGTCGTGCTCTCCGCCGACGGACTGCGCATCGCCCGCTACGGCGGCGACCCGGACGCGGCCGACCGGGTCGCCGCGGCCTGCGCGGGTCTGCAGAGCCTGGCCGGAGCCGTCGCGAGCGAGATCCCCAACAGCGACGGCCGGATGCGCATGGTCATCATCGAGATCAACGGCGGCTACTTCTATCTGATGTCGGCGGGACCCAACGCCTATCTCGCGGTGCTCGCCAACCAGACCGCGGAACCCGGTCTGATGAGCAACCGCATGCGCGACCTCGTGGTCCGGATCGGCGCCCATCTGACCAGTCCGCCACGGCGCAACGGGCAGACCGTATGACTCCTCCGCAACGCCGGCGGCGCTACCCCAAGGAAGAACCTCCGGAGCCCCCCACAGCGGCACCCGCCCCGGAGGGCCAGGAAGACCCCAAGGACCCCGGCCGCCTGTATGTCCTGACAGGCGGTGGCGAGGGCGGCGACCGGGCCGACATCGACCTGGTCACGTTAATCGTGGCGCGCGCCGACGCGCCGCCGCCCGCCACCCAGCCGGAGCAGTCGGCGCTGCTGCGGCTCTGCAAGGCCCCTCTGTCCGCGGCCGAGCTCTCGGCCTATCTCAATCTGCCGTTCAGCGTGGTGACCGTCCTGCTCACCGAGCTGCTGGCGGCCGAACTGGTACTGGCGCGCGCCCCGATCGTCCGTCAGGCGCTGCCCGACCGTTCCCTCCTCGAAGCGGTGATGCATGGACTTCAAAAGCTCTGACACCATCACGGGTCCTCGCGCCGAGGACCACCTGCCGCACACGGCACAAGCGGCGGTGAAGATCGTGATCGTGGGCGGCTTCGGGGTCGGCAAGACGACCATGGTGGGCTCCGTCAGCGAGATCAGGCCGCTGACCACCGAGGAGACCATGACGCAGGCCGGCATCGGAGTCGACGACAACTACGGCTCCGAGACCAAGACGGCCACCACCGTCGCCATGGACTTCGGCCGCATCTCCATCACGGAACAGCTGGTGCTCTACCTGTTCGGCACACCGGGGCAGGAGCGCTTCTGGTTCCTGTGGAACGGCCTCTTCGAGGGCGCGCTCGGCGCGGTCGTGCTGATCGACACCCGCCGGCTGGAGGTCAGCTTCGACGTGATCGGCCGCCTGGAGGAGCGCGGTGTGCCGTTCGTCGTCGCCATAAACACGTTCCCGGACGCGCCCAGTTACCCGATCGAGGACCTGCGCACGGCGCTCGACCTCTCCGAGGAGATCCCGATCGTGCAGTGCGACGCGCGCCGCCGGGCCTCCAGCCGGGACGTCCTGATGACGCTGATGCGCTTCCTGCACTCGCTGGCCATGTCCTCGCCCTCCGCGCGCGCCTGACCTTCCGAACCATCCGCAGGCTCGCTCGCCTTTCCCTCGAACTCCGCAGACACGCCCTTCCCCCGAATTCCCCCGACACGACCTTGTCCCCCTTTCCTCGAACTCCCCAGACACCGGATCCACTTCCTTTTCGGAGCGATCACCGTGACGCCTGAATCCCACTCCACGACCGGTACGGACGATCCCACGCTCGGGCCGCCGCCCGGCTGCCCCGCCCACGGCCTCGGCCCCGGCGGGCTGCGCCGCCTGTACGGCCCCGAGGCCGAGGACCTGGGAGCGCTGTACGAGAAACTCCGCGCCGAGCACGGTGCCGTCGCCCCCGTGCTGCTCCACAACGACGTGCCGATCTGGGTGGTGCTCGGCCACGGCGAGAACCTGCACATGGTGAGCAACCCCGCGCACTTCGCGCGCGACAGCCGTCTGTGGACCGCCGTCCAGGACGGTTCGGCGGGCGCCGATCACCCGCTCGCGCCGCACATCGCCTGGCAGCCCATCTGCTCGCACGCCGAGGGCGACGAGCACCTGCGGCTGCGCGGCGCGGTCACCGGCGCCATGTCGACCATCGACTTCCGCAGCCTGCGGCGCCACATCAACCGCTCGACGCAGCGCCTCGTCAACGAGTTCTCCGAGCGCGGCACGGCCGACCTGGTCGGCCAGTTCGCCGAGCATCTGCCGATGGCCGTGCTCTGCGAGATCCTCGGTATGCCCGAGGACTACAACGACCGCATGGTGCACGCCACCCGTGACCTGCTCAAGGGCACCGAGACCGCGATCGCCAGCAACGAGTACGTCATGGGTGTGCTGATGCAGCTCACCACCCGCCGGCGCGCCCGGCCCGAGGACGACTTCACCAGTCACCTCATCAACCACCCGGCCGGCCTCGACGACGACGAGGTCGCCCAGCATCTGCGCCTCGTCCTGCTCGCCGCGTACGAGGCCACGGCCAACCTGCTCGCCAATGTGCTGCGGATGGTGCTCACCGATCCCCGCTTCCGTGCCCAGCTGAACGGCGGCCAGATGACGGTGCCCGAGGCGGTCGAGCAGTCGCTGTGGGACGAGCCGCCGTTCAGCGCGGTCCTGGGCTACTTCGCCAAGCAGGAGACGGAGTTGGGCGGCCGGCTCATCCGCAAGGGCGACGGACTGCTCTTCGGGATCGCGCCGGGCAATGTCGACCCCCGGGTCCGGCCCGACCTCGCCGCGAACATGCAGGGCAACCGCTCCCACCTCGCGTTCGGCGGCGGTCCGCACGAGTGCCCGGGCCAGGACATCGGCCGTGCCATCGCCGACGTCGGTGTCGACGCGCTGCTGCTGCGGCTGCCGGATGTCGAACTCGACTGCCCGGAGCACGAGTTGCGCTGGCGTTCGTCGATGTCGTCACGACATCTGGTGGAGCTGCCCGTACGGTTCCTGCCGAAGCCGCCGCAGGACGTGATGCAGAGTCCGACCGGCAACCCGCTGCCGCGGCAACGGCCCTCCTGGCAGGTCACGACCGACAGCCCGGCGCCGACCGCGCCCGCCTCACAGCCGGTGGCCGCACCGCCTGCGCCGGCTGAGGAGCCCGCCGTCCGGCTGGGCGCCTGGCAGCGCTTCCTGCGCTGGTGGCGTGGCTACTGAGCCCAGTCGTCGTACGCGGACCAGGCCTGGAGCGCCCGTCCGCTGACGAACCGGTGCGCGTGTCCCGTGACCGGATCGGTGAACTCCAGCGCCCGCGCCAGCAGTTGCAGCGGGCGCCGAAAGTCACCGGCCGGCACGGGGCCGGTGACCACCGGGTAGAGCGGATCGCCGAGGAGGGGTACGCCCAGCGCGTTCATGTGCACCCGGAGTTGATGCGTCTGTCCGGTGCTGGGCATCAGCCGGTAGCGCCCCCGTGGGCCACGACGCTCCAGCAGCTCGACCCGGCTGACCGCGTTCGGCTCGCCCGGCACCTCCCGGGCGGCCATCACCCCGCGCTCCTTCACGATCCGGCTGCGCACGGTGCGCGGCAGGGCCAGCCTCTCGTCGTACGGGGCCACGGCCTCGTACTCCTTGCGGACCAGCTTGTCGCGGAACAGCGACTGGTACGCGCCGCGCTCTTCGGGCCGCACGGTGAACAGCACCAGCCCGGCGGTGAGCCGGTCGAGGCGGTGTGCGGCGCCGAGCGTCGGCAGATCCAGCTGCCGCCGCAGCCGGGCCAGGGCGGTCTCGGCGACATGGCTGCCGCGCGGGGTGGTGGCGAGGAAGTGCGGCTTGTCGGCGACGACGATGTGCGCGTCGCGGTACACGACGTCGAGCGCGAACGGCACCCGCTCCTCGTGCGGCAACTCCCGGTGGAACCAGACGAACATCCCCGGCGCGTAGGCCGCGTCGGCGGTCAGGGGGTGCCCGTCCTCCCCGACGATCAGCCCCTCGCCGATCATCCCGTCGATCACCCCGGCCCCCGCCGCGAGCCGCTCCACCAGATGCTCCCGCACGGTGGCCCAGCCCCCGCCCTGCGGCAGCTTGATCCGCACGGGATCGACCCCGTCGCGCTGGGGCAGCGGGGAGGGCGGAATCCGGGGCTTGCGTCTCACCTGGTCAAGCGTACGAGGCGGGGACCTGCCGCACGTACCGGCCCCGACCCCCGGCGGCCACCGTCGGTCGCACGAGGCCCGGAGCCTGCCGGGCACCGTAAGCCGTTAGTGGCCGGTGTCCGTCGGGCGTACGAGGCCCGGTATCCGTCGCGCACCGTCGGGCGCGAGTGGCCGCTGTACGTCGGGCGTACGAGGCCCGATGTCCGTCAGGCGTAGGCCGGGGCCTCCGCCACGGTGGCGCGCGTCTTGTACGCCCGGTACGCGAAGCCCGCGACCAGTGTCACGCCCAGGAACAACAGGGTGAACCACTGGAAGTACCAATGCCCGCCCGCCGGGTCGTACACCGCGGCGCGGGGCCAGGCGAGGTTGACGGTCATGAAGAGGCCGTAGAGGAGGGCGATCGCGTTGACGGGGACGCCCCAGCGGCCGAGGGAGAAGAGCGGGGCGCCCGTCTCGTCGGCGCCGTCGGCGGTGAACTCCCCGCGCAGGCGGCGGACCAGCAGGGGCCCGGTGACCATCGCGTACGCCAGGTACAGCATCACGATGCAGGTGGTGCCGATGGCCAGAAAGGCGTCCGGGGAGGCGAAGTTGAGCAGCAGCAGGGCGGCGGCGAGGACACCCACGACCAGGGCGGGGGCGCTCGGCATGCCGGTGCGCGGGTTGACCTTGGCGAGGCGGCGGGAGAAGGGGAGCTGCTGGTCGCGGGCCATCGAGAAGAGCATGCGGCAGGCGGCCGTCTGGATGGCCAGTGTCGCCACCGCGATGGCCACCACGACATCGGCGAGCAGCGTCCGGCCGACCCCGTCGCCGAGACTGCTGGTCAGGACGTAGCTCAGACCATCGACGCCCAGATGCCCGTCCGTCAGGCTGGGCGCGGCCAGCAGTCCGCCGAGCACGATCAGACCGCCGAGCAGGCCCGCCGCGCCGAGCGCGGTGAGGATCGTACGGGGCGCGGTGCGGCGCGGGTTGTGGGTCTCCTCGCTCATCTCGCCCGCGCTGTCGAAGCCGATCATCACGTACGCCGCCATGAAGGAACCGACCATCAACGCCCCGAACAGGCCGGTGCTGCCCGCGCCGGTGTGGAAGGTGATGCCGGGGGAGCGCTCGGAGTGGGTGAGCAGGAGCACGATGATCAGGACCGCGCCGATGATCTCCGCGGTCACGCCGATCCGGTTGATCACGGACATCACGCGGTTGTCGACGACGTTGACCAGCGTGGTCAGCACCAGCAGGATCACGCCGAGGACGGCCGCGTTCGCCGCGCCGTCGGGACTGGTGGGCGTCGGATCGCTGCCCACCAGCTGGAAGCCCGACCAGATCGCCGGCAGCACCATCTGGAGCGCGAGCGCCGCGGCCGCGACCACCACGATCTGCCCGATCACCATGATCCAGCCGGCGAACCAGCCGAAGGAGAGGTTCGACAGGCGCGACGACCACTGGTAGATGGCGCCAGAGATCGGATAGCGGGCGGCCAGCTCCGCGAAGCAGGCGGCGACCGTCAACTGGCCCACCAGCACGGCCGGCCAGGTCCAGAAGAAGACCGGACCGCCGAACGCGTACCCGAAGGCGAAGAACTGGAAGACGGTCGTCAGGACGGAGATGAAGGAGAAGCCGGCGGCGAACGAGGCGTACCGGCCGAGGCTGCGGTGCAGCTCCTGGCGGTAGCCGAACTCGGCCAGGGAGCCGTCGCCGGGGGACTGCGGCGGGTCGGGGCGTACGTCGGAGGGGGCGGTGGTGGTCACGGCGGCACCTGCCTTCGGCGCGGAAGGAGCGGGATTCCTGTCGGGTGACAGAAATTAGGGAGACCCTGTTTCGCTCGCGTGACGCGGCCGTGTCGGTGGCGGGCCTAAGTCCTCACGCCCTTGCGCTCCCTATCAAGTCGCGATACATCGTGTGTATTGACTCTTGATTCGGTGACGCGATATGTTCGGGTACGGATATTCGGGGACGAGGTGAGGGGGTCATCGTGGCAGTCAAACGCCGGAAGCTCGGCAACCCGCTGGCGCTCGCGGTCATGGTGCTGCTCACCGAGAAGCCGATGCATCCGTACGAGATCGCCCAGACCCTGCGTCGCCGCGGCAAGGACACGAGCCTGAAGATCAACTACGGCTCGCTCTACACCGTCGTGCAGAACCTGGAGAAGTACGGCTTCGTCGAGGTCGCCGAGGTACAGCGGCAGGGCAACCGCCCCGAGCGCACGCTGTACGGCATCACGGACGCCGGGCGCGAAGAGGCCACGGAGTGGCTGTCCGACCTGCTCGCCGTCCCGGTGCAGGAGTACCCGATCTTCGAGGCCGCGCTCTCGCTGATGGGCGTGCTCCACCCCGACGAGGTGGCCCGCCTGCTGGGGGAACGGCTCGGCATGCTGGAGGTGCAGGCCGCGAGTGCGCGTGGGGGCCTGGAGAAGCTCTACGAGACGCTGCCCCGGCTCTTTCTGATCGAGTCCGAGTTCAAGCTGCACATGATCGAGGCGGAGGCCGCGTGGGTCCGCGACTTCCTGGCGGAGGTCACGGCGGGCACGTTTCCGGGCGTCAAGGAGTGGCGGACCTTCAACGAGACGGGGGAGGTCCCCGAGGAGTACCTGAATCTGGAAGGCGACGTCGACAGACAGTAGCCGAAGAAAAAGACCCCGGCGGAGCTGTTCCAGCAGCCCCGCCAGGGTCTCGAACCCCGAATTGAATCCGCTGTGAGGCAGTTCCAGGCGATCGAGGTGCGGCACACCCAGGATAGCCCGGCGCTCTTCCCGCGGATCGGTTCGGCCCTGCCCGAGATCACCGCTCACACAGGAGAGCATGCGTCATGAGCAGTACCCTTGCGCCCGCGGTCGAGGCGCGTCAGCTGATCAAGACCTACCCAGGTGACGTCACCGCCCTCAACGGCATGGACGTCACCGTCGAGCCCGGCACCGTCTTCGGACTGCTCGGTCCGAACGGCGCCGGCAAGTCCACCACCGTCAAGATCCTCACCACCCTGGCCCGCCCCGACTCGGGCACCGCCACCGTCGCGGGGCACGACGTCCTGCGCCACCCGGACCGGGTGCGCCGCGCGATCGGCGTGGTCGCCCAGAGCTCGGGCGCCGACCCGGTCGCGACCGGCCGGGAGAACCTTCAACTCCAGGGCAGGCTCTACGGATTGCGGGGAGCCGGGCTGGGACGTCGCGTCGACGAGTTGCTCGAACGTTTCCAGCTCGCCGACGCCGCGGGGCGCCAGGTCAAGGGCTACTCCGGAGGAATGCGGCGGCGCCTGGATGTGGCGCTCGGCCTGGTCCACCGCCCCGAGGTGCTCTTCCTGGACGAGCCCACCACCGGTCTCGACCCCGAGGCGCGCACCGCGATGTGGGACGAGATCGCCCGCCTCGCCGGCGACGAGGGCCTGACCATCCTGCTCACCACCCACTACCTCGAAGAGGCCGACCGGCTCGCCGAGCGCATCGCCATCGTCGACCGCGGCCGGATCGTGGTCGAGGGCACCCCGGACGCCCTGAAGGGCGAACTGCGCGGTGACGCGGTCCACTTGGAGCTGCGCGACGCGGTCGGCGAAGCCGGTCGTACGCTGCTGAACGGCGCACTCACCCAGCTGCCCGGTGTGCGCGAGGCACTGTTCGACGGCCGCCGTATCAGCGTCCGTGCCGACGACGGGGCCGCCGCGGTACCCGCTCTGCTCGGAGCGCTCGAACGCGCCGGGGTCGGGGTCGCCGCCGCGACCGTGGCCCGCCCCTCGCTCGACGACGTCTATCTCCGTTACGCGGGCCGCCGTTACTCCGAGGCGGAGGCCGCGTCCGAGGAGAGCCTCGCGCTCGCCGGAGGTGTCCGATGAGTACCGCAGTCTCCCAGACCTGGTACATGACCCAGCGTCAACTCATGGTGTTCGTACGGCAGCCCGCGTTCCTGCTGATCACCCTGATCCAGCCGGTGGTGTGGCTGTTCCTGTTCGGCAGCCTCTTCAAGAAGGTCGTCGAGCTCGGCGGCTTCGGCACCACCTCGTATCTTGACTACCTCGTGCCCGGCGTCGTCGTGATGAGCGCGCTCAGCTCCAACATGTGGGCGGGCATGACCACGCTCGACGAGATCCAGCGCGGCACCCTCAACCGGTTCCTGACCACCCCGGTCAGCCGGGCGGCCCTGATGAACGGCAACGTCGTCAACAACGGCCTGGTCACCGCCCTGCAGTCGGTCATCATCGTGCTGCTCGGACTGCTCGGCGGCGCCGACTACCCGGGCGGGACCGTCGGCGTCGCGATCCTGGTCGTCGCCTCGGTGCTGCTCGGCACGGTCTTCGGTGCATTGTCCAACGCGCTGGGCATGCTGGTCCGGGAGCGGGAATCGATCATCGGGATCAACACGTTCCTGCTGCTCCCGCTGACCTTCCTGTCCTCGGCCTTCATGGCACCGTCCCAGATGCCCTCCTGGATACGGCACATCGCCGACTTCAACCCGCTCGACTGGGCGATGGTCGCGGGCCGTTCGGCGATGTCGGACGACCCCGACTGGGGTGAGGTGCTCAGCCGGGGCGGCGGGCTGCTCGCGCTCGCGGTGGCGGCGGTGTGGCTGTCGATCCGCACGTTCCGGTCGTACCAGCGGTCGGTGTAGTACAGGCCGAAGGCACGGCCTGCCCGGTACGAGGGCTGCTGTCCAGTACGGGGGCGCGGCCTGCCCGGTACGAGGGCTGCTGTCCGGTACAGAGTTGACTGTCCAGCGTCGGCCCTTGTCCCGTCCGGCACTGAAGAAGGCGGCCACCTCCGAGGTGGCCGCCTTCCGTCGCTCGCGCCTGCGCGGACCCTCGCGGACCTGCGCGGACCCACTCGGACCCACGCGGACCTGCGCGGACCCACGCAGAGCTACGCGGACCTGCGCGGACCTAGGCGGACGCCTCCTGCTCCGCCTCCACCCGCGCGTTCCACTCCCGCTTCGTCGCCTGCCAGCCGTCCTCGTTGTGCCCGAGGCGCCAGTAGCCGGAGATCGACAGGTCCTCGCGCGGGATCTGCCGCTCGACCCGGAGCAGTTGGCGCAGCTCCTTCACGAAGCCGGCCTCGCCGTGCACGAACGCGTGCACCCGGCCCTCGGGGAAGTCGAGGGCGCGCACGGCCTCCACCAGCGCCTCGCCCTGGGACCGGTCCCCGCGATGCAGCCAGACGACCTCCACATCGGAGTGGATCTTCTGCTCCTCGTCGGGGCCGGACACCTCGATGAAGGCGCGGGCCACCGCGCCGTCGGGCAGCGCCTCCAGGGCGGCCGCGATCGCGGGCAGCGCGCTCTCGTCACCGGCCAGCAGATGCCAGTCGGCGCTCGCGTCCGGGGCGTAGGCACCGCCGGGGCCCATGAACCGTACGAGCTCGCCCGGCTGCACCCGGGTGGCCCACGGCCCGGCCAGACCCTCGTCGCCGTGAATCACGAAGTCCAGGGTCAGCTCGCGCACTTCGGGGTCCCAGGCGCGCACGGTGTACGTCCGCGTCACGGGCCACTGATCGCGCGGGAACTCCTCGCGGATGCGCTCCATGTCGAAGGGCTCGGGGTAGCTGACCCCTTCAGGGCCGAACAGCAGCTTCACATAGTGGTCGGTGCGGGTGCCCGCGGTGAACTCGGCCAGGCCCTCGCCGCCCAGCACGACCCGCTGCATGTGCGGGGTCAGCCGCTCGGTCCGCACCACCTGCGCGGAGTGGGGCTTCCGGGGCTTGCGTGCCGGGCGCTCTGCCATGACGGCCTCCTCGTTCACATGCTTAGGCTTACCTAAGTTAGCACCCTTCCCTCTGTGATACCTATGCGTGAAGCGGTACGAGCTATGCCTGAAGAGTTCAGTTGTGCCCGCGGGGAGTTCGGCTATGCCCGCAGAGTCGAGAGCAGCCGCTGCAGCGAACCGCCCAGCCCCCAGCGTACGGCGAGCGCTTCCAGTGCCGCCGGGTCGCGCGGCGTGTGCGGCAGCGCGGGGTCGACGTCCGGCAGGGGGACGTCACCGGCGACCTTGACGACCTTGGGCGCCACGGCGACGTACGGCCGCGACTCGTCAAGGCGCTTGCGCTGCGAGGGAGTCAGCTTGGCCTTCGGGTCGTCGACCGCGGCCATGATGCCGGCCAGGTCGCCGAACTCGGCGAGCAGCTTGGCGGCCGTCTTCTCGCCGATGCCGGGCACGCCGGGCAGACCGTCGCTCGGGTCGCCGCGGAGCAGCGCCAGATCCGCGTACCCCGGTCCGTCGACGCCGTACTTCTCGCGCAGCCAGGCCTCGTCGGTGAGCTGGAGCGTGCCGACGCCCTTGAGGGGGTACAGGACGCGCACCCCCCGCTTGTCGTCGACGAGTTGGTAGAGGTCGCGGTCGCCGGTGACGATGTCGACAGGGCCGGGGGCGCGCCCGGTGAACGTGCCGATCACATCATCCGCCTCGTACCCCTCGACGCCCACGCGCGCGATGCCGAGCGCGTCCAGGACGTCCTCGATGACGGGCACCTGCGGCGACAGGGTGTCCGGCACCTCCTCCTCGTCCGGACCCAGCTCGTGCTCCTCGGCCACCCGGTGCGCCTTGTAGGACGGGATCAGGTCGACCCGCCACTGCGGGCGCCAGTCCGCGTCCATGCAGGCCACCAGGTCGTCGGGGCGGTGGTCCTTGACCAGGCGGTCGATGAATTCCAGCAGGCCGCGCACGGCGTTCACAGGGGTGCCGTCCGGGGCCTTCACGGATTCCGGGACGCCGAAATAGGCGCGGAAATACAGCGAGGCGGTGTCGAGGAGCATCAGGCGTCGGGTCACGTTTCGCATCATGCCGTACGCCACTGACAGTGACCGTGGAGTACGTCACCGACGACGACGTGCGCCTCCGACTGCGACCGTCTCGCCTGCCGCCGCCTGCGGCGCAGGGAGCCCCGACGGCGACAGTCTCGCCTGCCGCGCCCGCCCCGCAGGCCCCCCGATGTCTTGCCTGCCGCTGCCCGCCACGCGGGCCCCCGACGGCGACCGTCTTGCCTGCCGCTGCCCGCCACGCGGGCCCCCGACGGGGACCGTCTGGCCTGCCGCTGCCCGCCACGCGGGCCCCCGACGGGGACCGTCTGGCCTGCCGCTGCCCGCCCCGCAGCCACTGACAGTGACCTCCGCCACTCCTGTGTTTGCTTCGCGTAAGTGGGGGCAGGCGCGGCATCGGGGCGAGCCCGGTTGCGTGTTCAACCGTTCGCACCGGTCCCAGCGTCCATCGAGAGGCACACGTGTCATCCAGGCTTGAAGCGGAGCATCTGTACAAGGTGTTCGGAAGACGACCGGAAGAGGCGGCCGAGCGGCTCCGGCAAGGAGCCGACCGTGAGGAACTGCGTGCCGACGGCACCACCGCCGCGGTGATCGACGTGTCCTTCACGGTGGAGCCGGGCCAGATCTTCGTCGTCATGGGCCTGTCCGGATCCGGCAAGTCCACGCTGCTGCGGATGCTCAACGGACTGCTGGAACCGACCTCCGGACAGGTGCGCTTCGACGGCCAGGACCTGACCGCGCTCAGCGCCCGGGACCTGCGTGAGGTCCGCTCGAAGAAGATCAGCATGGTCTTCCAGCACTTCGCGCTCTTCCCGCACCGCAGCGTCCTGGAGAACGCCGCGTACGGCCTGGAGGTCCAGGGCGTTCCGAGTGCCGAACGCAAGGAACGCGCGACCAAGGCCCTCGAACTGGCCGGACTGGCGGGCTGGGAGAAGTCCTGGCCCGACGAGCTCTCCGGCGGAATGCAGCAGCGTGTGGGCCTGGCCCGCGCGCTCGCCACCGACGCCGACCTGCTGCTCATGGACGAGTCGTTCAGCGCGCTCGACCCGCTGATCCGCCGGGACATGCAGGACCAGCTCATCGAGCTCCAGAAGAAGCTCAAGAAGACCATCGTCTTCATCACCCACGACCTCAACGAGGCCATGCGCCTGGGCGACCGGATCGCCGTCATGCGCGACGGCCGCATCGTCCAGATCGGCAGCGCCGAGGACATCCTGGTCCGCCCGGCCGACGACTACGTCGCCTCCTTCACCCAGGACGTCGACCGCTCCCGCGTGCTGACCGCCGGCGCCGTCATGGAGACGGACGTACGCGGCGACGAGGCGGACTGCGCCTGCGAGACCGCGACGCCCGACACCTCCTTCGTGGACCTCTGCGCCATCAGCGCCCGGCTGTCGCACCCGGTCGCGGTGCTGGACAAGGCCCGCGAACTCGTCGGAGTCGTCCCGCGTCAGCGGCTCGTCGGCTTCCTCGGCGACGAGCAGGGCACGCCCGAACGCTGTGCCACCCCGCGCGACCAGCGCGACGAGGCGGTGAAGGCCGGTGCCTAGGATTCCCTTCGGCGACTGGGTCAACAGCGCGGTCGACTGGCTGCTGAACCACATGGCGTGGCTCTTCGACTTCCTCAAGACCGTCTTCCAGGGCACCTACGACGGCATCAACGCCGTCCTCCAGGCGCCCCAGCCGCTCCTCCTCGCCGGCATCTTCGCCGTGATCGCGTTCTGGCTGCGCGGCACCTCCGCCGGTGTCCTCGCCTTCGTGGGATTCGCGTTCATCGACTCCCTCGAACTGTGGGAGGACGCGATGGTGACCCTGTCGCTCGTCCTCGTGGCGACGATCATCGCGCTGGTCGTCTCCGTGCCCGTGGGCATCTGGGCGGCGCGCTCCGACCGGGTCAGCGGCATCGTCCGACCGGTGCTCGACTTCATGCAGACGCTCCCCGCGATGATCTACCTCATCCCGGCGATCCTGTTCTTCGGCACCGGCGCCCCCGCAGGCATCGTCGCCACCCTGATCTTCGCGCTGGCACCCGGCGTCCGCATGACCGAGCTGGGTATCCGCCAGGTCGACAAGGAACTGGTCGAGGCCGCCGACGCGTTCGGCACCACGCCCCGCAACACCCTGCTGCGCATCCAGCTTCCGCTCGCGCTGCCCACCGTCATGGCGGGCGTCAACCAGGTCATCATGCTGGGCCTGTCCATGGCCGCCATCGCGGGCATGGTCGGCACCGGAGGCCTCGGCGGCGACGTGAACGAGGCCATCGGCCAGCTGAACGTCGGCCTCGGCTCCGAGGCGGGCGTCGCCATCGTCATCCTGGCCATCTACCTCGACCGCATGACCAGCGCCCTGGGCACCCAGGTCTCGCCGCTGGGCCGCCGCGCCGCCGCCAAGCTGCGCGCCGCGCAGGGCCTGAAGATCTGGTCCTACCGCCCCCGCCCCGTCGTGGCCATGGTGGGCGTCGTCGTCCTCGCGCTGGTCGCGGGCGGCATGGGCATCTTCGGCGGTACGAGTTCGACCTCCACCGCGGCCGACGGCGAGAACGTCGGCCAGGGCAAGAAGGTCACCATCGGCTACATCCCGTGGGACGAGGGCGTCGCCTCCACCTTCCTCTGGAAGGAGATCCTGGAACAGCGTGGCTTCCAGGTCGACGCCAAGCAGTTCGACGCGGGCCCGCTCTACACCTCCCTCGCCCAGGGCGACATCGACTTCGAGACGGACTCCTGGCTGCCGACCACGCACGAGCAGTACTGGAAGAAGTACGGCAAGCAGCTCGACGACCTGGGCTCCTGGTACGGCCCGACGTCCCTGGAGCTGACCGTCCCCTCGTACATGAAGGACGTCAACTCCCTCGACGACCTCAAGGGCAAGGCCGCCACCTTCGGCGGCAAGATCACCGGCATCGAGTCCAGCGCCGGAATGATGAGCATGCTCAAGAGCAAGGTCCTGCCGGCGTACGGCCTCGACAAGGAGTACAAGGTCGTCGACAGCTCCACGCCCGCCATGCTGGCCGAGCTGAAGCGCGCGTACGCCAAGAAGGAGCCGATCGTCGTCACCCTGTGGTCGCCGCACTGGGCGTACAGCGACTACGACTTGAAGAAGCTCAAGGACCCGAAGGGCGCCTGGGGCAAGGGCGACGGGGTGCACACGCTGTCCCGCAAGGGCTTCGCGCAGGACAACCCGGTCGTCGGGAAGTGGCTCAAGAACTTCAAGATGACCGAGCAGCAGCTCACCGGCCTGGAAGCCGAGATCAACAAGGTCGGCAAGGGCAAGCAGCAGGACGCGGCGCGCGCCTGGCTCAAGAAGAACCCCGGTGTCGTCGACAAGCTGGCCCCGGTCAAGAGCTCCTCGGCCGCTGCCGAGGCGAAGCGCCCGCTGGACGTCGCCTGGTTCCCCTGGGACGAGGACGTCGCCGTCACCTACCTGTGGAAGAACGCCCTGGCCCGGCGCGGCTACCAGCTGAACCTCAAGCAGATGGACGTCGGCCCCGTCTACACGGGCCTGGCCTCCGGCGACCTCGACCTCAACTTCGACGCCTGGCTGCCCTACGCCCAGTCCAACTACTGGGACCAGCACAAGAACGACCTGCGAGATCTTGGCACTTGGTACCAGCCGACTTCGCTGGAGATCGCCGTGCCGTCGTACGTGAAGGACGTCAAGTCCCTCGCGGACCTCAAGGGCAAGTCCGGCACGTTCGGCGGGAAGATCATCGGCATCGAGCCGGGCACCGGTGAGATGAACCTCCTGAAGACGAAGGTGCTTCCGGGGTACGGCCTGGACAAGGAGTACAAGGTCGTCGACGGCTCCACGCCCGCGATGCTGGCCGAGCTGAAGCGCGCGTACGCCAAGAAGCAGCCGGTCGCCGTCGTCCTGTGGTCCCCGCACTGGGCCTACAGCGAGTACAAGCTCACCAAGCTCGCGGACGACAAGAAGCTGTTCGGCGAGGGCAACACGATCCGCACCATCTCCAGCGCGAAGTTCCCGGGCCAGTACCCGCAGCTCACGAAGTGGATCAAGAACTTCAAAATGAGCGAGGCCGAACTCGGCAGCCTGGAGAGCGAGATCAAGCAGCGCGGCCAGGGCCATGAGGAGGATGCCGTCGCCGCGTGGCTGAAGGAGCACCCGGACATGGTGGAGCGCATGACTCCGCAGTAGTACGCGCCCGCGGGTCCTCCGGCCCTGTGAGGCCCGCGGGTCCTCCGGCCCTGTGAGGCTCGCGGGTCCTCCGGCCCTGTGAGGCCCGCGGGTCCTCCGGCCCTGTGAGGGGTGGGCTTCGCCGCACGGTTCCGTGCC
>NZ_JBHVWZ010000058.1:1375-18909 GCF_042881985.1 Streptomyces sp. NPDC058246 | reverse complement strand
GCCCCGGACCTGAAGGTCCGGGGCCGCCCCGCACGTGCCGGAGAGAGCTGCTGCCCTCTACCAGCGGTACCAGCGGCCACGGCTGCCACCGGTTCCGGCGGAACGCATGACGAAACCGAGCAGCCAGACGGCCAGCACGATCACGGCGACGATCCACAGAGCCTTCAGCGCGAAGCCGGCACCGAAGAGAACCAGGGCGAGCAGAAGAACGAGAAGCAGGGGAACCATAGTTATCAACCTCCGAAGCAGCGTGTGCCCCGGTAACACCCCGCCATGCCCGGGAAGTTTATGTGTTTCTTATCCGTCAGGGCGGGCACACGGCAGCGCCTGCACCGCGCCCCGTCCCGCACCACAAGACAGTCCTCAGGCGCGGCATAAGGCCGGGAAAAAAGGGGGGTGCCACGCCGGCCCTGCGCCAGCAGAGGCGATGGGCGCATCCAGACCGGCGCGGTCCCCCCGCCGTCCCGCCCGGGACTGCGGGCCGGCCAGGGACAGCAGACGCAGAGCCGTTGATCCGTGGGCGGGTCTGGTCCGGTTCGGCGGCCCGGGACCGATGGGCCTTGCGCGTGCACGGCGTTGTCCGGGGCTGCGGTGACCGGCTGAGGCCGGATGCCGAACCGGCCCCCGGGCGGTGTTCTGCCGCGGGGCGGCCCATCGGCAGGGACGCGCCGCCCCGCGTCCGCGCCTACGGCCGTGAGCCGGCCGTAGGCCGTTGAGGGGGCCAGGACTGTCAGCCGCCGGGGGCCGGAGCCGGAGCCGGAGCGGGGGCCGGGGCGGGAGCCGGAGCGGGGGCCGGAGCAGGAGCCGGAGCCGGAGCGGGAGCGGGAGCCGGAGCCGGAGCGGGGGCCGGAGCAGGAGCGGGAGCGGGGGCCGGGGCGGGGTTCTTGCCCGGGTCCTGCTTGCAGAACACTTCGCCCTTGTAGAAGTGGCAGCCGGGCATGTTCTTGATGTCCTTCGGCTTGCTCTTCCCGCCCCTGTTCTTGTCCTTGCCTCCGTGGTCTCCCTTGCCGTGGTTGCTGTGACTTGCTGCCGCCTTGGTTGCGACGGCGGTGTGCGGCGTCGCGGCGAATGCGGTGGCGGGCAGCATCGCGCCTCCTGCGGCCAGGGCGGTCGTGGTGGCGAGCATCAGGAAACGCTGGATCCGAGAAGTGCGAGGCATAGGAATGATCCTTCTGTGGTGACGTGATGAGTGGCCGGAGTTGTCGAACGCCTGCTGGGTCCGCAGGTTCTTCGACAGCGGGAGACGTGTTCCGTGAACCGCGCCGTCGGGGCCCGTCCCGGACGGTGGTCGGTGGGCCCGATGCGGTGCGTGAACCCGTGCTTCAAGTAAGCCCCGGCCGGCGCTTCGCGTCACGGCACTGCATTTCGGGGCTTGACACATGGCGCAAACCCCGCTGTGCCGATCCGGCCGGGCGCACGAGGAGGCGGCCTGCGGCCCGCGGCTCGCATCCACCGGCACCCGGCGGTGCCCGCCGCCCGCCCCGGAGCGGACGTATCCGCGGCGGCCGGCCAAGGATGCCGGGGGCGCTGTCCGGGCGGGCGGAAGATGCTCGGGCTCACACCGTCAGCGACCGTTCTTCATCCTCAACGCCGCAGGTCAGGGCCGGTATGGTGGCCATGGGGCGGGCTGAAGTCGCCGTTTCCCGAAGGCGCAGCAGCCGACAGCCCTCTCGAACGGCACTTCATCCTTGATCAGCTTCATGCCTGAGCAGCTGCACCCTTGATCAGCTTCACGCCTGAGCAGCTTCGTGCTTGGTCAGCTTCGTGCTTGGTCAAGGGGTATGCCGGAAAGGCCGATGCTCACGGGTGCTGCCGTCCTGGCCGGTGCCTGTTCCTGATCCGTCCATGCCCCCGGGTGAGCCTCTTGTGGCGGGAGGCGACGTGCTGGCTCCCCTGGCGGCCTGCGGCACTCCGTTTTCGTCTTACCGGGCGGTGAGGAACTCCCGGGCTCCACGCAGCCGTGTGCGGACGCGCCCCTGTGTGGCGCTGCTGTCGAGGCGGACATCGAGGGCCCCGGGCATGAGCGTGTCGGCTCGGCGCCCGGCAGGCAGCCGGGCCGCGTCGAGTCCGTCGCGCCGGGCGATGAGAACGCCGAGTTCGTGACGGCTGAGGGCGTCCGCTCCAGCGAGGTGGAACATCCCGGCCTGGTCGGACACGGCGAGTTCCCGCAGAGCGGAGGCCAGGTCTTCGACATGCACCGGGCAGCGGATGTCGTCGGTGAACAGGACGCCGTCGTGTGTGCCGGCAGCCAGGGCGTGGACCCTGCGCTCGTGCACGGATCCGCCGTTTCCGATGATCAGTGAGGTGCGTGCGACCGCGGCGTCCGGCGCCAGGAGCCGCACAGCGGTCTCGGCGGTGGCCTTTGCCGCGCCGTACGGGGTGAGCGGGTCGGGCAGGCAGGTCTCGTCGTAGTGCATCCGGGAACCGGAGAACACGGCGTCGCTGGAGACGTGGACCAGGCGGCAGCCGCGTTTCGCCGCGGCCATCGCCACGCGGACCGAGCCGTCGGCGGTGACCGCCCAGTCACTGTGTCCGCTCGTTGCGTTGATGACGGCACCGGGGGCGGCCGCGGCCAGTACCCCGTCGATGTGCCCGGGGGCGCGAAGGTCGAGCTGGTACCACGAGGCTCCGGGAATGCCGCTGGGGCGGGAACAGTACGTCGCGGCCGTCTCCCAGCCCGCGGCCGTCGCCTGGCGCACAAGTTCCGTCCCCAGGAACCCGCTGCCACCGATGATCAGGACCTTCATGGCGCCCTACGGTAGGGCAGCCCGGCTCCGCACCGGTTGCCCAGGCATCGGTACAGCAAGGCCGGGCACAGTTAGGCCGGCGAAGACCGCAGCCGTCTACGTGCCCGCCCCCACGTCGCAGACGTCTCCCCCTGGTCCGCTGGTGATCCCGTTCCCCTGGTCCGCCGGTGATCCAGGCGAATGGTCCGCCGGTGATCCAGGCGAAACCGCCGGCTGGCCGGACACGGTCCTTACGGTGACCACCTCGGCAAGGACGCAGGTGCTGCCGCGCAGGGGCCGGCGATCCGCGCGCCGGGGCTGCTTCCCGGGCGCCGGGGACACCCGCCACGGCGCCCCGCCGCGGCGGGTGTCCCCGGCGGATCCCCTCGGTGCCGTCCCGTTCCCTCGGTGCCTCACGCCTGGCAGGCCGTGCGGTAAGCCGTGCTCCCCGGCCGGGGCGGCCGATGGGCAGGGTGCGCCGTCCGCGGCCTCGCAGGGCCTCAACAACTCCCCCCTCCCCCTCCCCCTCCCTCGGTCTCCCCCTCCCCCGGTCTCTTCTCCCGGTCCTTGCCGCGTACGCAGGGCCCGTGGGTGTCGGGGGCACGGTGGACGGTGCCGGCCATCCTGCCGTGCCGGCCGGGGGCAGGCTGCCCGCGCACGCGATGGGGGTTGTGTGTGCGTGTGTGTCCGTCGCCGGGCGGGCCCGTGGCCGGCTGTTTCCTCTCCGGGCGGCGGGGCCGGCGGCTAGGTTCCTGCCGCGATGTGGCGGCTGCCGTCCGTGCTGCGAAAGCGGGCGCGGTAGAGGGTCGGTGACACGCCCAGCGTGTGCTGGAAGACACGGCGCAGCGACTCCGAGGAACCGAACCCGGCCTGCTGCGCCACCTCCTCGACCGTGCTCGTGCCTGCCTCGAGGAGCCACTGGGCGGCTTCGACCCGTACGGACTCCACGTACTGGCCCGGTGTCATGCCGACCTCCCCGCGGAAGAGCCGTTCCAGGTGCCGGGTGCTCACGCCGCCCGTGTCGGCGAGGGAGCCGAGGGTGTGGTCGGCGGCCGGATCGGCGGTGACGTGGTCCATCACCCGCCGGACGGCCGCATGGCGGGGCCGGCCGGGCGTCAGCCGGGCGCTGAACTGGGCCTGTCCGCCGGGCCGTGCCATGAAGACGACCAGCTGCCGGGCCACGCTGCGGGCCACGTCGGCACCCCAGTCCTCCTCCACCAGCGCCAGGGAGAGGTCGATGCCCGCCGTGACACCGGCCGACGTGATGAGGTGGCCGTCCCGGACGAACACCGGATCGGCCTCCACCCGCACCTGGGGGTAGGCGGCCGCCAGCTGCCGGGCCAGCTCCCAGTGGGTGGCGGCGCGCCGGCCGTCCAGCAGGCCGGCCTCGGCGAGCACGAACGCGCCCGCGCACACGGACGCCACCCGCTCGGCCCTCAAGGCCAGGCGGGCCACCAGCTCCACCAGGTCCGTGTCCGCCACCGCGGACCGCCAGTCGCTGCGCCCGGGCACCAGGAGGGTGCCGATGCGGTGGGGAAGGCCCGAGGGCGGCCCGTGGACGCCGATCTCCAGTCCCGAGGAGGTGA
Source organism: Streptomyces sp. NPDC058246 (assembly GCF_042881985.1). Lineage (NCBI taxonomy): Bacteria > Bacillati > Actinomycetota > Actinomycetes > Kitasatosporales > Streptomycetaceae > Streptomyces > Streptomyces sp. NPDC058246. Next base: position 14,597 of record NZ_JBHVWZ010000058.1, on the reverse strand, counting down.
GGACACCGGCTCCGGACGGGGAGACGACGCGTACGTCGTAGTCGGCGCCGTAGCGGCCGGCGGTGGTGAAGACCTCGACGGGGCCGGTGACATCGAGCAGCTGGACCCCGTCGAAGGCCACGACGACCAGCGGACGCCGGCCCCGGCGGGAGGCGGGCGGGACTATTCCTCCCACGGGGAATCAAGGATCGTGCGGACGAAGTCGCCCCGCTCGAAGCCGGGTTCGAAGTGCTCCAGGACGTCGGCCTTCACGTTCCCGAACGTCGTCTGCGGCTTGGACCGGATGCCCTCGTGGAACGCCCTGAGGATCCGCCGCTTGAAGTCGGGCCTGGGGTGCAGCGCGAGGATCTCGGCACGGTCGGCCGCGGAGATGTCCGCGTATCCGATCCCCAGCACGTCGTACTCCACCCCGGCGGTGACCAGCGCCACCTCCGGTTCCATGAATTCCGGGATCCCGGGCGTGGTGTGCAGGGCGATCGCGGTCCACACCCTGCGCACGCTGTCTTCCGGCACACCGTGGGAGGTGAGGAACCGCCGGGCCTCGTCGGCGCTGTCCACCTCGAAGCGGCGGCCGCTGTTGTGGAAGGCGGTGTTCAGGCCCAGGTCGTGGAACAGGGCACCGAGGTAGAGCAGCTCCGGGTCGAAGCTCAGGTCACGGTTGCGGCCCTGCAGACTGCCGAAGAAGTACACCCGGCGCGAATGGTGATAGATCAGCTCGCTGGTGGTGTCGCGGACGAGCTGGGTCGCCTCACCGGTCAGCTTGGTCCCGGGAACGACCACATGCGCCGCACCGTCACGGTCGACTGTCATGTCTTCGCCTCCTCTTCCGTCCTGGCGCGCCGGCGGCTGCCGGTCGCTGCTTCCAGGCTCCCCCGGCACCCCTGCGCCCGCCATGGCGATCCCGCCGTCTGTCCCACAGATCACGACACGCGATCACGGCACCCGATCACGACACGCACCGGCCTCCCGTCACACCGCCACCACGGCGCACCGGCCTCCCGTCCACGCCACCGGGACGGGCGCACCGGCCTCCCGTCCACGCCACCGGGACGGGCGCACCGGTCGCCACGTCGCCTGCGCCGTCTCTCCTGGCCCGCCGTCACCCACCGGCGGCTGTGGGGGCGTTACGCACTTTCGGGTGCGGCGGGGGGCGAAGGCGGGTGGCCTGTGCGGCGGATGGCGGGACTCGGCCAGCGCTGAAGCGGGCGGAGGGCTGCCGGCACGCCAACTCGGTGCGTTCACCGCATAAATGGACGTTACATCTGACATCGACAGAAATATTCACAATTCGTAACACCGTTCCTGCCGTGCTCACGCCGGCGGTCGGGTGCGGCAGATTGCGGGTCCCCGGCCACCGGGCCGGGACCCGCACACCACCGGACCTGCGGCACTCATGTGCCGGGATACGGGTCTGCCGGTACGAAACGAGGGACTGACCGTGTCCGCTTCCCTGTCTGTCACCGCCCGCCGCGTGGCCGCTGCCGCCCTGGCGGCCGGCGCCCTGGCCGCAGCCACCGCCGCGACGGCCGCCGCCGCACCGGCCGCCGCCGACAACGGCGTACGCCTGCACCGCCCGCACGTGGAGATCAGCAGCGTGCAGCCCACCTCCCCGGGCTACGGCAACCGCAGCAACCGCTCCCTGAACAACGAGTGGGCCGACATCACCAACACCTCCCGCAGGCCGGTGAACCTCGACGGCTGGACGCTGTCCGACCAGGACGGCCACACCTACACCTTCCGCCACTACCGCCTGGAGGGCCGCTCCACCGTCCGCGTCCACACCGGCATCGGCCGCGACAGCGACAGCGACCTCTACCAGGACCGCCGCGACCACGTGTGGGACCGCCGCTTTGACACCGCCACCCTCAGCGACGACCGGGACCGCGTCATCGACGCCGCTTCCTGGGGCAACGACCGCCACGGCCCGTTCCGGGACGACGACCGCCACGGCCACGACGGGCGCGAGCGCGAGAGCGGCCCCGCAGGACGCGACGGCCACCACAGCCACCACGGGTCCGGGGCGAGGCACTAGCCACCGCCCGCGCCCAGCAGGGGGGCGTGCCCCGGGCCAACGCCCGGGGCACGCTCCCCTTTTTGTCTCCGGGGACGGGCCGGGTCTTCTCAGGACGAGGGCGGCGTGGGGCCGGAAAGAGGGGCGAAGGTGACCGTCAGATCGCAGTCCAGAGCCGACGCGATGCGTTCGAGGAGCATCAGAGTGGGCAGGTCACGGCCGGACTCGATGCGTGAGATGGCGGCCTGCCCGGTCCCGGCGAGCTCGGCCAGACGTGCCTGGGACAGGCCGCGTTGTCTGCGCCAGGAGCGTACGAGGGCGGCGGTGTCGTTCACTGGCCGGCATCCGGGCCGTACCGGGGCAGACCGGCAGTGTCGATCTTCCAGTCCGCGATGGTGATGGTGTCGCCGAACGTGTAGTGCTGCCGATTGTCATAGGCGGGCGTGCCGGTGCGGTTCGCCGGAGCCCAGTGGTGGACGGCGGTGCCGTCGCGGGGGTCGACGATCAGGTAGTGCGGCACTCCCATGGCCGGGTAGTCGCGCAGCTTGCCCTCGTAGTCGTTGTCCGGGTTGGAACGCGACACGATCTCGATCACCAGGTGGGAGCGGTGGGGGTCGATCGCGTCGCTCTCGGCCGTGGCCTCCTCCTCGTCGATGACGACGAGGTCCGGGATCCGCAGCACACCGAGTGCCGCGTGCTCCATGTCGGTTTCGAGCATGAGGACCAGGTCCGCGCGGAGCTGGGGCTCCAGCTGAGTGCGCAGGCGGTGGGCCACCAGCTGATGCTGCTTCTTCGGGCTCATCATCATCAGCAGCTGGCCGTGGCTGATCTCCGGCCAGGCCAGCGGTTCGGGCTTGTCGAAGGCATCCCGGAACTCGCGCAGATGGCGGTAGATGCTCTGTTCCGTCATCTCTCCACCGTACATGACGAAATCATCATGGAACGTCCGGGCTTTGCCCGTCGGCCTCGGGGATCCTGTCCGCGGAGGGATCACTTTCTCCCTCGAGCGGGGCAGCATCCGTCCCGCCGGGTGATCTGCGGCGCCGCGTGCCGCGCCCCCGCCGGGTGGGCCGTGCTCACGGCCTGGCAACGGCGGCGCCCGCCCCTCGCCCACCGGCCACCGGCCACCGGCCACCCGCAACGGATGCCAGGTGCCGCCATCCCGGCGCCCCGTGCACCTGCGCGCAGCAGAGGGCGCGGAGGTCCGGGGAGGAGCTTTCCCGGATCGCTCCCGCAGCCGGCCGTTGACCGGACACGCGGGCAGGGCGAGCAGGCCGGCCCGCGGCTTTGATGCCGGCTCCGCCGTCCTGGCCGGTGCCGCACGCCCGGCCCCGCCTCCCGGTCAGGAGCAGGGGCCATGGCCCAGGCCGCGACAGTGCGTTGTGCCCTCGGTGCTGTGCCCTCGGTGTTGTGCGCTCGGTGTGGGGCGCTCGGTGTGGGGCGCTCGGTGTGGGGCGCTCAGTGTGGGGCGCTCGGTGTGGGGCGCTCAGTGTGGGGCGTTCAGTGTGGGGGCTCTGCCGTCCGGTCTCCTGTGCAGGGGGTTGTCGCCGCGTTTGCCGCCTGGTGTTCTGTACGCCCGGTGACCGGGCAGCGCGTTCGCCGCGCCGGTCGTGGCGCGCATCCGGGCGCGCGGGGACACAGCGAGGAAGAAGGCGGCGTGGACGGCGTGGGATCAGTGGCTGGGCAGGACGTGTGCGATGGTGCTCTGCCCCGGGGGCTGGGCGCGGCCATACGCGAGAGCGCCGGGGAGATCGCCGCGCTGCTGCGCCAGGGCGCCGACATGGAGCTTCGGGTGCCCGGGGCGCAGTGGAGTGCCGGCCAGGCGGCGGCGCATCTGGCGCTGGCCAACGAGCTGATGGCCGACCTTGCGGCGGGACGCGCGCGCCCCTACGGCGACGGCACCCCGCAGAGCCTCGCCGCGGCCAACGAGCAGGCGCTCGCGGCGTTCGGCGAGCGGCGGCCCGAGCCGCTGGCCGCGATGATCGTGGCGCAGGCCGATGCCTGTCTGAAGGCGCTGGAGGAGGGCGGCGCCGAGGCAACCGTCGTGTCCCCGCTGGGTGTGATGGGCCCGCACGTGCTGGGGTCCTACCTCCTGACGCACATGCTCGGCCACGGTTACGACCTCGCCCGCACCCTGGGCCGTCCGCACATGATCACTCGTGCCCGGGTGGAGCTGACCCTGCCGTTCCTGGTCACGGTCATGCCGCGGGTGGCCGACACCGCCCGCACCGCCCGCCTGAGCGCCTCCTACGCGATTCGCCTGTGGGGCGGCGGCGGGTTCGGGGTGAGGGTGGCCGGCACGACGGTGTCCGTCAGTCCGCAGCCGCCGGCCCGCCCGGACTGCACCATCCTCATCGAGCCGGTCACCTTCCTGCTGATGGCACTCGGCCGCCGCGGCCAGGCGAGCGCCCTCGCCCGGGGCCGGATCCTGGTCCGCGGCCGCAAACCCTGGCTCGCTCCCCGCTTCCCGGGCCTGTTCACGGCGCCCTGAGCACAAGAACCCCGCCCCCGCCCCCGGTTCCGGTTCCGACCCCGGTTCCGACCCCGGTTCCGGTTCCGACCCCGGTTCCGGTTCCGACCCCGGTTCCGGTTCCGGTTCCGTGGTGCGGGCTGCCGGGGCTACCCGCGCCCGGGTGCGGTGACGGCCGCCCCGGGGGCCAGGAGGCCCAGCAGGCTCTCGCGGTGGAGGGCGGCGACCGGGCCGAGGAGGTCCGGGTGGCGCAGCAGCGGGGCCGCGTGGTGGTCGCGGGGGCTGGGCACGGTCAGGCGGCGCGCGTCGCCCACGCCGTCGGCGCCGTGGTGGGTGGCGGCCAGACAGGCCGCCGCCAGCGCGGCCAGATCGGGGTCGGCCAGCAGACAGGCCGCCCAGCTGACGACGGTCTCGTCGACATGGGTGCGCCAGGCGTGTGCGGCGCCCGTCAGCGGCCGGGCACCGGGGCAGGCGAGCCCGTCCAGGCGGCCCGAGCCGCCGGGGCCGAGCAGGTGCAGCAGTTCGGCGTCCAGCGCGGTGGGGTAGCGCAGGGCGGCCGCGATGGTGGCCGCGTGCCGCGCCTGGGCCTCGGCCAGCGCATCGTTGAGCGGGCCGTCGGCCGGCGGGAACGCCGACAGCAGCCAGCGCGCGCAGGCGGCGATGACGGGCGAGAGATCACTGGGCATGAGGGAACCGTCCTGGTGCACGTGCCCGGCATGACCCCCGGCCCGTGATGATCCGGTCCGGTCGTGGACACTCACGCACCCGCTCGGGGCACATGGCAGGCAACGGTACGGCGGACGCCCGCGAGGACGACAGGACCCACGTCACAGCCGGCCGGGCCTGGCGCGGGCCGCATCGCCACGTCACAGCCGGCCGGGCGTGGCGCGGGCCGCATCGCCACGTCACAGCCGGCCGGCCGGGCGTAGCGCCGCCCACGCCGGGGCAGCCCACGCCACGGCGACAGCCACGGACGCGGGCTGCCCCGGCCCCCGCCCCGGCCCCGGCCCCGGCCCCGGTCAAACCTTTGGTGCGGCCGGTGACACGGTCACCTGCGGCACGCGAGCGCGACAGGGGGCGCGGTGGGAACTCCTACTCCTACTCCCCCCCACCTGACCGCCCCCGGTATCCGGCGAGGGTGGGCGGCGGGCGAGGCCGCCGGACCAGTGCGAGGTGTGACCGGGCCGGGGACACAGCCGGATGGGGCCGCCGCGACGGGGCGGCGGTGAACCCCGCGCCGGCGGGACCTGCGCGGGGGCGGGTCCTGACCGGGGGCGGGCCTGACGTGGGGGCGGGTCAGCCGAGCGCGCGGTCGAGGTTGAAGGCCGCGCTGATCAGGGCGAGGTGCGTGAACGCCTGGGGGAAGTTGCCGTGCTGTTCACCGGTGTGGCCGATCTCCTCCGCGTACAGGCCCAGATGGTTGGCGTAGGTGAGCATCTTCTCGAACGCCAGGCGGGCCTCGTCGAGGCGGCCCGCGCGGGTGAGGGCCTCGACGTACCAGAACGAGCAGATCGAGAACGTGCCCTCCTCGCCCTTGAGGCCGTCGGGGCTGGCCTGCGGGTCGTAGCGGTAGACCAGCGAGTCGGAGACCAGGCCCTCGCCCAGCGCGTCCAGGGTGGCCAGCCACTTCGGGTCGGTCGGCGAGATGAACTTCGCCAGCGGCATCATCAGCAGCGACGCGTCGAGGATGTCACTGTCCTCGTACTGGGTGAAGGCGTGCCGCTCGGCGGACCAGCCGTGCGACATGATCCGCCGGTAGATGGTGTCCCGGGCGGTGCCCCAGCGGACCATGTCGGCGGGCAGCCCGCGGTGCCGGGCCAGCCGCATCGCGCGTTCGATCGCCACCCAGCACATCAGCCGGGAGTACAGGAACGTCTTACGGCCGCCACGCGTCTCCCACACCCCCTCGTCGGGCTGGTCCCAGTGCTCGCACACCCAGTCCACCAGCTCGCTGACGCTGTCCCAGTGCGCACTGGACAGGGGCTTGCCCCACTTGTCGTAGAGGTAGAGGGAGTCGATCAGCGCACCGTAGATGTCCAGCTGCAGCTGGCCGACGGCGGCGTTGCCGACCCGTACCGGCGCCGAGCCCCGGTAGCCCTCCAGATGAGGCAGCTCACGCTCGGGCAGATCACGGCATCCGTCGATGCCGTACATGATCTGCAGCGGACCGGTGGAACCGGGATCCACCCCGCACGCCGCAGGCACACCAGATGCACCGGCTGCTTCGGCTGGCCCGCTCTCTGCGGGTGCTTCGGTCGCTTCGGTTGTTGGGGTTGCCGGGGTTGCCGGGGTTGCCTCGAGGCGGACGTGCTCGGACAGGAAGCCCATGAAGGCCTCGGCCTCGTCGGTGAAGCCGAGCCTGAGCATCGCGTACACGCAGAACGCGGCGTCGCGGATCCACACGTAGCGGTAGTCCCAGTTGCGTTCCCCGCCGATCTGCTCGGGCAGGCTCGTGGTCGGCGCGGCGATGATGGCACCGGTCGGCGCGTAGGTGAGCAGCTTGAGGGTCAGGGCCGAGCGGTGCACCATCTCCCGCCAGCGGCCGCGGTAGCGCGACTGGGACAGCCAGCGCCGCCAGTAGCACACGGTCGCGTTGAACTCGCTCTCCGCCTCCGCCACGGCGCAAAAACGCGGTGCCACCTCCCCGCCGATCCGGTCGATGGTGAACACCGCCGACTCGCCCTCGTGCAGCTTGAACAGCGACCACACGTCCTGGCCCGCGACCTCGATGGGCACCGTGGAGGTCAGCGCGAGCCGCAGCGCCGGCGAGGCGAAGACCGCCTGGCCGTCCTCCACGTGCACGGTGTGCGGGGCCGTGCCGTACTCGAAACGCGGAGCGATGCGCGCACGGAAGGGCAGCGCCCCGCGGACACACACCACACGGCGGATCAGACGGTGCCGGTCGGCCTCACGCGAGTCGTCGACGACCGGCATGAAGTCCTGGATCTCCCCCACCCCGTCGTCCGCGAAGAACCGCGTGATCAGCACATTGGTGTCGGGGAAGTAGAACTGCTTGGTACGCGCCGGGACATCCGCGGCCAGCTCGAAGCAGCCACCCCGCTCCGCATCGAGGATCGAGGCGAAAACACTGGGCGCATCGAACCGCGCACAGCAGTACCAGTCGATGGTCCCGTTCGTACCGACCAGCGCCGCACTGCGCAGATCACCGATCAGACCGTGCTCGGCGATCGGCAGATAACGGGGCGTGCCGGCACCGGCACCCCACGGCCCGCCCAGACCACCCGGGCCAGCAGAACCGCCAGGACTGCGAGAGCCGCCGGAACCGCCGGAACCGCCAGGGCTGCGAGAGCCGCCAGGACCGCCGGAGCCGCCAGGACTGCCGGGACTGCCAGAGCCGCCAGGACCGCCGGAACCGCCAGGACTGCTGTGTGTTCCGGCGGGACCGCGGTGTGTCCCGCCTGTCGCTCCGGCCTCAGTCGTCGTGTCCGTCACGTCAGCCACGTCGGCCTCCTTGGGCTGCCGCCCGAGCCGCCGCCCCCTGCCCCACCAGGCACTGTCCAGGCTCCAAGCTCTCTCCAGGCTAACGAGTCATCGCGGCCCGGGCTTGCGGGAGCGGACCTGGCACTACGGCCCCCTTCCGCGCCCCCGGTCCCCGCCGCAGGGCCAGGCCTCACGGCCGGCCGCCACCGGGCATGAACAGTCCGTGCAGCCGGGACCCTGCCCCGCGGCCGCCTGCCCCCAAGACCGCGCACACAGCCCGCGCCCACGGCCGCCCACGGCCGGCCGTGGGCCGAAAACGCCGAAAACACAGCCCGGCCGGCGGCGCGCAAGAACCCGTGACGCCGGCCGGCCCCGGCCCCAGCGGTGTCACGGCGCGGTGTGCCGCTGCTTACGGGCCCGGACCGAGGCAAAAACCCGGCCCGGGCCGGTGAACAGCCCTACGGCGCGACGGGCACGGGCACGGGGGTACGGATGCGGTGCGGGCCCGGATGCGGTGCGGGTGCGGGCCCGGATGCGGTCGGGTGCGAGCCCGGATGCGGTGCGGGTGCGGGGAATGTGCACGGGCCCGGACCGGCCTGTGGGGGCTTCCCGTCCGGACACCGGGGCCCCGGCCGGGACGGGACGGTGTCACAGGCCCAGGGAGATCGCCAGGCGGGTGAGTTCGGCCGTGGTGTTGATGTTGAGCTTGGCCCGGATACGGCGCAGATAGGCGTCGACCGTGTGCCGGGAGAGCCCCATGTGACGGGCCGTCTGCAGATAGGTGCAGCCGGCGGCGATATGCCGCAGCGTCTCCCGCTCACGCGGGGCCAGCACGGGTGCGGCGGCTTCGGTCTGCGGCACGGTGAGGGTGAAGCTCATGGGATTTCCTCCGGCACATCGGCTCGGTCGTCCTGCTCACACCCTCGGAAGCAGGGAACAAATAACCCGATAACTGCTATTTGTCCGCTTTCGAAAAAGCCTGACCGGGCGACTTCATGACGCTGTCCGCCGGCTGTCACAGACGTGTCACAGGCCACACCCGCGACCGGCCAGACCCGACCGGCCACACTGGGCCGGCCGCCCCCGCAGGAGCCCGCCCTCCGCGATCGCGATCACCGCGTCACCCCGATCACCCCGATCACCCCGATCACCGCGTCACCCCGATCACCCCGATCGCCGCGATCACCCCGATCACCCCGATCGCCGCGATCACGATCACGCAGGAGAGCCGGCCATACGGGCCACGGAGACGACCGCCGCCCCCTTACACCGGCCGCGCGGCCCCAACCGGGCTGCCTGCCCGGGGAGTTGGCATGGGCGCCCCCAGCCGCATGCACGCCCCGCAGGGCCGGGGACACCGGCCCCGCAGGAAGGCACCGGCCGACCGCTCACGGACACCGGCCCGCCCCTCCCCGGCCAGGGCCGGCACAGACCAGGGCCGACGCAGGCCGGGCAGGAACACCGGCGAGGACAAGCGGACCCCCAGGCGGGGGGGCGGGGCGGGGCGTTTCGGCCGGGGGGCAGGGCGGGCGTATCGGCCGGGGGGCAGGGCGGGCGTTTCGGATCGGTGAGGGCGGGGGCTGAGCCGCCCGTCGCCTCGCCGGGGCGGCATGGCCGGAGCCGACGCCTTGGCCGGTGCCGGGAACCGGTGGCCGGGGGGCGGGGGGCGGCGCCTTGGTCGGTGCCGGTGTCCGGGGGCGGGGCCGGCGCCTTGGTCGGTGCCGGTGTCCGGAGCCGGGGGCGGTGCCGGTGTCCGGGGGCGGGGCCCCGGCGCCTTGGTCCGTGCCGGTGTCCGGTGCCGGGGGCCGCTGTCCGGGGAGCGGGGCTGGTGCCTGGGTCGGGGCCGGTGTCCGGCGCTGGTGTCCGGCGCTGGTGTCCGGGGCCGGGGCCGGGGACGGTGTCCGGGGGTGGCAGGGCGCCGGGGTGGTGGTCGGTGCGCCTGGGGATCATCCTTGTCAGGAGGGGGCCTGGCCCAGGCCCGGCCGTGCAGGCTTCCCGAAGGGCGAGATGAGCGGCGATGGAGCGACTTCCCATCCCTCCCGGCACGCAGGCGCAGGCGGCTGCCCCGCCCGGACCGGCCTGCACGGCCACGGCCACCGTGAACGGGCAGGGCATCGTGACGGGCTGGAGCGACGGCGCCCGCCGGCTGCTGGGCTACACGTCCTCGCAGATCGTGGGACAGCCGGCCGCCCGGCTGCTCGCCGAGGACATCGGCGAAAAACTGCTGCGGGACACGGCCGGCCGCGAGCGGTGGAGCGGCACCGTGGCACTGCGCCACCGGGACGGCCACCGGCTCCAGCAGCCCCTGCTCGCCCACCACCGCACCCCGGACAACCCACCCACCACCCCGGCAGGCGGACCGCCCACCGGACCGCCCACCGGACCGGCCGGCGGGACAGCGGGCAGGCCGGCCGGCGCAACGACCGGAACGGCCACCGGAGCGGCCACCGGAGCGGCCACCGGGGCAGCCACCGGGACGACCGGAGCAGCGGCCGGAGCGGCGGGCGCGGCTGCCGTCGGGCCGGCCGGGGCGGTGGCGGAGTGGCTGGTGGTGTGCGCCGTGCCGGGCCCCTCGCGTCCGCTCGCCGACGGGGTGCTGAACGCCTGGGCGTTCAGCCAGTCCCCCACTCTCCTGGCCCTCTTCGATGCGGACCTGCGGCTGCTGCGGGCCAACGCCGGCATGCAGCGGGCCCTGGCCCTCACCGAGGACCAGATGCGCGGACTGCGCCTGCCCGACATCGCACCGCACCCCGCCAGCGAGGAGGCCGCCCGCACCATGCGCCAGGCCCTGGAGAGCGGCCAGGTGCAGCACATGGACGCCTGCATCCGCCCCGCCGGGGCCGCGGCGGATACCCGCTGGCCGGCCTCACTGGCCCCGCTCAAGGACCCCGACGGCCACGTCCGCGCCGTATGCCTGAGCGCCCACCCCGCCCCGCACGAGGCCCCCGCCCGCCACACCCCCCGCGCCCACACCACCACCATGGCCCTGCAGCGCAGCCTGCTCCCCCAGACCCTGCCCACCCAAGGGGCCCTGGACATCGCCACCCGCTACCTGCCCGCCGGCAGCCAGGCCGGCGTCGGCGGCGACTGGTTCGACGTGATCCCGCTGTCCGGCGCCCGCGTCGCCCTCGTCGTCGGCGACGTCGTCGGCCACGGCATCCGCGCCTCCGCCACCATGGGCCGGGTACGCACCGCGGTACGCACCCTCGCCGACGTCGACCTGCCCCCCGACGAACTCCTCACCCACCTCGACGACCTCGTCAACCACCTGGCCGCCGAGGAAAGCAGCCACACCTCACCCGCCGACCCCACCGACAACGCCGCCGAGACCGCCGGCGGCATCGGCACCACCTGCCTCTACGCCGTCTACGACCCCATCACCCGCCGCTGCACCCTCGCCCGCGCCGGCCACCCCCCGCCCGCCACCGTCACCCCCGACGGCACCGTCCGCTTCCTCGACGTCCCCCCCGGCCCGCCCCTCGGCCTGGGCGGCCTGCCCTTCGAGTCCTACGAGACCCAACTGCCCGAAGGCAGCCTCCTCGCCCTCTACACCGACGGCCTCCTCGAAACCCGCGACCACGACATCGACGAAGCCCTCGACACCCTGTTCGCCGCCCTCGCCCGCCCCGCCCACACCCTCGACACCATCTGCGACCGCGTCCTGACCACCATGCTCACCCACCGCCCCGACGACGACGTCGCCCTCCTCATCGCCCGCACCCGCGCCCTGCACACCGACCACGTCGCCACCTTCGACCTCCCCTTCGACCCCGCCACCGTCGCCCACGCACGCCAGCACGCCACCCGCCAGCTCACCGCCTGGGGACTCGACGACGCCGCCTTCATCACCGAACTCGTCGTCAGCGAACTCGTCACCAACGCCATCCGCTACGGCCGCCCACCCATCCAACTCCGCCTCATCCACGAAAACACCACCCTCACCAGCGAAGTCCACGACGCCAGCAACACCACCCCCCACATGCGCCGCGCCCGCACCTACGACGAAGGAGGCCGCGGCCTCCTCCTCATCGGCCAACTCACCCAACGCTGGGGCACCCGCCCCACCCCCACCGGCAAAACCGTCTGGGCCGAACAATTCCTCACCCCCGAATAACACCCAGCCCCCACCGCCAGCCACGGAACCAGCAGCCGAGGAACAGCCCACCCCCGACCACCGCCCCGGACCACCGCCCCGCCGCCGGCACCACGAAAACCAGGCCCGCCACACCCCCCGCCTGCCCCGCCCGCCTGCGCCCCGCTGACGGCCCCGGTCACACCACACACCCCGCCCGCAGGCACACTCCCAGCACAGACACCGCCACCAGCCACCAGCCACCAGCCACCGGCCACCAGCCACCGGTTACCGGCCACCGGCGAGGACACGGCCCCCGCGGCCCGCCGGCCCCCGGCCCGACCACCGAGAACCTGCCGCCCCTGCAGGAGCGGAGCAGTGACAGCCCCCACAGCTGAAGACCGCTCAAAGCCCGCGCAAGGACACCCGGCACAGCAGCCCTCCCCCTCCCCCGCCCCACCCACCACATCCGGAACGTACTCCCGGACATGCACACCCATTCCCGGGAGTGCACGCCCACCACATCCCGGGAGTGCACGCCCACCACATCCCGGGACGTATTCCCGGACATGCACACCCAGGGCGCTCACTTGACGACGACACCGTCCCCAGGCGCCGGCGCAGGCGCGGGCACAGGAACAGGCGCGGGCGCGGGCGGGGCCGGGACGGAGGAGTCGCCACCGCCGTCCCCCGCCGGAGCAGGCGGAGCAGGCGGAGCAGGCGTGTCCGGGACGGAGGAACCGCCACCCCCGCCCTTGCCCGGCTCATGCTGCGGCGGCTCGGGACAGGGCGGACCGCCCTTGCCACCGGTGCCGTTACCGCCCCGGCCATTACCGCCCCGGCCACCACAGCGGCCATTGCCCCCACGCCCGTCACCACCCGTACCACTGCCGCCCGGAGCCTGACACACAGGAGCATCACCACCCCTGCCATCACCCCCCGTCCCGTCCCCCCCGTCACCGCGACGACACGCATCCCCACCACGCCCGCCATACCCGTCACGCCCTTGGCGGCCGTCCCGCTCCTTATGACCACCGCCCTTCCCATGCCCCTCACCCTGCGAGTGACCGTCATGCATCCCATGACCACCCAGAGCCCCCGACACCACCACACCCCGCGCCACCGGAACCGCAAACGCCGCACCCGCCGGAACCAGCACACCCCCCACAGCAACCAGAGCAGAAGCAGCCGCCACAGCAAAGAAATGACACTTCATAAGAATTCCCGC
>NZ_JBHVWZ010000058.1:0-1276 GCF_042881985.1 Streptomyces sp. NPDC058246 | reverse complement strand
AAACGCCGCACCCGCCGGAACCAGCACACCCCCCACAGCAACCAGAGCAGAAGCAGCCGCCACAGCAAAGAAATGACACTTCATAAGAATTCCCGCTCCTCCATCACCCGCTCCCGGGAAAACGAGAACAAGCGAAACACTTGAATTAATTGAATGAACCGATACCGGCGCCCGCCGGAAACGCAATCACCGCGCCCGCCACAGCACGACCAGGAAAAACCAGACCCGAGACCACACACCCGCCGGACACGACCCGCACACCGACACCGGCCATGCGGAACACACCGCGCCCACCCGAGGGGAACATCCGGCAGAAGGGCCGGGCGGTGACACCGCCCGGCCCCCCTGCGTACCCCCTCACTGCCCGGCGGCCCTCAGCCCTCAGCCGCCCGCGCCACCGGTACCCGTACCGCCCGTGCTGCCAGCACCGGTCCCCGTACCACCGGTACCCGTGCCACCGGTACCGCCACCGGTCCCGGCACCACCCTGACCGGCACCGCCCTTGCCACCGGCGTCACCCGCGCCGCCCTGACCGGCGCCACCCTTGCTGCCAGCACCGGTCCCCGTACCACCGGTACCCGTACCGCCCGTGCTGCCAGCACCGGTCCCGGCACCACCCTGACCGGCACCACCCGTGCCGCCACCAGTCCCGGCACCACCCTGACCGGCACCACCCGTGCCACCGCCGGTCCCGGCACCACCGGTACCCGCACCACCCGTGCCACCGCCCTTACCCGGATCGGTCTTACCCGGATCGGTCTTGCCCGGACCGTTGTTGATGATCACCACGACAACATTGCCCCTGCCCTTCCCGTGACCGTTGCCGTGATGCCCCCCGTGACCCTTCTTCCCATGCGCCTGACCCACCACCGACACACTGTGCATCGGAGCCGCCGACGCAGCCGCCGGCAACGCCACACCACCAGCCACCACCGCAGCCGACGCCACAGCCACCGCCGCACCGAAGAACCGACGCTTCGAACGACCCTCACCCTGAACACCCATACGAACCGACATAACGCTCTCCCAACAAGAATCAAGAAGGGGAATCTCCCCAACCCGGAAACCGAACAGAAACCACACCGGCAGAACCGAAAAACCCAGAACCACCAGCACACCAGCAAAGGAAAGACAGAACCACAACCACATCCCGCCTCACCCCGACCCCCTCCGAATTACCGGACCAGGCCGTGCAACAAGTAAGCCCCGCCACCCCACCCCCCGTCACCCTCCGACAAATCGGGACTTGACACACACATAAACAACAACTAAAAGC
>NZ_JBHVWZ010000057.1:0-24163 GCF_042881985.1 Streptomyces sp. NPDC058246 | reverse complement strand
GCACGGGTGGGCGCCGCGGCGCGGCACGGGTGGGCGCAGCGGCACGGGCGGGCGCAGCGGCACGGGCGGGCGCAGCGGCACCCCGTCAGCGCCGGGCTGCGCAACCCACCCCGAGCCCAGCCCCGACCCGGGGTACCCGACAGCCCAGCCCCCACTCGGGTGCCCGACGGCCCAGCCCCGGCCGGGTGCCCGAAAGAGCGCCCGCGCCCCCTTGGCAAGGCCCCGCACCCGAGGCACCTTGACCAGGACGGCCGACGCAGCCGGAAGCAGAATGGAGACCCAGAAGCACAATGGAGACATAGCTGACGCAAGGCTCGGGCAAGGCTGAGGGGAGCGGCACAGACATGACTGCGAAGATCCTGATCATCACCGGCGACGCGGCGGAGTCACTGGAGGTCCTGTACCCCTACCAGCGCCTCCGCGAGGAGGGCTACGAGGTCCACATCGCCGCCCCCGCCCGCAAGAAACTCCAATTCGTCGTCCACGACTTCGAGCCGGGCTTCGACACCTACACGGAGAAGCCCGGCTACACCTGGCCCGCCGATCTCGCGTTCTCGGAGGTCGACCCCGGCGAGTACGTCGCCCTCGTCGTCCCCGGCGGCCGAGCCCCGGAGTACCTGCGCAACGACCCCGAACTCCGCAAGATCCTCAAGTCCTTCTTCGACACGGACAAGCCGGTGGCCCAGATCTGCCACGGACCCCTGCTGACGGCCGCCGTCGACGCCCTGCGCGGCCGCCGCGTCACGGCTTACCCCGCGCTGGAACTCGACATGCAGGCGGCAGGCGCGACCTTCCAGGACGCGGAAGCGGTGGTCGACGGCACGCTGGTCTCGTCCCGCGCCTGGCCGGACCACTCCGCCTGGATGCGCGAGTTCCTCACCGTACTGCGCGCAAAGGCCCCGCTGACCTGATCCGTCCCGACCTGAGATGACCTGACTACCACCACAAGCGGCGGCTGCCCCGACCCGACACCGGAGCACAGCCGCCGCTGCACGCGCCGCTGCACGCCTTGGAACGCCGGGCGCCTGCTACGACGACAGGTCACGCCGCCGCTGGCACTCCAAGGGGCGGCTGCGCCGCTGCCATGGCACGGAGCGCACCGTCGCCACGCCCGGTGGGCCGCTGCCCTCGCTCCACCGGGGAGTCCCCCGCCGCCACGCCCAAGTGGAACGCTGCCCTCGCGCCACCCACCCGGGAGTCCTCTGGTCGCCACGCCTAAGTGGGATTCCCCCGGTCGCCACGCCCCAGTGGGACGCCTGCCCTCGCGCCACCCAGGAGCACGCCGCGCCACGCCCGGTGCCGCAGCCCGGCCTGCCCTACGGCGACTCCCGTCCCCGCCCGGTCAGGGTCGGGTCGGGTCGGCGTCGATGTCGGCGTCGATGTCGGCGTCGGCGTCGATGTCGGCGTCAGGCCGCCAACCTCTCGGCCTCCTCGACCGCCTCCTCCAGGGTGTCCACCACCGCCACGCCCACCTCCTCCAGGCTGGCGCGGCCGTGGGAACCCCCGGTGTAGAGGACGGACTGCGCACCCACGTGCCGAGCCGCGATCGCGTCGTCGGCCGCGTCGCCGATCACCACCACGCGGGACGGCTCCACGCCGGCGAGCGCACCCAGATGCCGCACCATGTGCTCGGCCTTGCTGCCGCCGGAGGGCCCGGTCCGCCCGTCGACCCGTACGAAGTGCGGCTCGATCCCGAACCCCCGCACCAGCGGGACCAGTTCGTCATGCACGTACATGCTGAGGATCGACTGGCTGCGTCCCGCCGACCCCCAGCCGGCGAGCAGCGCCGGCACGCCCTCGGTGAGCCCGCACGCTATCCGGTGCTCCGTGTAGTACCGGTGGAAGGTGTCGTCCATGATCTGCCACTCGGCATCCGTCGGCAGCCGCCCCATCAGCCGCTCGTAGAACTTCGGCACCGGTACGCAGTACAACGCCCTGTACCGCTCCAGCGTGATCGGCTCCAGCCCCAGCTCGGCGAAGGCCGCGTTCGTCGCCCCGATGATCGCGTCATTGTCGTGGAACAGCGTGCCGTTCCAGTCCCACACAATGTGCGCGGTTCCGTTCGTCCCCATACCAAGAAAATACCCGCCGCCACTGACAACGCCCCCCGTCGCCCGGAAGCAACCGGGGGCGCATGGGGCGACGGGAGTGCCGGCGGTACCGGGGGTGCCAGTGCCACCAGGGCCGGGGGCCCCGAGACACCGGGGCGACGACCGGGCCGACGCCAGTCCGAGAACCCGGCCGACGCCAGTCCGACACCCAGCCGACGTCAGTCCGACGACCCGGCCGGCATCAGCCCGATGACCCCTGAGCCTTGCCCCCTGCCCCCTGCTGCGTCAGTCCCCCAACCCCACCAGGTTGGGAATCTCCTGCCTCGCGAACCACAGCAGCTCATGGTCCTCGGCCCCGTCGACGACGAACTGCGCGTCGTCGTCCCCGACATCCGCCGCACCGAGTGCCTCCGCCGCGGCGGCGACATCCGCCTCGGCGTCGGACGAGTCGACGTGCACGGCGGCCGCCTTGGACAGCGGCACCGCCCCGGAGACCCGCACCTCGCCCAGCGCCGCGGGATCGAGCCCCCGGTCGGGATCGGCGACCGCGGCCCGGTCCGGGACATCCACCGCGACGACGACCCGCCGACGCACCGCCCCCGGGTCGACCGCGAGCAGCCGCAGCGAGGCCAGCGCGGCACGGTTCAGCGCCGCGTACTCGAGTTCCTCGATGTCGTCGGAGAGGTACCACTCGCGCAACGCGGGCGTGACGGCGTACGCGACGAACGGTCCCGCCTCGAGCTCCCCCGTCTTGTACGCCTCGGCGAGACCGGAGAGGGTCAGGGGGACGTAGACGCGCATGGCAGGCCGCTTTCGTAGTCGGAGGGCTCCGAGAAGGGCGTTCCGGCGCCTCCCGGGAGGGCCTTCAGGATACGTGCGGGCGTCCCCTTTCGAGTCCCCGCCCGCACCCTCCGGGGCGTCACCCGTGGGCCGCGGATTCACCCGGTGCACCCCGCTCCCGCCAGGGCTCCCGAGCCTCCCGGTCACTCTGATAGGTGAACCTTCCTGCCGGTCCGGCGCGCGTCCGGCGTCCTTGCGGAGGCCCGCTCCGGCCTCGTACAAGATCCCCAACACGAAAGTTACCGCCCGGTATCAACCGGGCCCCAGTGAACGGGGACGACGCGTGAACAAGGTGATGACCAGGACGAAGCGCCACCCGGGCACCCGCCCACCCGGCCGCCGGGACACCCGCCACCCGGGCAGCACACCGCCCCGTGGGCCGGGTGCGGGCGCTCCCCGCGGTACACCGGGCGGCAGCCCCCCGTCGACGCCGCCTGGCGAGGGCGCGTCACCCACCGCTCCGGTCCCGCCAACCGCCCCGCTCACGCGGACGACGCCACCCCGCAGCCGTCCATCCACCGCATCGCCGGCGGCCCACAGCGGCCCACCCGCCGCATCGCCGGCGCCCCACAGCGGCCCACCCACCGCGTCATCAATGCCCCACAGCGGCCCCCCGGCGTCGCAGGCCGGCGCCGCTCTCCTCGCCGTCCCCATCCAGTCCCAGGCCCCCCGCACGGGACCCGCACCCCAACCTCGCCCCACAGACCTCTTCGCCGACCGTCTGCTCGCCGTACTGAGCGGTCAGCGCCCCGTGCACTGCATGCTGCGCCACACCGCGGGCCGCGCCTACGACGAACTGGCCTGGCTCGCCGAACGCGGTCCCCTGCGCGCCCGCGGCACCCGCCCGGTCGTCCGCGACATCGGCTACTACGTAGCGCGCCCCGGCGCGATCGAGGCCTTCGCCCGCATCGGCGCGGGCGACCAGCTGCGCGCCATGGCCTTCCGCCTGGAGCAGGGCCCCGACCTCCGCTGGCGCTGCACGGCGGTGGAGCTGGGCGGTCCCCGCATGCCCCGCGCGGCCGACGACTGAACCGACCCGCCACCGTCCTTCGGACAACACAAGGGCCGGGCACCCGAAAGTGCCCGGCCCTCACCAACCTCCGCGACCCGCGCCGCGCGGCGGCGTCACCGCCCGCACGCAGCCACCGTCACGGCACTGCCTACTTCTTGCGGCGACGCACGCCCTTCTGCTGCTTGCGGCGCTCCGCGCGCGTGAGGCCGTCCGCCTCGGAGCGCACGGGCTCGTCGTCGCTGGTGAAGTCGCCCTCGACGATGCCACCCTCGCCGTCCACGCTCGGCGCGGAGAAGTGCAGCCGGTCCGGCCGCTGCGGGGCGTCGAGCCCCTTGGCGCGGATCTCCGGACGGGCACCCGCCGGGACGACGTCCTCCTTGGCCAGCGAAGGCCCGGCATCCTCGACCGGGACCTCTTCGACCTGCTGCTCGACCTGGACCTCCAGGTTGAACAGATAGCCGACGGACTCCTCCTTGATGCCGTCCATCATGGCCGAGAACATGTCGAAGCCCTCGCGCTGGTACTCGACCAGAGGGTCCTTCTGCGCCATGGCGCGCAGGCCGATGCCCTCCTGGAGGTAGTCCATCTCGTAGAGGTGCTCGCGCCACTTGCGGTCCAGGACCGACAGCACGACCCGGCGCTCCAGCTCCCGCATGATCTCGGAGCCGAGCTGCTCCTCGCGCGCCGCGTACTGGTCGTGGATGTCGTCCTTGATGGACTCGGAGATGAACTCGGCGGTCAGACCGGCACGGTCACCGGCCGCCTCCTCCAGCTCATCGACGGTGACCTTCACCGGGTAGAGCTGCCTGAAGGCGCTCCACAGCCGGTCCAGGTCCCACTCCTCGGCGAAGCCCTCAGCGGTCTCAGCCCCGATGTACGCGTCGATCGTGTCGTCCATGAAGTGCTGGATCTGCTCCTGCAGGTCCTCGCCCTCCAAGACGCGGCGACGCTCGCCGTAGATGACCTCGCGCTGCCGGTTGAGGACCTCGTCGTACTTCAGAACGTTCTTACGGGTCTCGAAGTTCTGCTGCTCGACCTGCGACTGCGCGGACGCGATCGCGCGCGTGACCATCTTGTTCTCGATCGGCACGTCGTCGGGGACGTTCGCCATCGACATCACGCGCTCGACCATCTGGGCCTTGAACAGGCGCATCAGGTCGTCGCCCAGCGACAGGTAGAAACGGGACTCGCCCGGGTCGCCCTGACGGCCGGAGCGACCGCGCAGCTGGTTGTCGATACGACGGGACTCGTGGCGCTCGGTGCCAAGGACGTACAGCCCGCCAAGCTCCTTGACTTCCTCGAACTCCGTCTTCACGGCCTTTTCGGCCCGCTCCAGGGCGGCGGGCAGCGCGGCGGCCCACTCCTCGATGTGCTCCTCGGGGTCGAGGCCGCGCTGGCGCAGCTCGGCCTCGGCGAGGTCGTCGGGGTTGCCGCCGAGCTTGATGTCCGTACCACGGCCGGCCATGTTCGTGGCGACGGTGACAGCGCCCTTGCGGCCGGCCTGGGCGACGATCGTCGCCTCACGGTCGTGCTGCTTGGCGTTCAGCACTTCGTGCTGGATGCCGCGCTTGGAGAGCTGCTGCGAGAGGTATTCAGACTTCTCGACCGACGTCGTACCGACGAGGATCGGCTGGCCCTTCTCGTGCTTCTCGGCGATGTCGTCGACGACCGCGTCGAACTTGGCGACCTCGGTGCGGTAGATCAGGTCCGACTGGTCCAACCGGACCATCGGCTTGTTCGTCGGGATCGGGACGACGCCGAGCTTGTAGATCTGGTGGAACTCGGCGGCCTCGGTCATGGCCGTACCGGTCATGCCGGAGAGCTTGCCGTAGAGGCGGAAGAAGTTCTGCAGGGTGATCGTGGCGAGCGTCTGGTTCTCGTCCTTGATGTCCACCCCTTCCTTCGCCTCGATCGCCTGGTGCATGCCCTCGTTGTAGCGGCGGCCGGCGAGGATACGGCCGGTGTGCTCGTCGACGATCATGACTTCGCCGTCGATGACGACGTAGTCCTTGTCCTTCTTGAAGAGTTCCTTGGCCTTGATGGCGTTGTTCAGATACCCGACGAGGGGGGTGTTCACCGACTCGTAGAGGTTGTCGATGCCCAGCCAGTCCTCGACCTTGGAGACGCCGGACTCGTGAATGGCGACGGTGCGCTTCTTCTCGTCGACCTCGTAGTCCCCGGTCTCCTCGATGCCCTTGAGGGGGTTGCCGGCCTCGCCCTTCTTCAGGCGGGTGACCAGCTTGGCGAAGTCGCCGTACCACTTGGTGGCCTGGTCGGCCGGGCCGGAGATGATGAGCGGCGTACGGGCCTCGTCGACGAGGATGGAGTCGACCTCGTCGACGATCGCGAAGTTGTGGCCGCGCTGCACCAGTTCGTCCTGCGACCACGCCATGTTGTCGCGCAGGTAGTCGAAGCCGAACTCGTTGTTCGTGCCGTACGTGATGTCGCACGCGTACTGCTCGCGGCGCTGGGCCGGCGTCATGTTGGCGAGGATGCAGCCGACGCTCAGGCCCAGGAACTTGTGGACGCGGCCCATCATCTCGGAGTCGCGCTCGGCCAGGTAGTCGTTGACCGTGATGAGGTGAACGCCGTCTCCGGAGAGGGCGTTCAGATATGCGGGCAGGGTGCCGACGAGCGTCTTGCCCTCACCGGTCTTCATCTCCGCGACATAGCCGAGGTGGAGCGCGGCGCCACCCATCATCTGCACGTCGTAGTGGCGCTGGCCAAGGACGCGCTTGGCCGCCTCACGCACGGTCGCGAACGCTTCGGGCAGCAGGTCGTCGAGGCTTTCGCCGTCGGCGTACCGCTGCTTGTACTCATCGGTGAGGGCCCGCAGCTCGGCGTCGGAGAGGTCGACGAAGTCCTCTTCGATGGAGTTGACCTGGTCCGCGATGCGGTGCAGCTTGCGCAGGATCTTGCCTTCGCCTGCACGCATGATCTTCGAGAGGACGGACACGGGGGTTTGTCTCCTTGCCGGTCGGGCCTGGGACGGTCGGTTTCAATGGCAGTTCAATAGCAGCTTGAGCAACGGCCATCGTAAGCGAGGACCACACCGCGCCGGGAGGTCTGCCCGTGACAGCCACTAGGACAACGGACAGGGAACGCCGAAGGTGCCGCGTTCCCACTGCGAAAAGTAACGGGAGTCTCACTCACCGCTAAGGAATGGCGTCCTTCCGGTTGCCCGAGCAGAATCGGCCGATGGACCCCGTCATCCTGACCACCGACCGTCTCGTCCTGCGCCCCGTGGGGCCCGACGACACCGACGCCGTGTACGAGGCCGCCCAGGACCCCGACATCCAGCGCTGGACCACCATCCCGTCGCCCTATCTGCGCGAACACGCGGCGGGTTTCACTCATGAGATGGTGCCCGACGGCTGGACGGACGGCTCCGCGTTCACCTTCGGCGTCTTCCTCCCCTCCGGAGAGCTGGTGGGCATGCTCGGCATCACCATGCGCTGCCTCGGGGTCGGCGAGGTCGGCTTCTGGGCGACCAAGGAGCACCGCGGCAACGGCTACATCACCGAGGCCACCGTCGCCGCCTCCCGCTGGGCCTTCACCGACCTGTCCGTAGACCGCGTCGAGTGGCGCGCCGAGGTCGGCAACGCCGGCTCCCGCGCCGTCGCCGAACGCGCCGGCTTCATCCTCGAAGGCACTCTCCGCTCCGCCATCAACAACAAGGGCGTCCGCCGAGACTCCTGGATCGGCTCCCTGCTCCCCTCGGACCTGGGCCTCCCGTCGACGGCACCGTATTTGCCGGCGCGGTCGTAGCCGTACGCGGCCGTGGTCATGCGTAGCCGTACGCGGCTGCGGTCATGCGTGCCGCTGGGGGCGCCCCTCCCAAACAGAGCGGCTCCCCACAGGCGCCGGCCTCGCGCCCCCGCCCCCGCCCCGAAGACAACTCAAGCGCCGGGCGACCATGGGGCGGACGTTCATCCGGCTCGAGACCCGTTGTCAGTGGCACCGCCTACCGTGTGGGCATGACGAGTCTCCCGCGTCCCACCACCGAACTCTCCAGCGACGAAGCCCGCCGCATCGCCCTGCGGGCCCAGGGCTTCCTGGGCGCCGTCGACCGCAGGTCCGGCGTCCGCGGAGTCCTGCGACACCTCGGCGCGGTCCAACTCGACACCATCTCCGTCCTCGCCCGCTCCCACGAACTCATCCCGTACGCCCGCCTCGGCGCCGTAGGCCGCAAAACGGTCGACGACGCCTACTGGACCCCGGGCCAGGACGGCGCACCCCACGCCTTCGAGTACTGGTCCCACGCGGCCTGCATCCTCCCCGTGGAGGAGTGGCCCCACTTCGCCTTCCGCCGCCGCGCCTACCGATCCCGCCCGCACTGGAACCACGCCCTGCCGGACGGCACCTATGACCAGGTCATCAAGCAGCTCCGCACCGAAGGCCCCCTCACGGCCACGGAGTTGGGCGGTGCCAAGAAGACCAGCGAGTGGTGGGACTGGTCGGGCACCAAGGTCGCCGTGGAGCGCGCGCTGATGTACGGCGAGGTGGTGTGCACGAAGCGCCGCGGCTGGAAGCGGGTGTACGACCTGGCCGAGCGCGCCATCCCCGAGGCACTCCTCCACGACGAGTTGGACGACCTGGAGTGCGTGCGTCGCCTCGTCCGCCTCGCAGGCCAGTCCCTCGGCGTCGGAACCCGCGCGGACATCGCCGACTACCACCGCCTCAAGGTCGAGCAGGTCGACGCGGTGATCGCGGACTCCGGCCTGGTCCCGGTGACGGTGGCGGGCTGGGGCAAGCCGGCACAGGGGAGAGGCGACGCGAAGCGCCTCACTGGAAGGGCGGTGACGGGAGACGGGTGGGCGGACCCGGCGGCCCTGGAGACGGCCCCGCGCGGCCGCCACCGCACGACACTGCTGTCCCCGTTCGACTCGCTCATCTGGGAACGGGCGCGCACGGAGCGGATCTTCGGCTTCACCCACCGCCTGGAGGCGTACACGCCCAAGCCGAAGCGGATCTACGGCTATTTCGCGATGCCGGTCCTCGCCGGCGGCCACCTCGTCGGCCGCGTGGACCCCGCTCGCGAGGGTCGCACCCTGGTCGTCAAGCAGGTCACTCTGGACGGCCCCAAGGCGGTCCCGGCCGTGGCCCAGGCCCTGGTGGAGGCCGCGAGCTGGGTGGACTGCACGGACGTACGAGTGGAAAGAGTGGACGCTCCGGAACTGCGCGACCCCCTGACAAGGGAGCTGTCCCGCACGCTCGCGTAGCCACAAGCCAAGCCGGCCTGACGCTGACGGCTGAGAGTTGAGCTGAGAGTTGACGGCTGACGGCTGACGGCTGACGGCTGACGGCCGACGGCTAGCGAATTTCGAGGATCTTCTCCCGCATCGCGTACACCACGGCCTCCATCCTGGAGTGCAGCTGCAGCTTCTCCAGGATGTTGCGCACGTGGTTCTTCACCGTGTTCTCGGAGATGAACAACTCTTTGGCGATGTCCCGGTTGTTCATCCCCGTGGCGACGAGCTTGAGCACCTCCAGCTCGCGATCGGTGAGCCGCGGCGCGGGCACCAGTCGGCGCTCGTCGGTCCGCTGGATCATCGACTTGAACTCGGTGAGGAGTTTCGACGCCATCGAGGGGCTGATCTGCGACTGCCCGTCGGCGACCGCGCGAATGGCCGTGGCCACCTCGTCCGTGGAGATCTCCTTGAGGAGATAACCCGTCGCGCCCGCCTTGATCGCGTCGTAGAGGTCGGCCTCCTCGTCGCTGATCGTCAGCATGATGATCTTCGCGCTCGGGGCCACCTCCTTGATGGAGGTGCACGCCTCGATACCACCGCGCTTCGGCATGCGTACGTCCATCAGCACGATGTCGGGCAGCAGGTCGGCCGCCTTGTCGACCGCCTCCGCCCCGTCACCCGCCTCGCCGACGACCTGGATGTCCTCCTCGGCCGCGAGCACGATCTCCAGACCGCGGCGGAAGAGGGCGTGGTCGTCCACGACAAGGACCCGGATGGGCTCCTTGCGGGCAGGGCCCGCGTCCGGGCCCATGCCGACGACGCCGTCGTCGGCATCCTCGTCACGCATCGGTCCGAAGCTGTCCGCCATCGTTCCTCCCCCTGAAGGCCGTGGCCTGTGTTCCTGTGCCATCGCCAACCCAAGGCAACGGCCCACCGGTTGGGGCCGGTGCGGCCATGATTTCATGCCCGGACGACAGTGCGGTGACAGAGCGGGGCGCCAAGTGGTCGCACACCGGTGCCCCTGGGGGCGCACACGCCCTTCAGGGGCACCGGCTCAGCCGTCACCAGGGAGGGTCAGCCGCCGAGCGCACCGCCCGGCGCATCCGCTCCGGCCTGGGCGATCATCGGGTCCGTGCTGAGGTGGATGACTCCGTAGTCGTAGGCATGCCGCCGGTAGACGACACTCGGTTCCTTCGACTCGGAGTCGACGAACAGATAGAAGTCGTGCCCGACCAGCTCCATCTCGTAGAGCGCCTGGTCGAGCGTCATGGGATCGGCCACGTGAGTCTTCTCGCGGACGACGCAGGGGCCTTCACCCGTGATCTCGAGGGAGCCGATCTTCTTGGTCGGCACGCCCTCCGGCTCCTCGTCGTGGACGACGCTGCCGTTGCCGTTCAGCGTCGCGGCACCCGGGACGTGGTCGGCGACCTCGGCGGCCGAGATCCTGCCGTTGCCACGGCGGGTGTAGCGCTTGTCGTGCTGCTTGCGCAGCCGGGCCTCGAGCTTGTCCGCGGCCAGGTCGAGTGCTGCATAGGGGTCGCTTGCCGCTGCCTCCGCCCGGATCACCGGACCGCGGGAGTGAAGCGTGATCTCCACTCGGTCGCTACGGTCGGCCTGTCGGGGGTTGGGCTCCTTGGACACCTCGACGTCGAGGCTGATCACCTTGCCGTCGAGCTTCTGGATCTTCTCCAGCTTCAGCTTCTCGGCCACGTGCTTGCGGAACCGCTCGGGCACCTCGGTCTTGCGGCCCTTGACGACGATGTCCACGCAGAACTCCGTTCCCGGATAGCTCCGCTCCACTGGCGGAGCATCTCCCTTTTGCACCTGGCTCCGGTGAGTCCCGGAACCTCGGACTTGGTGACTTTCACCTCCTCCTCCCCCAAGGGCAAGATCTCCACCCCAGCCGACACGGGTGATTCAGAAAACCCAGCGGCACGGCATTCGGATACGCGAGGTCCGGCCTGCGCCATTGCCTCACAACCGAACATATCTCGCCCGGACGGATGTCGTCACCCTCTACTGCGGCGTACCTCCGTTCAGGTGAATTGACCCTCTTATTACCTGCGACGATGCAAGTACTCAGTCAGTTCCGGTTTATTTCGAAGGCATCTGGCGGCGCTGCGACCACGGCCGCGCAGATGGTGTCGCGGCCGGTGTCCTGGACTGCACCCCTACCCGCCATTCGCGCAAACACTTCTGTCAGGTCCGTCCTCTCCTTCCCCTCATCCGCCGCCTCCGTCACCTCAACGGATGCCCGTACGGCCCGCGACGCCTCCGTCAACGAGGCGCCCGTCGTCATCAGGTCGTCCACGAGGACGACCCGCCCGCCCTCCGCGAGCAGCCGCGCACCGCCGGTGACGACCTCCAGGGCGCCCGCGAGATTCTCCAGCCGCTGCCGGGAGTTGAGCCCCGACTGGTCGGCCACGGGACGCCGCTGCCGCAGCACGCACAGCACCCGGGCCGGCGTCCCTGTACGCCGCAGCTCACCCGCCGCCGCGAGCGCGATCCGGCGCGCCGGATCGTGTCCCCGCGCCCGCACCGCGCGCCGCGACGACGGCACGGGAACGAGCAGTACGGGCCCTGGACCCGCGCCGCCGACATCCCGCGGCCCCGCTCGGAAGCGGTTTGCCGGCGACGGCCGCCCGTCACAGATCCCCGGCCGTTCGCCCCGAAGCCCGGGTCGGCCACCACCACCCTCCGAGAGCGGGCCTTCGGTCGTCAGAGGGCCCTCTTCAGCCTCCACAAGCCATCCTCCGGTGCCCGGAGGATCCTCCTCCGACCCCGGAAGACCGCCTTCTCCCTCGCTCCCGCCTCCACGCACACCCCACAGTTGCCCCTTCCCGAGCCCCAGCCGGCCCTCGGGAGCCAGGTGCCGCGCGGCCGACACAGGTCGTCGCGTATGCCCCAGCCCCGCCCGCACGGCTCCTGCCAGAGCCACTCCGAGCGGCGCAGCGAGCGCCAGCGCACCCCTCTCCTTGTGGGCGAGGAGCGCGGCCCGCACCTCGTCCTCGTAAGGGGCCGCCGCGTGCACCACCGGCAGCCCCGCCGGCTCCGGTACCGGTCGCACCCGGCTCGATACGGCCCCACTCAGGGCGGCACGGCACTCAGGGCAGAGCACCGTGCGAGGCCTCCCGCAGCCTCCGCACTCGGCCGGCAGCACCAGATCGGTGAGGTCCTGCCACCACCCCCGCATGACCACCACTGTGCCAACGCACGGGCGTACCGGCCACCCCTGTGGACAACGCCCTGTGGATAACCAGACAGCCGTCACCCGCGAGGGGACCACCCCGTCGCGAGTGGGACTGCCCCGTCACCCGCTAGCGGGACTACCCCGGATAAACCGGCGCTGTCCCGTCCTTCACCACCTTCTGCCACTGCTCCCCGGACGACAGCCGTACGATCCCGTCCTCCTGCGAGTGGGCCACCAATGGCAGCCGCTCGTCCTCGGACGCGGCGATCTCCTTGACGCCCGTCAGTGCGGAGGGGGCGGTGCCCACTGGAGTGGAGCCGTCGACCTGGACGTACCGCATCTGCTGCACGCCGCCCTGCTCCCGCCCGATCACCACGAGCCGGCTGTCCCCGGCCCACGACATGGCCGTGACCTCCTCCAGCTGGGGTGCCACGGAGCGCAGTTCGAGGATCGAGACAGTCGGCGGTTCACCGGACTTGGTCCCCCGCTCGATGCGCCCGATCTGCAGCGAGCTCTTGCCGTCCTTCTCGACGATCAGCGCGATCCGCACCCCGTCGGCAGCCACTCGTACCGCCTTGATGCGCCCGTCAAGACTCGGGGTCTCGACCACCAGCGGACTGCCCGCGCCCTTCTGCAGCAGAAGCAGCCGGGGGTTCTTCGGGTCGCGGTCGGCCACCCACAGGTCGCCCTGCCCGTCCCAGCTGGGCGTGGTCAGCCGGTCATCCGCCGTCTTGCCCTGGCTGTGCAGCACGGCTTCGCCGAGCGATCCGCCCGACACCAGCGAACCGACGTACAGCGACGTCCCGTCGGTCGACACCCCGGCCGCGCTGCTCTCGTCCCGCGACACCGCGGCCGCCCGCAGCTTCTTGTCGCCCTCGCCCAGCGCGCCGGGCACCGGCTCGGGCTGCTTGTCGCTGCCGCTGCTGGGCATTCGCACGAGCCGCTGCTTGCCGTCGATGAAGTACTGGTAGTCGGGATGGTGCGCCGTGCCGTGCGAGGCGATGCCGTCGGCCTGGTCCTCGGTGAGCACGCACAGCTGCGAACCGTCCGACTTCTGCAGCTCCACCTCGTCCACGCCGGTGGGCGTCAGATCCTTGAACGTGAACAGGAGTTGGGCCGCCATCTTGGAGCACTGCCCCTGTCCGACGTGGTCGGCCTTCTGGTTCAACGGCACAGTGACCATGTTGCGGTCGTCGGGCGACAGCGACTTGACGCCCTTCTTCAGCTCCGTGCCCGTGGGAAAGCTCGATCCGACGACCCGGTCCAGCCAGCGCGTGGGGCCCTTCAGGAGCGCGCGGACCATCTGCGTCATCGGGTCCACCTGCTTGCGCACATAGACCGGGTCGGCGACGGTCTCCAGCTGGCCGCCCGTCTCGGACGACACGTTCGAAGCGAAGTAGTACTTATTGACCGACTTGTAGTTGCGCTGGAAGTCGGTCCGGCCCATCACGACGCCCTGGGGCAGCCCGTCGATGCGCCACTCCTTGGTGGTCTTCTGCCGTGTGAGATGCACCGTCCTGCTGTACGAGCCGGAGTCCGGCGCGTACGCGTGCTGCGTGTCCACCGTGGCGACCTTGCTGCCGCTCAACCGGTACAGGATTTCGGCGGTTCCCTCGCTGGTCCCCGAATGCACCGCCTCGGCGTTCGGCCCTTCCGCGAGCACGGTCGTGGACCGGTACGGATCCCACGCCTGCGAGGCGCTCGACGTCAGGTACTCGCGCGCCGTCTCATACTGCGGGTCGTCGCTGGTCAGAGCCTCCAGAAAGCCCTGCACGATCTCCGCCGGCGAGGCGTCCTTGCTCGGCGACTTCGCGAAGACCCGGACCTGCGCGTCCTGCCGCGGCGTCGACTCGACGCCGCTCAGGCCCCCGCTGTCGGGCATCGAGGCGCACCCCGCCAGCAGCAGCGCGCCACAGCCGACGTACACCCCCACCCGCACCGGACGACCGCCGCGCCTCCCACGGTCAGCGCCCACGAAATGCCTCCCCTTGTCCGAGCTCCGTCGGCTGCCCGCCGTCGGGCCCGTGCTCCTCGACCGTCGGCTCCCCGGCTCCGGCCGGCAGGTCGTCCGGGCGTCGCGTGGCCCCGGCCGGCCGTGGCACCACGCGTGCGCCGTTGCCCGGCAGCGCCGTCGGACCGGCCGTGGGCGACCCCCCGGCCTGCCGCGGCGTCATCGGCGCGCGGGGCGGCACCGGCGGGACATTCCCGCCCGCCGGCTGCTGCATCGGCACGGTGGCGAGCTTGCCGCTGCCGCCGAGCGGCAGACCGGCGTCATGAAGTCCACGATTACGCCGGGAGTCCTTGGGCTCCAGGGGTATCGGTGACCCGCGCAGCGGCTCGTCCGCCGTCCGCGGCAGCGTCAGCCGGAACTGCGAACCGCCGCCCGGCTCACCCCACGCCTGCAGCCAGCCGCCGTGCAACCGCGCGTCCTCCAGAGCGATGGACAGTCCCAGGCCCGTTCCACCGGTGGTACGCGCGCGTGCCGGGTCGGCCCGCCAGAAGCGGCTGAACACCCGGGTCGCCTCGCCGGGCTTGAGCCCCACGCCGTAGTCGCGCACCGCGATCGCGACCGCTCCGCCCGCCGAGGCGAGCTTGACCACCACGTCCTTGCCGTCGCCGTGCTCCACCGCGTTGACGACGAGATTGCGCAGCACCCGCTCCACCCGCCGGGCATCGGCCTCGGCGACCACCGGCTGCTGGTCGCCGACGACGCGTATGTGCGTGCCCTTGCGCTCGGCGAGCGGCTCGGCCCCGCTGACGACCTTCCGTACGACCTCGCGCAGGTCTATCGGCTCGGCCTCCAGCGCCGCCGCTCCCGCGTCGAACCGGCTGATCTCCAGCAGGTCCGCGAGCAGCGACTCGAACCGGTCCAGCTGGTCGGCGAGCAGCTCGGCCGACCGCGCGGTCACCGGGTCGAAGTCCACGCGTGCGTCGTGGATGACGTCCGCCGCCATCCGGACGGTCGTCAGCGGCGTACGCAGTTCGTGCGACACGTCGGAGACGAACCGTCGCTGCATCCGCGACAGGTCCTCCAGCTGCTGGATCTTCAGCTGCAGGTTCTGCGCCATCTTGTTGAAGGCCTCACCGAGCCGGGCGATGTCGTCCTCGCCGGTGACCTTCATACGTTCCTGCAGACGCCCGGCGGACAGCCGCTCGGCGATCCCCGCCGCCATCCGCACCGGAGTGACGACCTGGCGCACCACGAGCCACGCGATGGCCCCGAGGAGCACCACGACGAACAGTCCGGCCGTGGCCAGCGTCCCCTTGACCAGGCTCAGTGACTTCTCCTCCTGCGTCAGCGGGAAGAGGTAGTAGAGCTGGTACGGGTCCCCGTTGGGGTCGTTGACCTGCTTGCCGATGATCAGCGCCGGCTGGGTCTCACGGTGGTCGCTGTAGATGATGCGTGTGTAGCTCTGGGCCACGCCCGTGCCGGCGTCGACGCGCTTGCGCAGGTCCTCCGGCACGCTGACGGTCGGTTCGACGAACCCCGAGGCGCGCGCCCCGAGGCCCCGGTTCTCGTTGTCCGCGGCGGTGGTGCTGAGCGTCACGACGTCGAAGGCGCCCTGGCCGCCGCTGGAGAGCGACTCCACGAGGTCGCTCATCCAGTTGCTGACGTTCTGCACGGGGGTGCCGTCGGAGCCCGAGTTGTCGTCGGTGCCGCTCGCGCTCGCCGCGCTGTCTGCCTTCTGGCCCGCGACCGCGAACCCGCCCACGGCCTGGCTCTGCGACGCCTTCACCTTGGCGTCCAGCAGCCCGTTGCGCACCTGTCCGATCACCACGAAGCCGAGCAGCAGCACGACTCCGAGCGACATCAGCAGCGTGGTGACGACGATCTTGAGCTGGATGTTGCGCCGCCACAGCCGCATCACGGGCAGCAGCGGGCGGCGCACCCAGCGCATGACCAGCCGGAGGACCGGGCTGCCCTGGACTCCGCCCTGCAGCAGCCCGCCCTCCATGAACCGCCCCCAGCGGGAGCCCGTCACCTTCCGGCCGACAGGCCGCCCCGAACGGACCCCCGGCTCACCGGGCGCCGAAGCGGCACTGTCCCGGGACATGTCAGCTCGGTCCGGCCTTGTAGCCGACACCACGGACGGTCACCACGATCTCCGGCCGCTCCGGGTCCTTCTCGACCTTGGAGCGCAGTCGCTGCACATGGACGTTGACCAATCGGGTGTCGGCCGCGTGGCGGTAGCCCCACACCTGCTCCAGCAGGACCTCGCGCGTGAACACCTGCCACGGCTTACGGGCCAGCGCGACCAGCAGGTCGAACTCCAGCGGCGTCAGCGCGATCGACTGCCCGTCCCGCTTCACAGAGTGACCGGCCACGTCGATGACCAGATCACCGATGGCGAGCTGCTCGGGCGCCGGCTCCTCGGACCTCCGCAGCCTCGCCCTGATCCGCGCCACCAGCTCCTTTGGCTTGAACGGCTTCACGATGTAGTCGTCGGCACCCGACTCGAGGCCGACCACGACATCGACGGTGTCGCTCTTCGCCGTGAGCATCACGATCGGCACCCCGGACTCCGCCCTGATCAGGCGGCACACCTCGATGCCGTCCCGGCCGGGCAGCATCAGGTCCAGGAGCACCAGATCGGGCTTCGTCTCACGGAAAGCGGCCAGCGCCTTGTCGCCGTCGGCTACGAAAGACGGCTCAAAACCTTCACCACGCAGCACGATGCCGAGCATCTCGGCCAGTGCGGTGTCGTCATCGACGACAAGGACTCGTCCCTTCATAAACGACATCATCCCATTAACTAAATCGTTACCTGGCGTGACAAGTCACACAGCTCGGCGAGCGCCTCAGCCGTCACGGGCGACACAACGCCCTCTTCGGTGACGATCGCCGTGATCAACTCCGGCGGCGTCACATCGAACGCCGGGTTGTACGCCTGGGTCCCCAGGGGTGCCACAGGTATACCGCCTCCCGCTTCCGCTCCCGCCACTGGCACCTGCGGTGCTGTGATCTCGGTCACTTCATGACCCGGGCGCTGCTCGACCTCGATGGACGCCCCGTCCGGGGTGTCCAGGTCGACCGTCGTCACCGGCGCCACCACGATGAACGGCACATGGTGGTACCTGGCCAGCACCGCGAGCGGATAGCTCCCCACCTTGTTCGCCACCGAACCGTCGGCCGCGATCCGGTCGGCCCCGATCAGCACCGCGTCCACCTCCCCCGCCGCGAACAGAGATCCCGCCGCGCTGTCCGTGAGCAAGGTGTACGCCATCCCGTTGCGCGCCGCCTCGTAAGCCGTCAGGCGAGCACCCTGCAGCAACGGCCGCGTTTCGTCCACCCACAGCCGCCGCAGCTGCCCCGCCCGATGCGCCGCGAGCGCGACCGCGAACGCCGTGCCCTCCCCGCCCGACACCAGCGCCCCGGTGTTGCAGTGCGTCAGCACCCGGTGCCCGCCGCCCGGCAGCAGCTCGTCGAGCAGCGCCAGCCCGTGCCGAGCCATCCGCGCGCCGGCCTCGGCGTCCTCCCGGTGCAGAGCCCGAGCCGCGGCCAGCGCCGCCCCGGCGGCCTGCTCCTGATCACCCCCGCCGGACAGCGCGGCCCGGTACGCCTCCTGCGCCCTCCGTACACCGACGGCCAGGTTCACCGCGGTCGGCCGGGCACCGGCCAGCGCGCGGGCGGCGTCCTCCACGTCGAAGCCGCGAGCGGCGGCGAGCGCGACCCCGTACGCCCCGGCGACGCCGAGCACCGGCGCCCCGCGCACGGCGAGCGTACGGATCGCCTCGACCAGGGCGGGAGCGTCCGTGCACACCAGCTCGACTTCTTCGGCGGGCAGCCTCCTCTGGTCGAGAAGGACCAGTACGGGCCCTTCTGGGGGCTCGTCCCAGCGGATCGTGGGTATCTCCGCCGGCCTGCTGTCCTCGCGGGATTGCGCGTACTGATCAGCCATCCGCACAGTCTGCCCCGTACCCGGCGGACAATTGAAGGTGCGCAGCCCATACAGCGCCCGGTCCCTTGCCGGGCACACCGTGGCACGATGGCTGCCAACCTGCCGCCGCGACCGCGGACGGGCACCGTGAAGGAGCGACGATGAAAGACACTCCGGGCTGGGCCTCGCCCGGATCTGCCCACTCCGACGGGCAGGAGCCTGAATCCTCCGGCGCCGCGCAGCCCACGGAGCAGCCCTCGGACCAGGGCGGCACGGACCAGCCGCAGCCGCCCTCGAAGTGGTCCAAGGAGCAGCCCCCGCCCGGCCAGTGGTCCGCTCCCAGCCCGCAGGGCCCCGGCCAGGCCCCGCCACCACCTCCGCCCGGCCCGGGCTGGGGCGGTCAGCACCCCGGCGGCCCGGCCGGCCAGGGAGGCGGCTACGGCGGCTGGGGAGGCCCCGGCCGCGGATACGGCGGCCCCGCAGGCCCCGGCGGCCCCAGCGGCTGGGGAGGCAACTGGGGCGGCCCGCCACCCGCCGCCAAACCCGGCGTCATCCCGCTGCGCCCGCTCGGCGTCGGCGAGATCCTCGACGGCGCCGTCTCCACGATGCGCGCCCACTGGCGCACCGTCCTCGGCATCTCGCTGACCGTCGCGGTCGTCACGGAGATCGCGATCATCCTGCTCCAGGGCTTCGTCCTGGACGACAGCACCAGCACGGACACCCTCAACGACCCGAGCGCCACCGTCGGCGAGCTGAGCCGCGCCCTGGGCGACGCCTCCCTGAACTCCGGGGCCGTCCTGCTCGTCACCCTGCTCGGCACCATCGTCGCTACCGCTCTGCTCACGAGCGTGACCAGCCGCGCGGTCCTCGGCAAGCCGGTGACCACGGCGGAGGCCTGGCGGGATGCCCGTCCTCAGCTGCCGAAGCTGTTCGGCCTGACGTTCCTGCTGCCGCTCGTCGCCCTCGCCGTCGTCGCCGTCGGCATGCTGCCGGGCGTACTCGCCGCGCTGGCGGGCGCCGGCGACGCGGGCGTCACCCTCGCCGTCATCGGCGGGCTCGGCGCGGGCGTCGTCGCCCTCTGGCTGATGATCCGCTTCTCGCTCGCCTCTCCAGCCCTGATGCTGGAGAAGCAGGGCATCGTGAAGTCGATGAGCCGCTCCGCGAAACTCGTGCGTGGCTCCTGGTGGCGGGTCTTCGGCATCCAGTTGCTCGCCACGATCATCGCCAACATCGTGGCGTCGATCGTCGGGATCCCCTTCGCCTTCCTGGCCGCCGCCCTGAGCGGCGACGGTGTCACCGGCTTCCTCGACAGCGCCGGCGGCAACCCCGGCTGGACGTTCCTCATCGTCAGCGGCGTCGGCTCGGTGATCGGATCCATGCTCACCTTCCCGATCGCCGCGGGCGTCACCGTGCTCCTGTACATCGACCAGCGCATCCGCCGCGAGGCCCTCGACCTCGACCTGGCTCGCGCCGCCGGTCTCCAGGACTACGGCTCCGACACTCCCGGCACCACTCCGGGGAGCTGATGCCGTGAGTTTGGCGGGGGGAGTTCTCACGGCAGTACTGGCACTGCCGCGTACCGGCGCCACGGGGCTGCTCGCACTGCCCTCTACCGGCGCCACAGCGGTCCTCGCGCTGCCGCGCGGCGACGCGCCACCGGTGACGACGCCGCGCGACCCCGCGCGCGAGGCGGCCAAGCGCGAGCTGTCGAAGCGGATGTACCACGAGAACGACCCCAGCCTGGTCCAGCGCGCCCTGAACGCCTTCTGGGACTGGGTCGACAAGCTGTTCAGCGCCGCCTCCACCGCAACCCCCGGCGGAGCGCTCGGACTGGTCGTCATCCTGCTGGCCGTGGTCGCCGTCGTCGCCGCCCTGTGGTGGCGCCTGGGCGCCCCCCGCCGCACCCCCACATCGTCCGCCGCGCTCTTCGACGAACGCCCCAGAAGCGCCGCCGAACACCGGGCCGCTGCCGAGGCGCACGCCGCCCAGGGCCACTGGAACCAGGCCGTCCAGGAACGCATGCGCGCCATCGTCCGCTCCCTGGAGGAGCGCGCCCTGCTCGACCCCCGCCCGGGCCGCACAGCGGACGAGGCGGCCGCGGAAGCGAGCCGCACCCTGCCCTCCCACACGGACCGACTGCGCACCGCGGCACGGGACTTCGACGACGTCACATACGGCGGCCGAACGGCGGACCCGCGCGCGTACCACCGCCTCACCGAGCTCGACCGCGACCTGGAACGCACCAAACCCGAACTCACGAGCAGCGCCCAGACCACGGCCCTCAACACCCGCCAGGGGGCCGCCTCATGACCGAGGCTACCCTCACGTCCACCTCGGCCTCGCCCACCGCCCGCCAGACGTGGACCCGCGCGCGGGGAGTCGTACTCGCCCTGGTGATCCTGCTGGGGACCGCCGTCGTGATCGCCACGGTCCGCTCGGGCGCCCAGCACGGCCGCCTCGACCCGCGCTCCGCCGACCCCTACGGCAGCCGCGCCGTCGCCGAACTCCTCGCCGACGAGGGCATCTCCACACGCGTGGTCACCACCCTCGACCAGGCGCGCACGGCGGCCGACTCCGACACCACTCTCCTGATCGCCGCCCCCGACCTGCTGACCAAACGTCAGCAGACGCTCCTCCACACCGCGACCGAGAGATCCGACGGCCGTACGATCCTGCTCGCCCCCACATCGCCCTCCCTCGGCACCCTCGCCCCCGGAGTCACCGCCGACCCCGCCATCAGCTTCGACTCGCTGCTCTCTCCCGACTGCGACCTGCCCGCCGCTCAACGCGCGGGCGACGCCGATACGGGCGGCATCCGCTACATCACCACCGCCCCCGGCGCGGACGCGTGCTACCCCAGCGACGGTCTGCCCACGCTCCTGCGCATTCCGGCGGCCTCCGGGAACGGCGACACCGTCGTGCTCGGTGCCCCCGACATCCTCTACAACGACCGTCTCGACGAGCAGGGCAACGCCTCGCTCGCCCTTCAACTGCTCGGCTCCCGCTCCCACTTGGTCTGGTACCTCCCCTCGCTCTCCGACACCTCGGCCACCGACGCGGGCGGCCGAAGCTTCTTCGACCTGCTCCCCTCGGGCTGGCTCTGGGGCACGCTGCAACTCTTCTTCGCGGCAGCCCTGGCCGCCCTCTGGCGGGCACGCCGACTCGGCCCCCTCGTGCCCGAACGCCTCCCCGTCGCGATCCGCGCCTCCGAGACGGTCGAAGGCCGCGCCCGCCTCTACCGCAAGGCCAACGCCCGCGACCGCGCGGCCGCCGCTCTGCGCTCCACCACCCGCACCCGCCTCGCCCCCCTCGTCGGCGTACCCCCCGCCCAGGCGCACGCGCCCGAGGCCCTGCTCCCCGCCCTGTCCGCCCACCTCCGAGGCGACGGCCAGGCCCTGCAATCCCTCCTCTTCGGGCCGCCGCCCCACGACGACGCGGCCCTCGTCTCACTCGCCGACCAACTCGACGCCCTCGAAAGAGAGGTACGCCGTTCATGATGGACCCGACCACTGACAACGCCGGGTACGCCGGGGATCCGGGCACCGCCCGCTCCTCCCTGGAAGCCCTGCGCGCCGAGATCGCCAAAGCCGTGGTCGGCCAGGACCCCGCCGTGACCGGCCTAGTCGTCGCCCTCCTCTGCCGCGGACACGTTCTCCTCGAAGGAGTCCCCGGAGTCGCCAAAACGTTGCTCGTCCGCGCCCTCGCCTCCGCGCTCGAACTCGACACCAAGAGAGTCCAGTTCACTCCCGACCTGATGCCGAGCGACATCACGGGCTCCCTCGTCTACGACGCCCGCACCGCCGAGTTCTCCTTCCAGCCCGGCCCGGTCTTCACCAACCTCCTGCTCGCCGACGAGATCAATCGCACCCCGCCCAAGACCCAGTCGTCCCTCCTGGAAGCCATGGAGGAACGTCAGGTCACCGTCGACGGCACCCCGCGACCGCTCCCCGAGCCGTTCCTGGTCGCGGCGACCCAGAACCCGGTCGAGTACGAAGGCACTTATCCCCTCCCGGAAGCCCAACTGGACCGCTTCCTACTCAAACTGACGATCCCTCTGCCCTCCCGCGAGGACGAGATCGACGTCCTGACGCGCCACGCCGAGGGCTTCAACCCGCGCGACCTGCGCGCCGCCGGCGTACGCCCCGTAGCGGGCCCCGCCGACCTCGAAGCCGCACGCGCAGCCGTCGCCAAGACAGCCGTCTCCCCCGAAATCACCGGCTACGTAGTGGACATCTGCCGCGCCACCCGCGAGTCGCCGTCGCTCACCCTCGGCGTCTCCCCGCGCGGCGCGACGGCCCTGCTCGCCACCGCCCGCGCCTGGGCCTGGCTGACCGGCCGCGACTACGTCATCCCCGACGACGTAAAGGCCCTGGCCCTCCCCACACTCCGCCACCGCATCCAACTCCGCCCCGAAGCGGAGATGGAGGGCGTGACGGCCGACTCCGTCATCAATGCGATCCTCGCCCACGTCCCCGTCCCGCGCTGATGGCACTCACCGGACGCGCCGCCCTCTTGGCGGCCCTCGGCACACTCCCCATCGGCATCTGGGAGCCCAGCTGGACGGGCATCCTCGCCGTCAACGCACCCATCGCCCTGGCCTGCGCCTGCGACGCAGCCCTGGCCGCCCCCGTCCGCCGTCTCGGCCTGACCCGCTCCGGCGACACCTCGGTACGCCTCGGCGAAACCGCCGACGTCACCCTGACCGTCACCAACCCGTCCGGCCGCCCCCTGCGGGCCCGCCTCCGCGACGCCTGGCCGCCGAGCAGCTGGGAACCCGGCACCGAAGTGGCCGCCTCCCGCCATCGCCTGACCGTCCCCGCCGGCGAACGACGACGCCTGACAACCCGTCTGCGCCCCACCCGCCGTGGCGACCGCCAGGCGGACCGCATCACGATCCGCTCCTACGGCCCGCTGGGGCTGTTCGCCCGCCAGGGCAGCCACAAGGTCCCCTGGACGGTACGCGTCCTGCCTCCGTTCACCAGCCGCAAGCACCTGCCCTCCAAACTGGCCCGCCTGCGCGAACTCGACGGCCGCACCAGCGTGCTGACCCGCGGCGAGGGCACCGAATTCGACAGCCTTCGCGAGTACGTCCCCGGCGACGACACCCGCTCCATCGACTGGCGCGCGACAGCCCGCCGGACAACGGTCGCCGTACGCACCTGGCGACCCGAACGCGACCGCCACATCCTCCTGGTCCTCGACACCGGCCGCACCTCGGCGGGACGCGTCGACGACGCCCCCCGCCTCGACGCCTCCATGGACGCGGCCCTGCTCCTCGCAGCTCTGGCCGCCCGGGCCGGCGACCGCGTGGACCTCCTCGCGTACGACCGCCGGGTACGCGCACTCGTCCAGGGCCGCGCGGCAGGCGAGGTCCTTCCGTCCCTGGTCAACGCGATGGCGAACCTCGAACCGGAACTCGTCGAAACAGACGCTCGCGGCCTCACCGCCACAGCACTCCGTACGGCCCCACGCCGCTCCTTGATCGTGCTTCTGACCAGCCTCGACGCGGCCCCCATCGAGGAAGGCCTGCTGCCCGTACTTCCCCTCCTCACCCAGCGCCATACGGTCCTGGTGGCGTCAGTGGCCGACCCGCACATCGCCCGCATGGCAAAAGCTCGGGGAAACACCGAGGCGGTGTACGAAGCGGCAGCCGCGGCCCAGGCCCAGACGGAGCGGCACCGCACCGCCGAACAACTACAGCGTCACGGCGTCACAGTCGTCGACGCGACTCCGGACGAGCTTGCGCCGGCTCTCGCCGATGCATATCTGGCGCTCAAGGCGGCAGGGCGGCTGTAAGCGGAAACGAAAAGGGGCCTCCTGACACAAGAGGCCCCTGGAAATGATCCCAAGCTCAAAAACGATCCCGAACGCAGAAAACCCCCGTACCGTTTCCCGGTACGGGGGTTTTCTCAAATTTAGTTCGGCGGCGTCCTACTCTCCCACAGGGTCCCCCCTGCAGTACCATCGGCGCTGTAAGGCTTAGCTTCCGGGTTCGGAAT
>NZ_JBHVWZ010000056.1:0-25440 GCF_042881985.1 Streptomyces sp. NPDC058246 | reverse complement strand
GTTCCCCGCGCCCCTGTTCAGGGGCGCGGGGAACCGCGCGACCGGGACCTGGGGCGAAGCCCCGGTAGCGGACGGGCAGGGGCGGCGGGGACAGCGGTGGCGGTGGCGGCGGGGGCGAAGAAACCCACATCTCACCCCCGGTACGGCGGTGCGGACCCCCAGGTCCACCTGGGAATCGGCTGCTCCCCCGGCGGCGTGGCGTCCGGGCCGGAGAAATAGACGGCCAGCCGCGTCCCCCACTCCGCGTACGCCACGAACGCGGAGCGGAACTCGGCGTCGGTCGGGAGGCCGGCATCGTCCGCCGCGTCCTGGAGGAGGTTCACCCAGCGCCGGCGCTGGGGCTCCGTGATCCCCTTGCCCAGGTGCTTGGCGACCATGTGACCATGTCCGCCCTGGGTCTCGGAGTACGCCGGCGGCCCGCCGAAGACCTCGCTGAGCCAGAGGGCGACATGGGCGGCGTGTTCGGGGGCCAGGTCCGCGAACAGGGGCGCGAGGAGGTCGTCCTTGAGCACCTTGTCGTAGAAGACCTCGGTCAGGCGGCTGAAGGCCTCCGCGCCGCCCGCCCAGGCGTACAGGGTCGGTACGGAGGCGCCCGAACCCCGGACCGTCGTCGGCTTGTAGTGGCGCATCTCCTCGATGTCGCCGATGTAGGGGCGGATCTCGGCGAGGAAGTCGGGGAAGAGCTCCGACTTGCGGAAGCCCTCCACGTGGTCCTCGGTCGACGTCCAGGTGATCCGCAGGATGAAGTGCTCGAAGTCATCCTCGCAGCGCGCGAGTTCGTAGTCGACGCACTGCGGGGCCGCGGCGAGCTGGGCGGCGGCCCGGGTGTAGGCGGCCAGGAACTCCGCCGACTGCTGCTCGGGGATCCGGTACCGGATGTATTCGACAGTCGAAACGGTCATGCCTCCACAGAAACACGGACGGCCCGTCGGAAGCTCTCCTTCCGACGGCCCGTCCGGTCGTGTCAGCGTTCAGCGAAACCCGGCCGCCGACACCTCACGCCTGGCGCCTTACTTCGCGTAGTACGCGTTGTAGATCGAGATCGTCGACTTGTTCCCCTTCTTGTCGGCGATCTTGGCGTGGAACGAGATGCCCTTGCCCTTCGCCGGGTTCTTGAAGGTGATCTTGCCGTTCCTGACGTCGAGCTTGGTCCAGGTCTGGCCGTAGTCGTACGACACGTACACGGCCAGCGACGCGAGGTTGGAGCCCGCGGCCGCGCCCTGGACGGTGACCGGGATGGTGACCTTCTGGCCGGCGGGGCCGCGGCTGTCCAGGCCGAGGGACGCGCCGAAGCGGGCCGTGGAGACCGGCAGCTTCACCGAGTCGGCCTTCTTGGAGCGGAACGACCAGCTCGCGTCGATCCGCGTGGAGGCCGCGGCCACCTTCACGGAACGCGTGATGGACGTGGTCAGCTTGTACGCCGCGTCCGCGTCCGGCACCTTGAACTGGCCGCTGCCGTCCAGCGGGTCGTCGGTCCCGGCGACCTTGGTGCCGTTGCGGTACAGAGCCGTCTTGACCGAGGTGTAGACGGACGCCCCCGCGTGCGACTGACCGTCGGCGAACACCGGCAGATAGCCGCTGATGTACTGGCCGTCGCGGTAGACGCCGTACAGACCGCCGATCTTCGGGCCGAAGACGCCGGTGTTGAACGTCTTCGTGTAGCTGTTGCCCGCCTTGAAGGTCTGCGGGTCGCCCAGGGTGTAGAACGCCTGGCTGATCGGGTAGCCCTGGGCGTCCTTGCCGCCGTACTGCTCGAAGTCGAGACTCCACTGGACCTGTTCACCGGTGGACACGTGCAGAGTGCGGGTGCCCGGCAGCTTCTGCTCGACGGCGACCCCGAAGGCGAAGTCGTCGGGCAGGTAGCCGTACGCGGTCACCGCGCCCGTCTTGCCGGAGGAGGCGGCGCCCAGGTTGGTCTTCACCGTGGCCAGGTCGCTCGCCTTGTAGTGCTTGACGTGCGCGCCCTGCAGCTTGGTGACCTTGGCGCCGGTGAACACGTCGTACTCGGCGTCGTCGCCCTTCGTCCAGATCCCCGACCAGCTCTGGGACAGACCGGAGGAGACCGCCGGGCCGATGTGGCCCACCCGCAGTTCCTGGAAGGACGGCATGCCGATGCCCATGCCGAAGCCCGCCGGGTCGTACGTGTACGAGACGAGGCCCGAGACCGGCTTCGCCTGGGCGTCCGGCACCGTGATGTCGGCCGACTTGGCGGTGCGCTGGTCGACGGTCACCGTGGTGTTCTTGGTGACGCTCAGCTTGGGCTGGACCAGCCAGTCGAGGCCGCCGTCGAGGTCGGTGAGGTTCTTCACGAACTGGGCGTCGAGGGTGTAGTTGCCCTTGGGCACCCGGATGGTGTCCGTGGCGCCGGTGCCCTGCGCGAAGTAGTCATGCCCGTTGCCCTGACCCGAGAAGCCGTACAGGTCGGTGAGGTGGATGGGCTGCTGCCCGTCCCGCACCAGGTAGTTCAGCGTGACGTCGTACGACTCCACCTCGCGCTGCACCGCGGCGGCGGTCCGCACCGACTGGCCGCCACCGGTGGCCGTCACATACGCCGAGTACGCGCCGTCCGTGGTGCCGCCCAGCTTGGTGTCGACCGTGACATCGACCGCGGCCTTGCCGCCCGCCGGGACCTTCACGGTCTTGGCGCCGAGC
This sequence comes from Streptomyces sp. NPDC058246, assembly GCF_042881985.1. Classification (NCBI taxonomy): domain Bacteria; kingdom Bacillati; phylum Actinomycetota; class Actinomycetes; order Kitasatosporales; family Streptomycetaceae; genus Streptomyces; species Streptomyces sp. NPDC058246. The sequence continues at coordinate 22,788 of NZ_JBHVWZ010000056.1, read as the reverse complement.
GTGAAGAAGCCCGAAGGAGCCGCCTGGCCCTTGGGGTTGGTGGCGGTCGCCGACAGGGTGAGGGTGACGTCGGTCTTGCCGAGGTTGCGGTAGGTGAGCTGCTTGGTCACCGGCTTGTCGTCGGTGTGCGGCCACTGCTGGGTGCCGAAGCTGACCGAGTTCGGGTCGGCGAGCACGGACTGCTTGATCGCCTTGTCGACGGCGATCCGGCCCGAACCCTGCTGGAACGGCGTGTACTTGCCGCCCTTCGCGGAGCCGGTCAGCGCGCTCTTGAGCTCGGCGAACGTCCAGTCCGGGTGCTCCTGCTTGAGGATCGCCGCCGCGCCCGCCACATGCGGGGTCGCCATCGACGTACCGGAGATCGTCAGATAGCCCGGGGGCTTCTCGCCGACCTCCTTGTCGATGAGGCTGCCCGGGGCCGCGGCCGCCGTGATGTCCACGCCGGGTGCGGTCACATCGGGCTTGATGGCGCCGTCGAGGCCGGGGCCGCGGCTGGAGAAGGACGCCAGCTTGTCGTTGTCGTCGACCGCGCCCACGGTGAGCGCGTCGGCGGCGCTCCCCGGGGAGCCGACGGTCTGCTCACCGAAGTCGCCGTCGTTGCCCGCGGCGATCGCGAAGAGGATGCCCTTCTGCTCGGAGAGCTTGTTGACCTCGGCTTCGAGCGGGTCGATCTCCGGGGTGTCGCCGCCGCCCAGGCTGAGGTTGACGACGTCGGCGCCCTGGTCGGCCGCCCACTCCATGCCCGCGAGGATGGAGGAGTCGTCGCCGTAGCCGTCGTCGCTGAGGACCTTGCCGTTGAGGATCTTCGCGCCGGGCGCGACGCCCTTGTACTTGCCGTTCGACTTGGCGCCGGTGCCCGCCGCGATCGAGGCGACGTGCGTGCCGTGGCCGAACTTGTCGGTCGCGTCGGCGGAGGTGGAGAAGTTCTTCGCCGCGATCACCTGGTCCTTGAGGTCCGGGTGGGTCGCGTCGACGCCCGTGTCCAGGACGGCGATCTTGACGCCCTTGCCGTCGTAACCGGCCGCCCACGCCGTCGGCGCGCCGATCTGCGGCACGGACTTGTCCAGGCTCGCCTTGCGGACGCCGTCCAGCCAGACATGCGCGATACCGGATGCCGCGCTGCCGCCGTTGGTGACCGCCGACCACAGCTGCGCCGCGTCCTGCTTCGGGGTGAGCACCGCGTCCGCGTTCAGGGACTTCAGGGTCCTGCGGAGGGTGCCCGCCTCGCGGACGTCGGCCTTGGCGGCGGTCGCCGCTCCCTTGTAGCCGACGATCAGCTTCAGGCCCTGCTTCTGGGCCTTGCGGGTGGCCGCCTTGTTCAGCTCGGTGACGTCGAAGAGGCGCTGGTCGAGCTTGCCGGCGGCTATCAGGGGCCGGGCGTCGGCGGGCACCACGAGCGTGTGGCCGGCCGCCTTGCGGACCGTCACGGGTATGTGCTCGCGGCCCTTGGCCCGCTCGAAGCCGACGACACGGCCCTTCGCGTCGACGGCCACCCGGTCACCGGTGATCAGGGTGATGTGCTGCCGGGCGGTGAGCCCGGCGGCCTTCTCGGCCGCCGAGGCGCCGCTCGTGTGCTCCGCCTTCGCCGACGCCGGGCTGGTCATTCCCGCCGCCAGGGCCACCGAGGCCGCCACGGCCACGGTCGCCGCGCACGCTCTTTTCACTTGTCTGCGCAAGTCTCCCCCTGGAGATAGGTCCGGGCGAATTCCCCATTCGTCCGGCCGGGGGACGTCTCGTACGCACGCGCGCACACCCCCCGGAATACGCAAGTATGCCCGGGGGGTGATCGACCGCTCAATAGAGAGGCGACAGTGAAGAGTTGACGGAGTTGTTCCGCTCCGCTCCCACGCTCCCCCTTTTATGCTCCTTTATGCTCCCGCGTTCTCCTTGACAGTGATCCTGCCCTTGCGGATCGTCGCGAGCCGCGGGGCCTTCTTCGCGATCGCGGAATCGTGCGTGACCATGATGAAAGTGAGCCCGTGCTCCTTCCACATGGTCTCCAGTACGTCCATGATCTCGTCGCGCATGGACTCGTCGAGGTTGCCGGTGGGTTCGTCGGCGAGCAGCACCTTCGGCTGCTTGACCAGGGCACGGGCGATGGCGACGCGCTGCTGCTGACCGCCGGAGAGCTCGGCGGGCAGATGTCCGCGGCGTTCGCCGAGGCCCACCGATTCCAGTGCCGCGGCGGCCCGTTCGCGCCGCTCCTTGGTCTTCACCCCGAGCGGTACGAGAGCGGTCTCCACGTTCTCCTGCGCGGTGAGCGTGGGAATCAGGTTGAAGCTCTGGAAGACGAAGCCGATGTTCTCGCTGCGCACCTTGGTGAGCTTCGCCTCGGACAGCTTGGCCATGTCCGTGCCGTCGAGTTCGACACTGCCCGCGGTGGGGCGGTCGAGCCCGCCGAGCATCTGGAGAAGGGTGGATTTTCCGCCACCGGTGGGGCCCTGGATGACGAGCCGGTCGCCGTCCCCGATGGTCAGATCGATACCGGCGAGCGCGTCGACCGTTTCCTTGCCCCGCGTATAACGCTTGGTGACGCCTCTGAGTTCGTACATGGTGCAACTCCTGGGATACGTAAGTACGTAATGGGCGGGGCTTATTCGACGCGGCGCAGGGCGTCCGCGGGGCGCAGCCGGGAGGCGCGCCAGCCGCCGAAGGCGCCGGCGATCAGGCCGCCGGTGACGGCGAGGGCGACCGCGACGACGATGGTGTTGAGGCTGACGGGCGCGGTGAGCGCGACGTCGAGGGCCTTGGTCGCCGCCTGCCGGGCGGGACCGCCGAAGCCGCCGCCACCGCCACCGCCCGGACCGCCACCGCCCGGACCGCCGCCCGAACTGCCCACCTGCGCCTGCAGGGTGGGGCTGATCTCCGTGACGACATAGGCGCCCGCGAGGCCGAGCGCGATGCCGAGGGCGCCGCCGACCAGGCCGTTGACGATGGCCTCACCGACGACCTGGCGGGTCACCCGGCCCGACTTCCAGCCGAGCGCCTTGAGGGTGCCGAACTCGCGCACCCGGCGCGAGACGGCCGAGGAGGTGAGCAGACCCGCGACCAGGAACGCGGCCACCAGCACCGCGATGGACAGCCACTTGCCGACGTTCGAGGCGAGGCTGGAGGCGGTCGACAGGGAGCCGGAGACGGTGTCGGCGAGGTCGGCGGAGGTGGTGACCGTGGTACCCGAGATGTTCTTCTGGATGGTGCTCTTGACGCCGCTGATCTGCTGCGAGTCCGACGCCTTGACGTAGATCGTGGTGACCTTGTCCTTGGAGTCGCTGAGCGTCTGCGCCTGCTTGAGCGGGATGTAGAGGTTGGCCGCCGCGTCACCGCTGTCCGGCGTCGCGATGCCGATCACCTTGTACTTGACGCTCTTGATGGTGACGGTGCTGCCGACCTTGAGCTTCTTCTCCTTGGCGTACGACGTGTCGGCGACGACGACCTTGGAGTTCGTCTCGGACGTCTTGAACGTACGACCGCTGGTGATCTTCGACGAGGTCAGCGGGCCGAGGGCCGGCTTGGTGACGTCGGTGCCGTAGACCGAGTAGTTGTTGACGTCGAAGTTGGCTCCGCCGCCCTTGACGGTCCCCTGGGGCGAGGGCTGGGCGCCGCCGCGGCCGCCCTGCTGGTTGCCGCCGTTCGGGTTCTGCTGGAACTGACCCCGGGTGAACTGGCCGTTGACCCGGATGACCTGGAGGCTCAGCCCGCCGACGGAGTCCGCGACGCCCTTCTGCGAGTCGACCTTGGAGACCGTCGAGGCGGCCAGGGTCTGGAAGCCCTGGACCATGACGCGGTCGCTGCTCTGGTCCGTGTCGGAGCCGTTGTCCTGGGCGTCGAAGTTGAAGCGGGGGCGGTCGCTGCTGCTCGACGTGGGCGCCGCGGCCTTGGTGACCGTCATGTCCGTACCCAGCCCGTACAGCGACTGGAGGACCTTGCCCTGGGCCTTCTCCATGCCCGAGGACACGGAGCTGACCACGATGACCAGGGCTATGCCCAGGGCGAGTCCGGAGGCGACGACGAGGGCCGCCTTTCTGCGGCGGCGCAGTTCGCGCCTCAGGTAGGTGAAGAACATGGCCGCAAGCTAGGTACGGCTCGTGATGGCGGGATAAGGCCGGGATAAGAGAACGATGAGAAGGCTGTGGTTCACCCGTTGACGGGACTGTGCACAGCCTCGGAACCCTGTGTTCCGCGGAGCGGCCGCCGGCAGCTCGACGGCGACGGCCCGCACCCCTGGCGGGGTGCGGGCCGTCGCACGAGCGGCTGTCGTATGCGTCGGGTCTGCGTCAGACGGCCGAACCGGCCTTCCACGCCGCCCAGTCCAGGTTCCAGCCGTTGAGGCCGTTGTCCGGGGCGATGGTCTTGTCGCCGGTGTTCTTGACGACCACGACGTCACCGATCAGCGAGTGGTTGTAGAACCAGGCCGCGGAGGTGTTCGGGTCGTTGGCGCCCTTGGTGTCGGAGAGGCCGACACAGCCGTGGCTGGTGTTCACCGCGCCGAAGATGGACTTGGCGCCCCAGTAGTTGCCGTGGATGAAGGTGCCGGAGCTCGACAGACGCATGGCGTGCGGGACGTCCTTGATGTCGTACTCGCCCTTGCCGTCGTTCTTCGTGAAGCCGACGGTCGAGCCGTCCATCCGGGTCTCCTTGAACTTCTCGGAGATCACCATCTGACCCTGGTAGGTCTTGTGGTCCGGAGCGCCCGCGGAGATCGGGATCGTCTTGATCGTCTTGCCGTCCTCGGTGACCGTCATCGTCTTGGTCTGGGCGTCGACGATGGAGACCTGGTTGCGGCCGATCTTGAAGGTGACCGTCTTCTGCTGCACGCCGTACACACCGCTCGCGCCCTCGACGCCGTCGAGGTTGAGCTTGAGGGTGACGGTGGAGCCGCCGGTCCAGTAGTTCTCGGGGCGGAAGTCGAGGCGGTTGGCGTTGAACCAGTGCCCGACGACCTCCTGGCCGCTGCTGGAGGAGACGGTGATCCCCTTCTGCACGGCGGCCTTGTTCGTGATCGCCTTGTCGAAGTTGATCGAGACCGGCATACCGACGCCGACCGTGGAGCCGTCCTCCGGCGTGAAGTTGCCGATGAAGCTGTTGGCCGGGGAGACCGTGCTGAACGACGCGTTCTCGTGGGCGACGCGGCCCGCGGAGTCGGTGGCCTCGGCCGCGATCTTGTACGTGGTGGCGCGGTTCAGCTGGGCGGAGGGCTTCCAGCTCTTCTTGTCGGCGGATATCTGACCGGCGACGGCGGTGCCGGACGCGGTCTGCATCGTGACGGACGTGAGCGTGCCCTTGCTCACGGTGACCGCGGTGCCGTTGTTGATCGAGGCGTTGTCGGAGCCGTCCTTGGGCGTGATCTTGATCTGGGCCTCGGAGGTCTTCTTGGCAGCCGCCTCGTCGACCTTGGCCTGCGACGAGGTGTCGCCGCCGCTCGAGGCGCCTGCCTTGTCGCCTCCGCTGCACGCAGAGAGCACCAACACCCCGCCGAGCAGTGCGGACGCGGCCATCAGGCCCTTGCGCCGCTTACTGTCCGTCATCACACGCTTCTCCATCGTTGCCGAATACCCGAAAAGAACACGAGAGCCCCGTAAGAACCTTCAACGCTACGACCGGTTCGGCCCGTTCCACATCCCGTGGATGTGTGGGGCACACCACGTCCAGACACTGGACCGGGTGGTGCGGATGTGGCCTGCGCGTCTGCTGAGACGAGGAAACCCCGGACGGCGGTTGCCGCCCGGGGTCACGAATTTCCCAAGCCGCGTCAGCCGCGAGCGTCTTCTTCGTCGTCCTCGTCAGCATCATCCTCGTCGAGGTCCCAATCCGGCGAATCGGGATCGTAGTCAATGGGCTCACTGCTCCAGGAGGCCTGCGCGAGCTCGATCCCGGGCACCTCGCTGACCAGGTCGAACGGGTCCACGAGATAGGCGAGGGCCTCGGCAGTGTCTTCCGTCACTGCGCTCTCGGCGTGCGTCCGCTCGTCGGCCGGCATGGCGGAGTCGTCGGCGATCCGGCGCAGCGCGGCCTTGGTGACGGCGTCGGCGTCGGCGACTTCCAGCACCAGTTCGACACGAAGCCGTACAAACTGTGATGTCTCAGGAGTACTCATGGGACGGAGCGTACGACCCCGGGGTTACGCGACTTTCCCACGACCCGCGCCTTTCATTAGCATCGCCCCACACGGCCAATTCGCCAGCGCCACAAGGGGATCGATATTTCGTGTCCGCCGCACGTCGATCGTTGTTGACCGCCACCGCAGCGGGGACCCTCCTGGGGGCCCTGTGGTTCGTCCCGTCCGCCAACGCGACCCAGGACGCACCCGCCCCGAGAGCCTCGGCGTCAACCTCCGCGACGACGACCACCACCAGCGCGGTGCAGGCGTCGACGGGGTCGGGCACCGGGACGAGCGAGGAGCAGACCCTGCTCGCCGACACCGGAAGCGTCGACACGACGCCGTACGTCGTCGGTGGCACCCTCTTCCTCGGCGTGGGCGCCGGGTTCGTGACCTATTCGGTGCGCCGAGAGCGCACGATGGCCTACTGAGGTCGGTGCTCCGGCCCGGAAATCCCAGAATCCGCGGGGAATCCATGCGAGATCTGACCGAGTTGACCGACGTCGCGGAGCCGGCCTGGCCGCGCCTGTCCGAGGCACTCGCCACCAGCGGCGTGTCGATGGACGTGCTGCCCGGCGACCCCGCACAGGGCCGCTCGACCCTGCTCCAGCTGCAGATCACCGCGCGCTCCTGGCTGGGCGCGATGGCGCTCAACTGCGGCGGAGTGGTGCTGGACAGCGGGTGGCTGCGCATCTACGGCAGCCCGGGCGCCGCTGCCGGGCCGTCCACGGGACTGCCGGGCGCGCCCCCGGACCTGCCCAGCCTCGCCGAGGTCAACGGCTTCCCCGAGCGGTTCGACCCCGGATGGCGCCCCCCGGGCGGCCTCGTCGTCGGCCATGACGTGCTCGGCGGGGTCTTCGTGCTCAACGGGCCCGAGCCGAGGTCGGTGGGGCGCCCCGGCGGTCCCGGCGAAGTGGTCTACTTCGCGCCGGACTCCCTGCGCTGGGAGGCCCTCGAAGTGGGGCACGCGGCGTGGCTCAACTGGCTCCTGGAAGACGGCACGGACCACTTCTACGACACGCTGCGCTGGCCCGGCTGGCGGGGCCAGTCGGGCCAGCTGAAGGCGTCCCAGGGGATCACGTTCTTCCCCTACCTCTGGTCGGCCGAGGCCCGCCGCGATCTTCCCGCGGCGAGCCGCCGTGTCCTGCCCATGGCCGAACTCCTCGGTCTGCACCGGGATTTCGCCACAGAGCTCGACTCCGTCGACCCGGGGTTCCTGGGCAACGTGTGATCCGCCGGGGGTGCGGGAAGCCGCCCCCGAACCGCGGGTGATCCGTGGCTGGTCGCGCGGTTCCCCGCGCCGCTACGGGCCGCTTACGCGGCCCGGCGGCCGCCGCCTTGGCCGCCTCGCTCGGTGCGGCGCTGCGGAGCGCGCCCGCGGCCGCCGGAGCGACCGGTGGCCGCCCCGCCGCCCGTGTCGTCACGGCGGCCGTTCGCGGCCCCACCGCCGCCGGTACGGCGGCCGGTGGCGGCGCCGCCCGCCGCGCCCGTGCCCGACGGGCGCCTGGCGCCACCCCCGGTCCGGGGACGGGACTTGGGCCGCTGCTTGGGCTGTTCGGCGGGCTGGGGGACCTCGATGACGACCGGGACGCCGGAGGGCTCGCGGGCGCCGGTGAGACGGGCCAGTTCCTCGTCGCTGGACTTGACGCGGGCGGTGCGCGGGGTGATGCCGGCGTCCGCCATCAGGCGGGTCATCTCGCGCCGCTGCTCGGGCAGGACGATGGTGACGACGCTGCCGGACTCCCCGGCGCGGGCGGTGCGGCCGCCGCGGTGGAGGTAGTCCTTGTGGTCGGTCGGCGGGTCGACGTTGACCACGAGGTCGAGGTCGTCGATGTGGATGCCGCGGGCCGCCACGTTGGTGGCGACGAGCGCGGTGACCTGACCGGTCTTGAACTGGTCGAGGGTGCGGTTGCGCTGCGGCTGGCTGCGCCCGCCGTGCAGCGCGGACGCCCGTACGCCGTTGGCGAGCAGCCGCTTGGTGAACCGGTCGGCGCCGCGCTTGGTGTCCACGAACAGGATCACCCGGCCGTCGCGCGCCGCGATGCGCAGGGCGACGGCCTTCTTGTCGGTCTCGTCGGCGACATGCAGCACGTGGTGCTCCATGGTGGTCACCGCGCCCGCGGAGGGGTCGACGGAGTGCACGACGGGGTCGGTCAGGAACATCCGTACGAGACGGTCGATGTTCTTGTCGAGCGTCGCCGAGAACAGCAGGCGCTGACCGCCCGGTTCGACCTGCTGGAGCAGCGCGACGACCTGCGGCATGAAGCCCATGTCGGCCATCTGGTCGGCCTCGTCGAGGACGGTGATCGCGACCCGGTCGAGGGCGCAGTCGCCGCGCTCGATGAGGTCCTTGAGCCGCCCGGGGGTGGCCACCAGCACCTCGGCGCCGCGGCGCAGCGCACCGGCCTGCCGGCCGATCGACATACCGCCGACGGCCGTGGCCACACGCAGGTTCACGGCGGTCGCGTACGGCGTCAGCGCGTCGTCGACCTGCTGCGCGAGCTCGCGGGTGGGGACCAGGACGAGGGCGAGCGGCTTCTTCGGCTCGGCCCGGCGTCCGGCCGTACGTGCGAGGAGGGCGAGCCCGAAAGCGAGCGTCTTGCCGGAGCCGGTGCGGCCGCGGCCGAGGACGTCGCGCCCGGCAAGGGAGTTGGGCAGGGTCGCGCCCTGGATCGGGAAGGGCTCGGTGACGCCCTGCGCCGTGAGCGTCTTCGTCAGCGCGGCGGGCATGTCCAGCGCGTCGAAGGATTCGACGGCGGGCAGCGCGGGCGTGAGGGTCTCGGGCAGCGAGAACTCCTGCGGCGGCGCGACCTTGCGGGCACCGCCCTTGCCGGACCCCCGGCCGGTGTTCCGGCCCGCGTTCTTGGCGGAGCCACCGGTCTGGGTGGCGCGTGCGTTTGCCGGCCGCTTACGGACGGGACGTTCGGATCGAGTCATGCTGGATCTGGATTTCCTTCCTGGGCCCACGGACTGCACGCACCGCATTTCACCGCACGCACTGCATTCACTGCACGCACTGCAACTGATAGCGCACACAGCACTGACAGCACTCACAGCGCGAGCCGGGACCCGCACCCGAAGGTGCGGGTCCCGGCTCTGGAAAGCGCGTCCCGAATCAGGCGGGGACGATGTTCTCCGCCTGCAGGCCCTTCTGGCCCTGGGCGACGTCGAACGAGACCTTCTGGCCCTCCAGCAGCTCACGGAAGCCGGAGCTGGCGATGTTGGAGTAGTGGGCGAAGACGTCGGGGCCGCCGCCGTCCTGCTCGATGAAGCCGAAGCCCTTTTCCGAGTTGAACCACTTCACGGTGCCTGTAGCCATTGTTTTCTCCTGAGAGGTAGCGGACCCAATCCGGAGATGCACCGGGAGAAGCCGGAGTTGCCGGTAAAACAAAACGCGCCTGCGGAGGATTCCGATCAGGCGCACAAAGTAAATGGGTACCAAAAACGTATCAATGAGACAGTAGCACACTTCTGGCGGTGCCTGGGACCACCGTCCGGCGGACAGCGGCCCCAGACACCGGACAGGCCCTAGGCCAGCGGCCCCGTGACCGGCTCCACCGCCGCCACTACGTGGCCCGCGCGCACGAAGGCGTCGGCAGCCTCCAGGTCCGGGGCGAGAAAGCGGTCCGGGCCGGGGCCCTGGACGCCGGCCGCGCGGACGGCGTCGATGACCGCCTGCGACGCCGGGGCCGGGGCGAGGCCCTCGCGCAGCTCGATCGCGCGGGTGGCGGCGTACAGCTCGATGGCGACGATGCGGGTCAGGTTGTCGACGGCGGTGCGCAGCTTGCGCGCGGCCGACCAGCCCATCGACACATGGTCCTCCTGCATCGCGGAGGACGGGATGGAGTCCGCGGACGCCGGTACGGCGAGCCGCTTCATCTCACTGACCAGCGCGGCCTGCGTGTACTGGGCGATCATCAGGCCGGAGTCGACGCCGGCGTCGTCCGCGAGGAACGGCGGCAGGCCGTGCGAGCGGTTCTTGTCGAGCAGCCGGTCCGTGCGGCGCTCGGCGATCGACCCGAGGTCGGCGGCGGCGATGGCGAGGAAGTCGAGGACGTAGGCGACCGGGGCGCCGTGGAAGTTGCCGTTGGACTCGACGCGGCCGTCGGGGAGGACGACGGGGTTGTCGACCGCCGAGGCGAGTTCGCGCTCGGCGACCGTACGGGCGTGCGCGAGGGTGTCGCGTCCGGCGCCCGCGACCTGCGGGGCGCAGCGCACGGAGTAGGCGTCCTGGACGCGCGGGGCGTCGTCCTGGTGGTGCCCGGTGAGCTCCGAACCCTTCAGCACGGCCAGCATGTTGGCGGCGCTGGCGCTCTGCCCGGGGTGCGGACGGATGGCGTGCAGTTCGGGGGCGAGGACCTTGTCGGTGCCGAGCAGCGCCTCCAGCGAGAGGGCGGCGGTGACGTCGGCCGACTTGTAGAGCGCCTCCAGGTCGGCGAGGGCCATGACCAGCATGCCGAGCATGCCGTCGGTGCCGTTGAGGAGGGCGAGGCCCTCCTTCTCGCGCAGTTCGACGGGCGCGATGCCGGCCTCGGCGAGCAGCTCGCCCGCGGGCCGTACGACACCGTCCGGGCCCTCCGCGTCCCCCTCGCCCATCAGCGTGAGCGCGCAGTGGGACAGCGGCGCCAGGTCGCCGGAGCAGCCGAGCGAGCCGTACTCGTGCACGACCGGGGTGATCCCGGCGTTGAGGATGTCGGCCATGGTCTGCGCGACCTCGGGCCGGACGCCGGTGTGCCCCGAGCAGACGGTCTTGAGCCGCAGGAACATCAGCGCGCGGACCACCTCGCGCTCCACGCGCGGGCCCATCCCGGCGGCGTGCGAGCGGACGATGTTGCGCTGCAGCTGGGCGCGCAGCTCCGGGCTGATGTGCCGGGTCGCGAGGGCACCGAACCCGGTGGAGACGCCGTAGACGGGCTCCGGCTTGGCGGCCAGCGCGTCCACGATCTCGCGGGCCGCGGCGAGGGCCGCCACCGCCTCGCCGGAGAGCTCGATCCGGGCGCCGTCGCGCGCCACGGCGAGAACGTCGGACGCGGTCACCCCGGACGTCCCCACCACCACAGTGTGCATATCCATATTCAGGAGCGTACGCAGTGAATTCGATGATGTCACTAGTGGGTGGCCGGTTGACCCCTTACTTCGACGTACGTCACAGAGGACGGCCCACGGGGGCGAGCAGCCGGCGCCACCGCCGGGGTCCATGGCGTCCCCGCGCAGCCCGCGTCCCCGCCAGGGCTCATGACGTCCCCGGGCAGCCCCGTCCCCGCCAGGGCTCATGACGTCCCCGCGCAGCCAGCGTCACCGCCAGGGTTCGTGGCGCCCACGGGCAGCCCGCGTCACTGTCGGGGTTCGTGGCGTCCACGGAAGCGGCGGCGCTCCCCCTCCGTGGGCGACGGCGCGTCCGCGAGGCGCATGACCGGGTCGTCGGGCCCCTCGCGCCCGGCGACCACGGGTTTCGCCGCGCGCACGGCCTTGGCCCGGTACTGGGCCGCGTCGGCGAGCCGGAACAGCCGACGGGCGGAGCGTACGGGTCCGATCGGATCCTCGGTCGAGGCGACCCCGCACGCCACCCCCTCCCCGAGCTCCAACTCGGCCGCCCGGCGGCAGAGTTCGTCGGCGATACGGACGACCTCGTCCGCCGCGGGGCCCACCGCCAGCAGACAGAACTCGTCGCCGCCCAGGCGTGCGGCGAGGGTGCCCGGGAGCATGGCCCCGCACAGGGACAGCACGGATCCGAACCGCTCCAGGAGCCGGTCGCCGACGGCGTGCCCGCGGGTGTCGTTGACGCGCTTGAGCCCATTGAGGTCGCAGACGACAAGACTGACCACGACCCCGTCCCCCTTGTGCTGCTCGACGGCCTCGTCGAGGCGTACGTCCACGGCGCGGCGGTTGGCGAGGCCGGTGAGGGCGTCCGTGAACGCCAGCCGCCGGGCCTCCTCCAGACGCTCGGTCTGGGCGATCCCGGCCGCGACGACGGAGGCGAGGACGGTCGCGAAGTCGGCGTCGGCCCGGACGAAGACGGGGGCGGCGGCCGGCCGGGCCACATACAGCTCGCCCCACGCGCGGCCGTGCAGGACGATGGGCGCGACGACGCAGCAGCCGCGGCCGCGTCGGCGCAGGGCGGCGACGCGCTGGTGGCAGTAACCGGCGTGGCCCCCCGCCGGGCCCCCCGCCGTCTCCACCCAGGCGTTGGGCTCGCCGCCGCCCGCCCAGCGCTCGTGCAGGAACTCGGTGATCTCCGGGAACTGGTGCACGGGGTAGGCCTCCCCGTCGGGGAACTCGTCCTCGTCCTCGGCCCGGTCGCCCACGTTGACGAGGACCCTGAGCCGGCCGAGCTCGCGCTCCCAGACGGAGAGCGCGGCGAAGCTTCCGGCCAGCGCGTCGCAGGCGCCGAGCGCGGCGGCCCGCCACGACTCGCGCGGGGTGTGCGCCGCCGCCATCCCCTGCGCCAGCGCCACCACAGCCCTCAGCCGCCTGTCCTCACCCATCACCCCAGGCTAGGTACAACTGTGACATTTAGGGATATTGGTGCGGCGAACAGGGGTCCGGGGGCTCGGGTCCGGGGGGCTTGGGGGCGGGGGCTTGGGGGCCGTGGGCCGGTCCGAGGGGTCCCCGGGTGACGGGCAGGGATGGCAGGGGCGGCGGGGGCGAACAGCGTCTACTCCCCCGGCCACTCCGGCGTGCGCTTCTCGTTGAAGGCGGCGACGCCCTCCGCCCGGTCCCCCGAGAAGGCGACGGACCGCCAGGCGGCGTCCTCGACCTCGAGACCCGCCCGGAGGTCGAGCCCCTGCCCGAGCCGCAGCGCGCGTTTGGCGGACCGCAGTCCGACCGGCGAGTTCGCGGCGATACGCGCGGCGAGGGCGAGGGCTTCCGTACGGTCCTCGCCCGCGTCCACCAATTCGTCCACGAGCCCCAACTCCCGCGCCTCGACCGCCTCCAGCCGCCGGGCCGAGAAGATCAGCTCGGCCGCCCGCGCGGCCCCGACCCGGCGGGGCAGCAGCTGCGTACCGCCCCCTCCGGGGATCACCCCGACCGACACCTCGGGCAGCCCCACGACCGCCGTACGGTCGGCCACGATCAGGTCGCACGACAGCGCCAGCTCGAACCCACCGCCCAGCGCGAAGCCGTGCACGGCGGCGACGGTCGGCATCGGCAGCTCCAGCACACCGGTGTACGCGGCCCGCGCGACGGGCCGCTGACGGACCAGGTCGGCGTCGGAGAAGGAGTTCCGCTCCTTCAGGTCGGCACCGACGCAGAAGGCCCGCTCATGGGTGGAGGTCAGCACGACCACCCGCGCCTCCCGGTCGGCGGCGAGCGCCTCGCACGCACCGGCGATGGCGCGAGCCATGTCCGTGGACACCGCGTTCATGGCCTTGGGCCGGTCCAGGGCGAGCTCCGCGACGTACCCGTGCCGTCGTACGGCGACGAACTCCCCGAACCGCCGCTCGTCCCCTTGCTCCGCCATGACACCCTCCCGGTTAACGCGGGTTAACAACCGACGCTCCGATCATCGCAGCCGAAGCCGCCCGACGAAACCCGCCCCCCGCCCGTCCCCCGAACCCGTCCCCTCGAACCCGTCCCCTCGAACCCACCCCCGCGCCCACGACTCCCCGTTCGAGTGACATCCCGCCCAACTCCCTCCCCGCGCCCGCAAACCGCGCATAACCTGCGCTCCGCCGCGGCGCATTCGGGGGGCGCGGGCGCATTGGGGAGGGACGACCATGACGAACCACGAGACACCGCAGGCCACAAGGCCCGGCCGGGAGCCCCGGCGCGCGCCCTCAGGGTCGGTGCATGCCCCTTCGGCCGACGGTGCGTCGGTCCGTCCCGCGGCGGCCGGCGGTGCGTCGGCCGCTTCCCGGGCCCTGGGCGGCGTAGCACGTCCCGCACTCGACACCACGGGCACCGAGGCCCCCGGCACCGGCGAGCCGGCCACCGAGCCGCTCTGGCCCCGCCCCGTCCGCGGGCGGCATCGCCGGCCCCGGCCCCGGCGGGTGGTGTTCGCCGTGGGAGGACTGGCGCTTGCCGCGGGGGTGTTGAGCTTCGTACGGATGACGCCGGAGTCGGTGATCGGGGGCGGCGGGAGCGCGGAGGCCGAGCCGACCGGGGCGAGCGTCACGGACACGGCGGGCAACGCCGTCACCACCGTCGAGGCCGTGCCCTCCGCCGCACATCCGGTGGCCGCCAGGGCGACGTCCGTGCTGGGCGGGGCGAGCGCTACGCCCACCTCGGGCGTGAGCCTCGTACCGACGCCGCCGGCCCCGACGACCGCCGCCCCCGGGGCGATCCCGTCGCCGCACGGGAGCGGCCCCGCGGCCGGCCCGCCCGACACGACCGGCATTCCCACCGCCCCGCTGACCACACCACCCCCGGCCGCGAGCACGCCCGCCGCCCCGCGGCCCAACCCGAGCGCGACCACTCACCCCCCGACCCCGCGGCCCGAGCCGCCGGTCGTATGCGTGCCGATCGTCGGGATCTGCGTGGACGATCTGACGGCACCGCTCGGCGGCCGTCACTAGGGCCGACACGAGCAGACCGGCCCCACCGGTCCTCAGCCCGCCCCGGCCATTCCACGGCCCCGGTCAGTCGCAGGGCAGCCTGAGCGCGCCGCTCGGCGCCCCCCACCAGAGCCGACACGAGCAAACCGGCCCGCCGGTCCTCAGCCGGCCCCGGCCACTCCACGGCCCCGGTCAGTCGCAGGGCGACCTGACGGCACCACTCGGCGCCGTCCACCAGAGCCGACACGAGCAGACCGGCCCCGGCCGGTCCTCAGCCGGCCCCGGCCACTCCACGGCCCCGGTCAGTCGCAGGGCGACCTGACCGCGCCGCTCGGCGCCCCCACCAGAGCCAACACGAGCAAACCGGCCCGCCGGTCCTCAGCCCGCCCCGGCCACTCCACGGCCCCGGTCAGTCGCAGGGCGACCTGACCGCGCCGCTCGGCGCCCCCCACCAGAGCCGACACGAGCAGGCCGCCCCGGGCCGGCCCTCAGCCGGTCCACGGCCCCCGGTCAGTCTCGGCCGGCCCCCGCCGGTGCCGCCCGGCGCCCGCCGGTACGGCCGGTCCAGCCGGTACGGCCGGTCCAGCCGGTATCGCTTCCGGCCTTACTCCGCGTCCCGGCGGGCGAGCAGCCAGGGCTCGATCACGCCGAGGCCGCGGACCGGGCGCTGCCACATCGGCTGGAGGGCGAAGCGGTAGGAGGGCGGTTCCTCGCCCTCCTTCTCCGCGGCGGCGGCGAGTTCGGCGGCCTCCGCCTCGGAGACGGGCGCGTCCCCGGTGTGGACCAGTTCCTCCGCGAAGGCGCCGTCCACCAGAACCGCGTCGCGTGGCGCTATCGACGTGAGGCGGGAGGCGAGGTTCACGGTCGTGCCGAACACATCACCCATTCGGGTGGTCACCGTGCCGAAGGCGATGCCGACGCGCAGCTCCGGCATCGTCTCGTCGTTGGCCATCGTCTCGATGAGCCGCAACGCGATCTCGGCGGCGATACCGGCGTCGTCCGCCGCGAAAAGGACCTCGTCGCCGAGGGTCTTGATGAGGCGGCCACCGTGCGCGGCCACCAGATCCGCCGACGTGGTCTCGAAGGCCTCGACGAGCTCGCCGAGCTCCTCCTCCTCCATGCGGCGCGTCAGCCGCGTGAAGCCGACGAGGTCCGCGAAGCCGACGGCGAGGCGGCGGTCGACCATCTCCTCGTCGTCTCCGGCCTGGACGACCCGGCCGGTCGCGGCGGCGAGCTGGCGCCGCCAGACGTAGACGAGGAACTCCTCCAGCTCGGGCAGCAGCAGCTCCATCAGGGGGTACGTCACCTCGGTGCGCGTCATCCCCGGTTCCGGCGGCTCGGTCAGGCCCTCCAGGAACGAGTCGATCTGCCATTCGGCCAGACGGGCGGTGGTCTGCCCGGTGGAGCGGGCGACCTGCACCGCCATCGCCTCGCTGAGCAGGCCCGCCTCGACGAGACCGGCGAGGCGGCGCAGCGCGAGGACGTCCGCCTCCGTGAGCGCCTTGGCCTGGCCTATGTCGGCGAAGCCCATGGCCCGCCAGAAGCGGGAGGCGAGCTCCATGGAGACGCCCGCGCTGCGGGCCGCCTGGAAGGGGGTGTAGCGGCGCTCGGCGCCGAGGATCAGCCCCTCCAGGCGCAGCGCCAGGGGGTCTTCCTCGGAGTCCGGGTCGGGGTGCGCGTCCACTCGGCCGTCCGTGTCCGCCCGTGCGGGCGCCGGGTCGTTGATCGGCTCGGCGGTACGGCCCGGCTCGCCGTCGGGGCCGGGGTGGGCACCCGTGTCGGAGCCGGTGTCGTCGACGGTCACGCCTGCTGCCCTTCCGATCTGCCGCGGTCAGGTATCGACCGCGCTCAACTCTACGACAGGTGTGCGCTGGCTCACTCCTGACGCCGGGGTCCAGGTCGGGAGGTTTCCCGCCCCCTCCACTCCCACCCAACCCGCACCCGGGCAGCTCCGCCCCCCGGACCCCCCGTATCAGCCCGAACGGCCTCGCCCGTACGCCGGACGAACCGTCCCCGTACGCCGGACGAGCCGTCCCCGACGCCGGACGGGCTCGCCCCCGAAACGCCGGACGGCGACGGCCTCGTCCTCCATCGCCGGACGGGCTGGACGATTCAGCCCTTACGCCGGCCGCACATGCACCACGTCCCCCGCCCCCACCGGCTCCTGTACGCCCTCCTCCGTGGCGATGACCAGGCGTCCGTCGCCGTCCAGGGCGACCGCCTCGCCGGTGAGGGAGCGACCCCCGGGCAGCTCGGCACGGACCACCCGTCCGAGGGTCGCGCAACCGGCCGCGTACGTGTCCTGGAGGCCGGACGCGACGGGGTCGCCGCCAGCTGCGCGCCAGCGCTCGTACCACTGCTCCAGGGACCGGAGCACGGCCCGCAGCACGGTGTCACGGTCCGTGGTCCGCGCGCCCGCCAGCGCCAGCGAGCCGGCCCCCGGCACGGGGAGTTCGTCCTCACGGAGGGTGACGTTGATGCCGATGCCGACGACGACCGCGTCCGGCCCGGCCCGCTCCGCGAGGATGCCGCCGGCCTTGCGTTCCTCACCACCGACGGTCACCAGCAGGTCGTTGGGCCACTTGAGTGCCGTGTCGACGCCGGCGGCCCGGGAGAGACCCGTCGCGACGGCCACGCCGGTGAGCAGCGGCAGCCAGCCCCAGCGCTCGACGGGGACCTGGGTGGGCTTGAGCAGGACGGAGAAGAAGAGGCCGGAGCGGGCGGGCGCCGTCCACTGGCGGTCCAGGCGGCCGCGCCCGGCGTCCTGTTCCTCGGCGACGAGGACGGTCCCTTCGTCGGCCTTCTGCTCCGTGGCGAGGGCGACGAGGTCGGAGTTGGTGGACCCGGTGCGCTGCACCACCTCGACAGCGCGCCAGAGCCCGTCCTCGCGGACCAGCGCCCGGCGCAGGGAGGCCGCGTTCAGCGGCGGACGGTCCAGGTCGGACCACCGGTTGTCGTGCGCGTCTTCATGCGCGTCTTCATGCGCGTTGTCGTGCGCGTCGTCGTTCGCGTCTGAGGCATCTCGCGGCGTCATGCAAGCCACCCTAGGTGTGGTAAACGCCGCACTGCCGAACGGTAGGCACGCCACTACGCTACGGATGAGTAGCAAACCCCACTTCTGAGCACCTCACCCGAGCAGATCACCCGAGCACCGCACCTGAGCACGTCCCCCTCACGTCCCCCTAGAGCAGGCAGGGAGCCGCATCCCGATGTCCGAGCCGGAAGAGCTGCAACACCCCGACATCCACACCACCGCGGGCAAGCTCGCGGACTTGCAGCGCCGCATCCAAGAGGCGACGCACGCCGGCTCGGAGCGCGCCGTCGAAAAGCAGCACGCCAAGGGCAAGTTGACGGCCCGTGAGCGGATCGAACTGCTCCTCGACGAGGGGTCGTTCGTCGAGCTGGACGAGTTCACGCGGCACCGCTCGACGGACTTCGGCATGGAGAACAACCGCCCGTACGGCGACGGTGTGGTCACGGGCTACGGCACGGTCGACGGACGCCCGGTCGCCGTGTTCTCGCAGGACTTCACCGTCTTCGGCGGCGCCCTCGGCGAGGTCTTCGGCCAGAAGATCATGAAGGTGATGGACTTCGCGCTGAAGACGGGCTGCCCGGTCATCGGCATCAACGACTCGGGCGGCGCCCGCATCCAGGAGGGTGTCAGCGCCCTCGGGATGTACGGGGAGATCTTCCGCCGCAACACGCATGCGTCCGGCGTGATTCCGCAGATCAGCCTGGTCGTCGGGCCCTGCGCGGGTGGCGCTGTCTACTCCCCCGCGATCACCGACTTCACCATCATGGTCGACCAGACCTCGCACATGTTCATCACCGGCCCGGACGTCATCAAGACGGTCACCGGCGAGGACGTCGGCTTCGAGGAGCTCGGCGGCGCCCGGACGCACAACGCCGTGTCGGGCGTGGCCCATCACATGGCGGGCGACGAGAAGGACGCCATCGAGTACGTCAAGCAGCTGCTGTCGTACCTGCCGTCCAACAACCTCAGCGAACCGCCGGTGTTCCCGGAGGAGGCGGACCTCGCCCTCACCGACGAGGACCGCGAGCTGGACACGATCGTGCCGGACAGCGCGAACCAGCCGTACGACATGCACGCGGTGATCGAACACATCCTGGACGACTCCGAGTTCTTCGAGACGCAGCCGCTGTTCGCGCCGAACATCCTCACCGGCTTCGGACGGGTGGAGGGCCACCCGGTCGGCATCGTCGCCAACCAGCCGATGCAGTTCGCCGGCTGCCTGGACATCGACGCGTCCGAGAAGGCGGCCCGCTTCGTCCGCACCTGCGACGCCTTCAACGTCCCCGTCATCACCTTCGTCGACGTGCCGGGCTTCCTGCCGGGCGTCGACCAGGAGCACACCGGCATCATCCGGCGCGGCGCCAAGCTGATCTACGCGTACGCCGAGGCGACCGTCCCCCTCATCACGGTCATCACGCGCAAGGCCTTCGGCGGCGCGTACGACGTCATGGGCTCCAAGCACCTCGGCGCCGACCTCAACCTCGCCTGGCCGACGGCCCAGATCGCGGTGATGGGCGCGCAGGGCGCGGTCAACATCCTGCACCGCCGCACGATCGCCGCCGCCGAGGACCAGGAGGCCACCCGGGCCCGCCTCATCCAGGAGTACGAGGACACGCTCCTCAACCCCTACACGGCGGCCGAGCGCGGCTACATCGACGGCGTGATCATGCCGTCCCAGACCCGCGCCCATGTCGTACGCGGGTTGCGTCAGCTGCGCACGAAGCGGGAATCACTGCCTCCGAAGAAGCACGGCAACATCCCCCTCTAGGCCCCCGGAACCTTGGACCCTTGGGAGCACATATGACGATCAAGGTCGTACGGGGCAATCCGACCCCCGAGGAGCTGGCCGCCGCGCTGGCGGTGGTCAGGGCGCGCGCCGCGGCGGTGGCCTCCGCCCCGTCCGGCGCGCACCACGAGCCGGACGCCTGGGCGGACCCCTCCCGGCTGGCCCTGAGCCGCGTGCCGGCCCCGGGCCCGAAGGCGTGGGGCCGCACGTACTGGCCCGGCTAGGGCCGGACAGACCACCTAGGGCAGCACCCCGGCCACGGCTTCGGCCAGCACCGCGTACCCGGCGTCATTGGGGTGCAGGTGATCGCCGAAGTCGTACGCCGGGTGCAGCCGGTCCGGGTCGGCCGGATCGGCCAGGGCGCGGTGCGGATCCAGCACCGCGTCCCACTCCCCCTCCCCACCGCCGCGAATCCATTCGTTCACCTCGTGGCTCACCTTCGCCGCGTGCTCGCCCCAGTGGTCGGAGCCGCCGAAGGGCAGCAGGGTCGCGCCGATCACCCGTAGCCCGCCGGCCCGCGCCTGCCGAATCAACTCCCGGTAGCCGTCGATGAGTTCGGCGGCCTCGACGACCGGCGCGGGCCGGTACGTCGGCTGTTCGTCCGTCTCGCTGAAGCCGATGTCGTTGAGACCCTGGAGCACGACGAGGGTGTCGACGCCCGGGTGGCCGAGGACGTCGCGTCCGAGGCGGTGGACGCCCTTCTCGCCGTACCAGGCGGAGTCGTTCAGCAGCAGGTTCCCGCCGATGCCCGCGTTGAGGACGGGCCGCCCGGTGCGTTCGGCGAGTGCGTCGGACCAGCGGCGGTTCGCGCCCGGGGTCGAGCCGAAACCGTCCGTGATGGAGTCCCCGAAGAGCGCGACGGCGTCCGTACGGCCGCCCGTGTCGACCTCGACGGCCGAGAGGACGTACCAGGACTCGGTCGCCTCGCCGAAGCCCCGCCCGTCGAGGTCGTACAGGAGCTCGCCCGCGCCCCGGTAGCTGGTCGCGAAGGCCTGTGCGTGGAAGGTCGCGGGCCCGGTGACGGCGTCGAAGTGGAGCGTGACGGTCACCGAGTCCAGGGACTCCAGGGCGAGTCCGGCCGGATCGCTGACGACGTGCCCGCGCGCGGGGATCTCGACGTGGTCGGCTCCCCCGAAGGTGAGCCGCCGGACCGAGCCCGCCTCCACGGCGGCGCCTTCGCCGGTACGGGCCACGGTGGCGCCCGAGATCCGCAGCGGCGAGGTGCCGTACGCGTGGGAGAGCCGGATGCGGAGCCGGTCGCCGCCCGCGGTGAGGCGGACGACCTGGCGCAGCGACTGGCGCCAGAAGCCCTCCCTCGACCAGTTGGGGGTGAAGCCTTCGCTGGGGAGCTGGGGCGAGGCGGTCCAGGCGGTGGTGAACACGGCGGTTCCCTTCCGACGTCCCGGCCACCTCCCTAAAAGGGACCGGAGTTCCTTTAGTGATACCGACGACCGTAGCAGTCCGTCCCGCACTAAAGAAACCCCAGACCCATTTACACGGGATGTACGCAAGTTGAGTACGCGTACTCAGGCGCCCGGACCCGTCACCGCCGCACGATCGAGAACATGCTGTGGTCCGACCCGGAGGACGAACCCCCCAAGGAACTCCGCGACATGCAGGACATGTTGCGGCGCCTCGGCGTTCTCATGGCGCTGGCCATGGTGCTCGCGATGATCGTCCTCGGCATCAGATGAGTGCCGTCGGCAGCGGCCGGGGCATCACGCCGGGCGCGCCGATACGCTGACCGCATGACCGATCAGCCGCGCCGCCGCCTCGTCCTCGCCTCGCAGTCCCCCGCCCGGCTCAACCTGCTGCGACAGGCCGGACTCGCCCCCGAGGTGATCGTGAGCGGGGTCGACGAGGACGCCGTCACCGCACCCACCCCCGCCGACCTCGCCCTCGCGCTGGCCGAGGCGAAGGCCTCCGTCGTGGCGGCGAAGCCCGAGGTGCAGGGCGCGCTGGTGATCGGCTGCGACTCGGTCCTCGACCTGGACGGCGAGGCGCTCGGCAAGCCCGCGGACGCCGAGGAGGCCACCGCCCGCTGGAAGGCCATGCGCGGCCGCGCCGGCACCCTCCAGACGGGTCACTGCATCTACGACACGGCCGCCAAGCGCTACGCCTCGGCGACCGCGTCCACCGTCGTCCGCTTCGGCGAGCCGACCGACGAGGAGATCGCCGCGTACGTCGCGTCCGGCGAACCCCTTTACGTGGCGGGCGCCTTCACCCTCGACGGCCGCTCCGCCCCGTTCATCGAGGGCATCGACGGCGACCACGGCAACGTCATCGGGATCTCGCTGCCGCTGGTGCGCCGCCTGCTGGCCGAACTGGGCGTCGGGATCACGGAGTTGTGGACACCGCGGGAGAAGTGACGCGGGACGCCGGGAGCCGGCGGCCGCGCCAGGAGCCGGCGGCCGGAAGTGAGCCGGTAGCCGGGCTCAGGAAGCCGACGGGGCCGGAGGGGCGGTCACCGGCGCTCCTCCCCCGTTGCCGCCGGTCTTGCCGTCCTCGGGGACGGCGTCGGACGGACCGGCGGCCACCCGGCGGTCGTACGCCATCAGGGTGAACACGATCAGCCCGAGCACCACCATCATGAAGGCGAACGCGCCCCAGCCCACCAGGCCCACCGTGAACGCGCCGAGCAGGGCGTGCACGACGGCGGCGCTGATGAGCAGGATGCGGCCGACGAGGCCCGGCGCGCGGTCGCGCAGGGCGACCAGCAGGGCGACGAGAGCGCACGCCGCGAAGTAGAGGCCGAAGACCAGGCCGCCCACCTTCGACGACACGGACATCGCGTTCGAGTCGAGGCCGGCCAGGGACATGTCCTGCCGGTCGACGACCACGCCGAGGAACCAGTTCAGCAGCGCGATGCCGATCGCCTCCGCGAAGAGCACGATCGCCGTCACCCACGCCACCGGTCTGCGCACCACCGGTCCCCACCCACTTCCGTGTGCTGTTACCCCAAGTACGTTCGAGACATCGTGAACGCTACTAACGGGTAAACGTGGGGACAAGAGGTCGGCCACGGGCAAAGAATCATTGGGCCATTCGTAGGGACTCCACAAAGAAACGTTGTGGGGCGCGGCACGGAGTCACAGAGACCTTGACCACACAGGAGGGCTAGGGTTCAGGCAGGGATTCCTGCGTGCCGCGGCGCGACAAGGGATTTCGCGGGTCGGGCGAGCCTCGCATCACGCTCCGTGTGGGCAAGCTCACCATTGGGGACGGGTCGAAAGGTCGTGTCGGCAGTCCCTAAACTCGGCTTGTTTCAAGGAGGGAGCCATCGTGCGCAAGGTGCTCATCGCCAACCGTGGCGAAATCGCTGTCCGCGTGGCCCGGGCGTGCCGGGATGCCGGGATCGCGAGCGTTGCCGTGTATG
>NZ_JBHVWZ010000055.1:0-26266 GCF_042881985.1 Streptomyces sp. NPDC058246 | reverse complement strand
GTGGAGAGCGGCTCGAAGATCGAGGTCCACACCGAGTTGTAGTTCACGGAGGAGGCCATGACGGCCACCAGCGCCTCGCCCGGGCCGAGCTCGGGCACCGGCACGTCGTCCAGGTGGATCGACTTGCGGGGGTCCTTGTCGCGGGTGGCGAGCCCGGTGAACATCTCCGTCTCGTCCTTGTGCACGGTGATCGCGCGGTACGACTCGGGGAGGGGAAGAGCGGCGAAGTCGGCGGCCGTGGCCGTCTGCGACTGAATCGCGTCCAGGATTTCCTTCACGGTGTTGCCTCCGGCGATGAGCGTCCTGAGGGAAGACGCTGAGGGTTACGTCGGTGCTGCTGCTGGTGTGAGGGGTGCCGTCGGTTCGGCGGAGGTGGTGCTGTGGCAGCGCTTTGTGGCGCGGAGGGTGCCTGTGACGCAGGCGTCCGGGCGCGCTCGCCATTGGCTTGCGGGGACAGCCGGCGTACGAAAGGTCTCTGCACGCCGGCCGCCCGGACTCCTTCAACGTATGGCACGGCGTGTCACCTGGCAAGGCACGGAGTGCCAGAAGTTGCGCTCAGATGAAATCTTTACGTAACACGTGAGCGATGATCGATCAGACTGCGCGATGATCGATCGAATCAGGGGTGCAAAAAACGCCGAACGCGCTCAAATCGAGCGCGTCCGGCGGTTGATGAGCCTGTCCGGCGATCGAGGACAAGCGGCGGAGCCGCGGTGCTGTGAGGGAAGTCGCCAGGGACCTGGAAAGTCGCTACGAACGTTCTTTGAGCGCCTGCTCGATGGTCCGCATGACCTGGTCCAGCGGCGCGTCCACCCGCGCCACGGTCACCAGGACGTCCCCCTCCGTGAAGGAGGAAGCGGGCGCCGACCGAGGCGCGGCCTCGCGCCCGGCGCCGATCCCCGTTCCGAACGTCTTGCGGACGATCGCGAAGGCGTGGTCCAGCTGGGCCTCGACGTCCCCCTGGCCGCCGGCCCGCAGCCAGCGCCGCAGCACGTGATTGTGCGCCGTGACCACGGCCGACGCGGCGACCTCCGCGAGCA
Organism: Streptomyces sp. NPDC058246; assembly: GCF_042881985.1. Taxonomy (NCBI): domain Bacteria; kingdom Bacillati; phylum Actinomycetota; class Actinomycetes; order Kitasatosporales; family Streptomycetaceae; genus Streptomyces; species Streptomyces sp. NPDC058246. The sequence goes on along the minus strand of NZ_JBHVWZ010000055.1, from coordinate 25,226 downwards.
GCGGGTCGTCGTTGGCGTCGTCGTCGTGCGCGTGCTCGTCGAAGTGGCCCAGGAGATAGCGGGTGAAGAGCCGCTCGTACCGGGCCACCGAGGCGATCTCGGCCTCCCGCAGCGTCGGCACCTCGCGCGTCAGCTTGTACCGCGAGACGGAGATCTCGGGTCGGGCCGCGTACATCTTCATGACTTCCTTGATGCCACGGCACACGGTGTCGAGCGGGTGCTCGTGCGCCGGTGCCGCGTTGAGCACCGCCTCGGCCCGGATCAGCGTGTCGTCGTGGTCGGGAAAGATCGCCTCTTCCTTGGAGCGGAAGTGACGGAAGAAGGTACGGCGGGCCACTCCGGCCTGGGCTGCGATCTCGTCGACGGTGGTCGCCTCGTACCCCTTGGTCGCGAACAGCTCCATGGCCGCGGCCGCCAGCTCTCGGCGCATCTTGAGCCGCTGCGCGGCGGCGCGACTGCCCGCGGCGCTCTCCGGCGCGTCGGGCGTGGCTGGTGTACGTGAGGACTTGGCGGGCTGGGACATGACCCGAACGTACTGCATGTGCGCAGGAGAGCGCGCATGTCCGGGGATCCCCCCGCCCTCGGTGGGCGGGGGGTTTCCGGCCGGGCCGAGCAGTCCGCCCCAGTCGGCGTTGTCGTCGAACCCGTCGCCCGGACGCTCAGCGCCGGGCATATTCGCGGAAGCCGCGGCCCGTCTTGCGGCCGAGGCAGCCCGCGGCCACCAGGTGCTCCAGGAGCGGGGCCGGGGCCAGGCCCGGGTCACGGAATTCGCGGTGCAGAACCTTCTCGATGGCCAGCGAGACGTCGAGCCCGACCACGTCCAGGAGCTCGAACGGGCCCATCGGGTAGCCGCCGCCGAGCTTCATCGCGGCGTCGATGTCGTCCAGCGTCGCGTAGTGCTCCTGCACCATCTTGATCGCGTTGTTGAGGTACGGGAACAGCAGCGCGTTCACGATGAATCCGGCGCGGTCGCCGCAGTCCACCGGGTGCTTGCGGATCTTGGCGCAGACCTCGCGCACGGTCGCGTGCACGTCGTCCGTCGTCAGCACGGTCCGCACGACCTCGACGAGCTTCATGGCCGGGGCCGGGTTGAAGAAGTGCATGCCGATCACGTCCTGCGGGCGCGAGGTGGCGCGGGCGCAGGCCACGACGGGCAGCGAGGAGGTGGTGGTGGCGAGGACCGCGCCGGGCTTGCAGACCTTGTCGAACGTGGCGAACAGCTGCTGCTTGATCTCCAGGTCCTCGGCGACCGCCTCCAGCGCCAGATCGACCTCGGCGAAGGCGTCGTACGAGCCCGCCGGGGTGATCCGCTCCAGGGTCTGCGCCGCCGCCTCGGCCGTCATCCGGCCCTTGTCGACAGAGCGCGAAAGCGACTTGCCGATACGGGCCTTGGCGGCCTGCGCCTTCTCCTCGGTGCGGGCGGCGAGGACGACCTCGTACCCGGCCTTCGCGAAGACCTCGGCGATGCCGGACGCCATCGTGCCCGAGCCGGCGACGCCGACGGAGCGGACGGTGCGGCCGGGGGTCAGGGCGGCGCCGTCGAGGGGAGTCAGCGCGTCCCGCACGACCGTCGCGCTGCCGGGAGCCTCGTACGAGTAGAAGCCGCGCCCCGACTTGCGGCCGGTCAGGCCCGCCTCGCTGAGCTGCTTGAGGATGGGCGCGGGGGCGTGCAGCCGGTCGCGCGACTCGGCGTACATGGCCTCCAGGACGGTCCGCGCGGTGTCGACGCCGATCAGGTCGAGCAGCGCCAGCGGGCCCATCGGCAGACCGCAGCCGAGCTTCATCGCGGCGTCGATGTCCTCGCGGGAGGCGTACTTCGCCTCGTACATCGCGGCCGCCTGGTTGAGGTAGCCGAACAGCAGTCCGTCGGCGACGAATCCGGGGCGGTCGCCGACCGCGACGGGCTCCTTGCCGAGCTGCAGGGCGAGATCGGTGACCGCCGCCACGGCGGACGGCGCGGTGAGCACCGACGAGACGACCTCGACCAGCTTCATCGCGGGCGCCGGGTTGAAGAAGTGCAGGCCGAGCACGCGCTCGGGACGGGCCGAGTCGGCGGCCAGCCGTGTCACGGACAGGGCGTTGGTGCCGGTCGCGAGGATGGTCTCCGGGCGCACGATGCCGTCGAGTGCGCGGAAGACCTGCTGCTTGATGTCGTACGACTCCGGGGTCACCTCGATGACCAGGTCGGCGTCGGCCGCGGCCCGCAGATCGGTGAACGTGCGGAAGCGGGAGAGAACGTCCGCGCGCTCCTGCTCGGTGCAGCGCCCGCGCTGCACACCGCGGGCGGTGGAGGCTTCGAGCGCCGTGACGGCCTGGGCGGTCGCGGCCTCGCTGATGTCGATGCCGATGACATCGCGGCCGGCCCGGGCGAGGACCTCGGCGATGCCGGTGCCCATGGTGCCGAGGCCGACCACGGCGACGGTCTTGAGAAGAGGGGACAGAGGGGTGTCGGACAGGGGAGTGGCCATCGCGGGACTCCAGAAAGAGGGTGACGACTGAGGAGCGCACGCGGGTACGCCAACGGGCGCACACAGTGCGGAGGTTGCGGGTGTTTCCGGGCTGACGAGCGCACACGCCCGGTGCCGTCCGGGGGCGCCGAGGAACGGACGCCGCGGGGAACGGTGCTGACCGACCGGCCCTGTCCCGGGACCGTGTCGTACTCACGTACCTGAAGTGCCGAACCGACTGCTCTCACGGTGGCTGCGTCACCAGGCCACCGCAAGTAAAACGCGAGTGGGTAACTCGCTCGTCTGAGCTTAACCCGCCAGTAACGAGCGCGCCAGCCCCCGAGTTTGTGATGTACGTCCCCGCGCCCTCGGTACCCCGCCTAGGCTCGGGTTCATGGACGAAGAGTTGCGATCACTCACGGAGCGTTTACAGGTCGAGGCCGGGGCCTCGCCGGTGTACGACCGTCTGGTGTCGACCGGGGACCGCGACGAGCTGGCGGCGGCGCTGACCGCGCCCGGGCAGCCATTGTGGGCCCGGGAGTTGGTCGCCTTCCGGCTCGGGGCCGCCGGGGACCGGCGGGCCTTCGAGGCGCTCGTCCTGCTCCTCAACCACCGCGATCCGCAACGGGGTGCGTCCGCCGCGTACGCCCTGGCCCGGCTCCGCGACCCGCGCACGGCCCGCGCGGCGGCGGCGCTCGCCACGAACGAGCTGCGCGTCGCCTACGCGCTCCACCCGGTACGGCTGCTGGTCGAGCTGCGTGCTCCCGAGGCCGTCCCCGCGCTGATCACCACCCTGGAACGCAGACTGCGCCCGCACGACCCTTACCGCAGGGTCGCGCTCGCCTGCGTGGAAGGGCTCGGCGACCTGGGAGACGTCCGGGCCGGGCCCGTCCTGAACGAGGCGCTGGCGCACCCCGCACTCGCGGAGGCGGCCGTGCATGCGCTGGCGCGGCTCCCGAAGCCGTAGCCCAGCCGAGCCGGCGGCCTCGCCGGGCCGCTCCGCGAGACCAGGTGCACGACGTCGCCGTCGCCCTGCCGTGCGCGGTCCAGGAACGGTCAGTCGTCGCGGGCCGTCTCGCGGACCGGGAGCCCGCTCATTCGCTCACCACCGCGAACGCCTCGATCTCCATCAGGAACTCCGGGCGGACCAGTCCGGCGACCTGGACGGCGGAAGCGGCGGGGAGCCGGTCGGCGGGTATGTGCGCGTCGCGGGCGGCGCGGATCGCGGGCATGTGGGCCATGTCCGTGACGAAGAAGGTGAGTTTGACGACGTCGTCGAACGTGGCGCCGGCGGCGGCCAGGCACCGACGCAGGTTCTCGAAGACCTGACGGGCCTGCGCGCCCGGGTCGCCCTCGCCGACGAGCTTGCCGTCCTCGTCCAGGGACAGCTGGCCCGAGACCGCCACGAAGCGGCCCGTGCCCATCACCACGTGGGTGTACGCGGCGGCAGCGGCGACCCCGTCGGGGGCGGAAATGCGCGTCAGCTCACTCATGCGTCCATGGTGGACCATGGGTCTGACAATGCCCCCGACGGGCCGGTGCTCAGCGGGGGTTCAGCCCCGGAAGCCGAGCAGTCCGTGCAGCGCCGATCCGCTCGAGGTGGTGGACGCCGCCTTGGTCGTCAGCGGCTCCGGGTCGGGCAGCTTCTTGCACACCGCGTCGACCACGCCACCGCTGTGCGGCACCTTGCCGTCGGCCAGATACGTCGCCAGGTACTTGTCCAGGCAGTCGTTCCCGCTCAGCGTGATGCCGTGGTTCCCGCCGCCCTGCTCGACCACGAGGCTGGAGCCGCGCAGTTGACGGTGGACGGTGACGCCGCCCTCGTACGGGGTGGCCGCGTCGTTCGTGGCCTGGAAGAGCAGCGTCGGCGGCAGGGCATCGTTGGAGATGTCCACCGGCCGCAGCGAGTGCGTCGGCCAGAACGCGCACGGCGCGTTGTACCAGGCGTTGTTCCAGGCCATGAACGGCGCCTTGGCGTACACCGCCCAGTTGTCCTTGCGCCACTGGTTCCAGTCACGCGGCCAGGACGTGTCACGGCACTGGACCGAGGTGTAGACGCTGTAGCCGTTGTCGCCCGAGGCGTCGACGGCGCCGAAGTTGTCGTAGGCCTCGACGAGCGGGTCGGTGTTCTTGTCGTTCACATAGGCCGCGAACGCCTCGGCGAGATACGGCCAGTAACCGTTGTAGTAGCCGCCGGGGATGAAGGTGTCCTCCAGCTCGGAGGCGCCCACCTTCTTCTGCGCGGGCTTCTTGGCGAGCGCCGCGCGCATCGCGTACCACTTGGCCTCGACCTTGGCCGGGTCGGTGCCGAGCTTGTACGTCACGTTGTGCTGGGCGACCCAGGACAGGAAGGCCAGGTGACGGTCGTTGAACGCGTAGTCCTGCCCGATGTTGTCGTCGTACCACACGCCGGTGGGGTCGACGATGGAGTCCAGGACCAGGCGGCGCACCCGGTTCGGGTAGAGCTTGGCGTACACGGCGCCCAGGTAGGTGCCGTACGAGTAGCCGAAGTAGTTGATCTTCTTGGCGCCGAGCGCGCCGCGGATCGAGTCCATGTCCTGGACCGCGCTCACCGTGTCGATATAGGGCAGCAGGCTCGCGTACTTCGTACCGCACGCCTTGGCGAAAGCCTTGGCCCGGTCGACATTGGCCTTCTCGATCGCGGAGGTGCGGGGGACGCTGTCGGGGCGCACCGGATTGAAGTGCCCGGGCTCGCAGTCCAGGGCGGGCTTGCTGGCGCCGACCCCGCGCGGGTCGAATCCGATCACGTCGTACTGCGCCGCCACCTTCTTCGGCAGCGTGGAGGCGACGAATCCGGCCAGCGTGAGACCGCTGCCGCCGGGTCCGCCGGGGTTGACGAGCAGCGGCCCCTGGTAGGTCTTCGCGGTGTGTGGGACGCGGGACAGGGCGAGGGTGATCTGCCGACTCTGCGGCTTGGAGTGGTCCAGCGGCACCTTCAGGGACGCGCACTGGAGCGTCGGATAGTCGCTGGTGCCGCACTTCTTCCAGGTGAGCTTCGCGGTCTGGGTGGTGCGCGGTGCGGTCGCGGAGCCGGCGCTCGCATCGGCGGGGATCGATGTGATCATCCCGGCCACCACGGCGGCTGCTCCGCACAGAGCAGCTGCGCGTTTCTTCATCAAGCCTCCCAGGACGGAGGATTTTGAGCCGTGCACGCCACGGCCTTCGCCGCATCGTCCCGGAAAGGGCGGCCGGAAGAGCTCGTTCTGGAAAGACTTGACCCGATTGAGCCGCGGGATGCGCTCGGATGCCGTCGGAGAGGTTTCGAAGGGGTCTCAGAGCAGCGTGAGCTGAGTCGCCTCCGGGGCCGGTGCCGAAGGCTCGGCAGGGGCGGTGATCCTACGGGGCATCCCCGCGCGCGTGGGGCCGATCCCGTACTCCTGGGCCAGCTCGTGGACCTGACGGGTGATCCGTCGCTGGTACCACTTCGGGGCGTAGGCGCCCTCCGCGTACAACCGCTCGTAACGGCGCAGGAGATAGGGGTGGTGGTGCTCCAGCCAGGCCATGAACCATTCGCGGGCACCGGGCCGCAGATGCAGGACGAGAGGCGTCACGGAGGTGGCCCCCGAGGCCGCGATCGCCTTGACGGTGGCCCGCAGTTGAGCCGGGTGGTCGCCCAGGAACGGGATCACGGGGGCCATCAGGACACCGCAGCCGATGCCGTGGTCCGTCAGCGTGCGGACGACGTCCAGGCGCCGCTCCGGGGCCGGTGTGCCCGGCTCGACCGTGCGCCACAGCTCAGGATCGGTGAACCCGACGGAGACGGAGATGCCGACGTCGGTGACCTCGGAGGCCTGCTTCAGGAGGTCGAGGTCACGCAGGATCAGCGTGCCCTTCGTCAGGATCGAGAAGGGGTTCGCGTGGTCGCGCAGAGCCGCGATGATGCCGGGCATCAGCCGGTAGCGGCCCTCCGCCCGCTGATAGCAGTCGACGTTGGTGCCCATCGCGATGTGCTCGCCCTGCCAGCGGCGTGAGGCGAGCTGGCGGCGCAGCAGGTCCGGCGCGTTGACCTTCACCACGATCTGGGAGTCGAAGTCGATCCCCGTGTCGAGGTCCAGATAGCTGTGCGTCTTGCGCGCGAAGCAGTACACGCACGCGTGCGTGCACCCCCGATAGGGATTGACCGTCCACTCGAAGGGCATGCGGGAAGCCCCCGGCACCCGGTTGACGATCGACCGCGCCCGGATCTCGTGGAAGGTGATCCCGCGGAACTCCGGAGTGTCGAACGTACGAGTGGTCACCGTGTCCGCGCCGAACAGCGCGGCGTCCCGGGCGGGGCCCCCGGCGGGGTCCACTGTGAGGTTGTCCCAGCGCATGACGCCTCCTCGATAGCACTGGGCACAGAATAGAACACATGTTCCCTTGATCGTGCGACCTCGTCTCCCGCACCGCCTCCGGGGACCCTCATCGGGACCCGGCCGTGACCTACGGGACCCCGATTTGGGCGGCCGGGCCGCCTGGTGGTTGGCTGGCCGCACACCCCCGAGGAACCAAGTGCTGGAGGAAGTGCCATGGCGCAGGTCGAGGCCACGACGGAGCGGGTCATCGCGGCGGACGCGGAGGCGGTGTTCGACGCTCTGGCCGACTACACCGGCACGCGCGCGAAGCTGCTGCCCGAGCACTTCAGCGAGTACGAGGTGCGTGAGGGCGGCGACGGCGAGGGCACCCTCGTCCACTGGAAGCTCCAGGCCACCAGCAAGCGCGTCCGCGACTGCCTGCTCGAAGTGAGCGAGCCCACCGACGGTGAGCTGGTCGAGAAGGACCGCAACTCCTCGATGGTCACCACCTGGCGGGTCACCCCGGCCGGCGAGGGCAAGTCCCGCGTCGTCGTCAGCACCGTGTGGAACGGCGCGGGCGGCATCGGCGGGTTCTTCGAGAAGACCTTCGCGCCCAAGGGCCTCGGCCGGATCTACGACCTGGTGCTCGCCAAGCTCGCTACCGAGGTCGAGAAGTAGTCGTAGTCCCACCCGGTTGGCGCGCCAAGAGGTAGTCGTACAGGGCCCGTTGGCGCCTCACCGTTTCGAGTGGATCCCCCTGTCGCGCGACGGTACGCCGTAACTCGTCGCGCTTGCTCGCAGTTGTCGCGATAAGCGGGAATTGTGCGGTGGGCGCGACGAGGGGAGCGGTACGTGGGCGGGATCACTCTGGTGAAGGACGAACCGGCTGTCGCACCCCCGCGGGACCCCGCCCCGGCGGTCGCCGAGACCGCCCAACTGGGCCCGCGCCAGGTGCGGTTGGTCTTCATCGGGCTCATGCTCGCGCTGCTGCTCGCCGCCCTGGACCAGATGATCGTGGCCACCGCGCTCCCGAAGATCGTCGGGGAGCTGCACGGCCTGGACAAGATGTCCTGGGCGATCACCGCCTACCTGCTCACCTCCACCGTCGGACTCCCGGTCTACGGCAAGTTCGGCGACCTCTTCGGCCGCAAGGGCGTCTTCCAGTTCGCCATCGCCGTCTTCGTCCTCGGCTCGGCGCTCGCCGGATGGTCACGCACCATGGACCAGCTGATCGCCTTCCGCGCGGTCCAGGGCGTCGGTGCGGGCGGCCTCATGATCGGCGTGCAGGCGATCATCGCGGACATCGTGCCGCCGCGCCAACGCGGGCGTTTCATGGGCCTGATCGGCGCCGCCTTCGGCCTCGCCTCGGTGGCCGGCCCCCTGCTGGGCGGCTATTTCACCGACCACCTCTCCTGGAGGTGGTGCTTCTACATCAACGTGCCCTTCGGCTTGGTCACCCTGGCCGTCGTCACCGTCGTACTGAAGCTGCCCAAGCCCACCGCACGGGGCCGCCTCGACCTGCTCGGGGTGCTGCTCCTCGCCGCCGCGTCAACCTGCCTGGTGCTGCTGACCAGTTGGGGCGGTACCGAGTACGCGTGGGGCTCGCGGGTCATCCTGGGGCTCGGGGCGGGAGCACTCGCCGCGACCGTCCTCTTCTTCGTCACCGAGCACTTCGCGGCCGAACCCCTCATCCCGCTGCGGCTGTTCAGGGACGGCGTCTTCAACATCACCGCCCTGGTGGGCCTGGTGGTCGGCGTCGCCCTCTTCGGGGCCGCCAGCTATCTGCCCACCTTCCTGCAGATGGTCGACGGGGCCAGCGCCACCGAGTCCGGGCTCCTGATGCTCCCCATGATGGGCGGCATCGTCGGCGCCTCGATCATCTCCGGACAGCTCATCAGCCGCACCGGGCGCTACAAGGTCTACCCGATCCTCGGCGGCGCCCTGTCGGCGGTGGGCATGTGGCTGCTGTCCCGCCTCGAAGTCGACACGCCCCGGCTGCACTACAGCATCTGGATGGCGGTGCTCGGCGCGGGCATCGGCATGGTGATGCCGGTACTGATCCTGGCCGTGCAGAACTCCGTGCGCCCGGCCGACCTCGGCACCGCGACCAGCGCCAACAACTACTTCCGGCAGATCGGCGGCAGCGTCGGAGCCGCCGTCTTCGGCACCCTGTTCGCCCATCGGCTCGCCGACGCGCTCGCCGAACGTCTCCCCGCGCGCGCGGGGGCCGGCCTTCCCGACCCGGAATCGCTCACCCCGCAACTCGTCCACGCGATGCCCGCCGCCCTGCGCGACGACTACATCGGGGCCTACGCGGACGCCATGCCGCGGATCTTCCTCTACCTGGTGCCGGTACTCGTCCTCGGCCTGCTCATCGCCTTCTTCCTCAAGGAGAAACCTCTGGTGTCCCACAACACCCCCACCGCCGACCCGGAGTCCGCTCAGGTGAACCCCCAGATCCCGCAGGCCCGTTCGGCGTACGCGGCCGGAATCCCCGTCTGCGGCACGGTGCAGCACCCCGACGGCACCGTCGTGCCACGTGCCGCGCTCACCCTCATCGACGTCGCGGGACAGCAGATCGGGCGGGGCGCCAGCGGAGAGGACGGCCGGTACGCGCTGTCCACGCCCGGCTCGGGGTCGTACGTCCTGATCGCGGCGGCGGGCGGCCACCAGCCGCAGGCCGTCTCGGTGACCGTGGGCGAACGCCCCGTGGAACTGGACGTCGTGCTCGGCGGCGCGGGACGCCTCGCCGGCAGCGTGCTGACCGCCGACGGAACCCCGGTGCGCGACGCCACCGTCACGCTCACCAACGTGCACGGCGAGGTGGTGGCCACCACGCGCAGCGGACGCGAAGGCGGCTACGTCATCACCGAGTTGGTGGCAGGCGAGTACACCCTCGCCGCCAGCGCCCCCGCCTTCCGCCCGGCCGCGCTCCCCGTCACCGTCCAGGCCGCCCGGGAGACCCGCCAGGACGTCGAACTCGCCGGGGGCGCCGTCCTGCGCGGCACCGTACGCGCGGGCGGCGGACGCCCCGTCGAGGACGCGCGCGTGACGCTCCTGGACGCCGCGGGCAACGTGGTGGACACGCTCACCACCGGCGCAGACGGAACGTTCCGGTTCGTCGATCTGTCCTCCGGCGAGTACACCGTCATCGCGGCCGGCTATCCGCCGGTCGCCACCGTGCTCCAGGTCGCCGGGGGCGGCAGGACGGAACGGGACCTGCAGTTGGGACACGAGGACTGACGGAACGAGGCCTCCGGTGCGGGGCGCCAAGAGCGGGCGGACGGGGCGTCGCACCGCCCGGCGCGCGCCGGAGCCGCCCCCGGAGAGGTCAATTCCCGTATTGGCACACATCGCGATGGGCCCCCGCCGTACGGTAGTGGTGGCGGCACAGATCTTGCGGAGCCGTGGGGAGAGAGGGCCTGGGCCATGGAACGTGGCACCGAAGTGGGCGCAGCTCCCAGCCGCGGAGCTGGGGACGGCGCGGTGGAGCACGCCGCCGCCGGCCGCATCCCCCTGGCCGTGGTGGTCGTGGACCGTGACGGCCGGGTGTCGCACTGGAGCACCGGCGCCAGGCGCCTGTTCGGCGCACCCAGGGAGGACGCGGTGGGCCGCCCCGCCGTCGATCTGCTCCCCGTCTCCGGCGCGCTCCCCGAGGACGACGACCCGGCGCCCTACGGGGCCTACGCGGCGTACGACGGCCTCGGCCCCGATCTGGAGTCCTCCCTCGACGGAGGGCTCGCCTACCCGGCGGCTGGACGCGCCCGGCTCACCGTGGCCGGTCCCGACCGGATCGACGTCCTGTGGTGGGCCTACCCACTGGTGGGCCCCGGCCGGGAGCGGCTGTTGGTGCTCGCCGCCGACGCGACCGCAATGCGCCACGAGGACGACGCGGTGGCCGTCGAGCGCATCGCGCCCGGCTTCGCGCTGCACACCGACTTCCCCGGCGCCGAGGAACTGGCCCGCAGGCTGCCCGAGATCCTGCCCAGCATGAGCGTGGGCGAGGGCGCCCGCATCGTCGCGCAGGTCCTGGAACTGGGCTATCCCGTCCTGGAGTTCAGCCAGAACGACCGGGTGCCCGTCACCCCCGACTGGGGTGTGCCCCGGCGGGTCGAGCGCAAGGCGCGCCGTGAGCGGGTGGCCAGGGCCGCGGTATCCGGTGAGCCCCTGCCGCAGGACGTCCAGGACGACGGCGAGGACCTCGAATACGTCGCGGTGCGCGAGCGCCTGGAGTTCCTCAACGAGGTCAGCGGCCGCATCGGCACCTCACTCGACCTTTCGCAGACCATCCTCGAGGTCAGCCGGGCCGTCGTGCCGCGCTTCACGGACGTGGCGGGCACGTATCTGCGGGAACAGGTCGTCGCCGGTGAGGGCTTCCCCGAAGGCGTGCCCGACACGACCACCATGTGGCACCGGGTCGCCCTGGAGCACACGGACGAGCCGGGCCGTTGGGACGACGTCGTGCCGGTGGGCGAGGCCATGCCGTTCCCGGCGCACACGCCGTTCTTCCAGTGCATGACCACAGGTGAGCCCGTCCTCGTGCCGCGTATCAGCGAGCAGATGGGGCACATGATCGCCGCGCAGTTCGAGAAACGCGACATCAGGCCGCTCATCACCAACCGCTCCATGCTGGTCGTGCCGCTCAAGGCCCGCCATGTGGTCCTCGGGTTCATGATCCTGCTGCGCCACCCGGAGCGCGTCGAGTTCAACGACATGGACCGGGTCACCGGCGCCGAACTCGCCGCACGCGCGGGCCTGGTGCTGGACAACGCGCGCATGTACACGTACCAGGAGAGCGTCGCCGAGGCCCTCCAGGACAGCATGTTGCCGCACATCGCGCCCCGCATGGCCGGCTGCGACATCGCGACCCGCTATCTGCCCGGCACACTCCTCGGGCGGATCGGCGGCGACTGGTTCGACTCCGTGAAGCTGCCCGGCTCCCGCACCGCCCTGGTCGTCGGCGACGTCATGGGACACGGCCTCAACTCCGCAGCGATGATGGGGCAGTTGCGTACCGCGGTCCAGACCATGGCCGCGCTCGACCTGCCGCCCGCCCAGCTGCTGCGCAACCTCGACGACCTGGCCCAACGGCTCGGCGACAGCTACCTCGCGACCTGCCTGTACGCCGTCTACGACCCGATCGCCGGTGAACTGCACATCGCCAACGCGGGCCACATCCCGCCTGTCCTGGTCCGCGCCGACGACGGCCGCAGCGAACTGCTGGACCTGCCGACGGGCGCGCCCATCGGAGTCGGCGGTGTGCCCTTCGAAGCGGTACGCGTGCGCGTGGCGCCCGGCGACCGGCTCGTCATGTGCACCGACGGACTCGTCGAGGTGCGCGGCGAGGACATCGGTGTCGGCCTCGCCACGCTCTGCGAGTCCGCCGCCCACCCGGCCGCGTCCATGGACGACGCCTGCGACACCATCATCCGCGCGCTCAACACCCGTGGTGGCCGCAAGGACGACGTCGCGCTGCTGCTGGCCAGGCTCAACGGCATCGAACCCGAGGACGTGGCCGAGTGGCGGCTCTCCCTCGACCCGATCGAGGCGGGCAGAGCACGCGCCGCGGTCCGCGAACAGCTGCATGTGTGGGGGCTGGCCGGCCTCGCCGACAGTGCCGAGCTGATGGTCGGCGAGCTGGTCGGCAATGCCGTACGACACGCGCACAGCCGCCAGATAGCGCTGCGGCTCGTCAGGGGCGACACCCTGCTGTGCGAGGTGGACGACGACGACCACACCCTGCCGACACTGCTCAGCGCGGGGCCGGACGACGAGTTCGGCCGAGGCCTGCGCGTCGTCAGCACGCTGGCCCGCGAGTGGGGGACCAGCCGGACCAGCGCGGGCAAGACCGTGTGGTTCGAACTGACGCTCCCGCGCCGCTGACGCGTGCTCGTGCCCGTGCTCGTCTTGGTGTCGTGGTCCGGCGCCGCTGACGCGCTGCCCGCGTTGGTGCCGTGGTCCCGCTGCCGGCGAGGCTTCGACTGAGCCGGTGTCGCGCTTTCTCCCGCTGTGGGGCGCGCTCCCGCGAAGCCAGGGAGGAAGAAGAAGAGGGGCGCACGCGGCATGCGAAGATTAAGGAGTACGGGTATCGAATGAGCCGTGAAGGAATACGCTGCCCGCTTGTCGCCTCGCGCCGGGCACGATAGACCGATCTGGCCTGCCGGGTCCCGGCGGGCGCGGTCGCAACCTGGGGAGCGGGCATGAGCGTGACGAGTCGGTACAGGGAAGCCTGGGAGGGCTTTTGGCGCGAGGCTCCCGAGGAGCAGGGGGCGGTCTTCTGGGACGCCGAGCCGGCGCTCACCGCCGGCGTCCATCTCACCCTCTTCGAACCGCACTTGGCGGCCCGTGACCTGCCCCTCGTGGACCTCGGCTGCGGCAACGGCACCCAGACCCGCTTCCTGGCCGACCGCTTCCCGCACGTGGTCGGCGCCGACCTCTCGGCCGCGGCGATCGAGCACGCCCGTCACGCCGACCCGGCGGGCCAGGCCACCTACCGGCTGCTCGACGCGGCCGGGAAGTCCGAGACCCAGACACTGCACGCGGAACTCGGCGACGCCAACCTCTATATGCGAGGCGTGCTGCACCAGGCCGAGCCGGACGACCGGCAGCCGCTGGTGGACGGCCTGGCGACGCTGCTGGGAGAGCGCGGCCGGGTCTTCCTCGTCGAACTCGCCGAGGCCGCCGGTCTCGTGCTGAGGGGCCTGGCACAGGGCGCCGACGGCCCGCCGGCCAAACTCGCTCCGGTCTTCCGGCACGGCATCGCCCCCGGCGAGGTCGCGGACGCCGCGGTCCCCGAGTACCTTCGCGCCGCGGGCCTCACGGTCCTCGCGAGCGGTGAACTCCCGCTCGTCACCACCGAGTACACGGCCGACGGTTCGCGTATCGAACTTCCGTCGAAGTGGCTGGTGGCGGGGCGTATCGGGTGATGCCGGTGGTCTGGGCCGGTGAGAGTTGTCCACAGGCTCTGCCCGGCCCGGGCCGAAGCGCGTACGGTTTCGAACATGAAGATCCTCATCAGCGCCGACATGGAGGGCGCCACGGGCGTGACCTGGCCGGCCGACGTGCTGCCGGGGACTCCGCAGTGGGAGCGGTGCCGGTCGATGTTCACTTCCGATGTCAACGCCGCGGTGCTCGGCTTCTTCGACGGTGGCGCCGACGAGGTGCTGGTCAACGAAGCCCACTGGACCATGCGAAACCTCCTGCTGGAGCGGCTCGACGAGCGAGCGGAGATGCTCACCGGGCGGCACAAGTCGCTGTCCATGGTGGACGGTGTGCAGCACGGCGACGTGGACGGCATCGCGTTCGTCGGCTATCACGCGGGTGCCGGCATGGAGGGCGTCCTCGCGCACACCTATCTCGCGAACTCCCTCACCGGCGTCTGGGTGAACGACATACGGGCCAGTGAGGGACTGCTCAACGCCCACGTCGTCGCCGAGTACGGGGTGCCCGTCGTCCTCGTCACCGGCGACGACATCGCCTGCGAGGACGCGCTGGGATACGCGCCCGAGGCACTGAAGGTCGCCGTCAAGGACCACGTGTCCCGCTACGCGGCCGTGTGCCGTACGCCGGCCAGGACCGCCGCCGACATCCGGGCCGCGGCCAAGGAGGCCGCCTCACTGGCGGAGCGTCACGAGCCGGTCGTCGGCGGGCCGTTCACCGTGGCGATGGAGTTCGACGCCGAGCATCTGTCGATGGCCGCCACCGTCGTGCCCGGTGTCGAGCGCGTCGGGGAGCGGAAGGTGGCGTACACCAGCGACACCATGTATGAGGGAATCCGCACCTTCAAGGCGGTCACCACGATCGTCTCGGCCGCGGTGGAGGAGCAGTATGGCTGACACACAGGGTCTCGATGTACACGCACCGGCTCCTGAAGGAGACGCACAGGCTCTCGACGAAGTTGTCCGGTTCACCTCGGACCTCATCCGTATCGACACGACCAACCGCGGCGGCGGGGACTGCCAGGAGCGCCCGGCCGCCGAGTACGCCGCCGCGCGGCTGGCCGAAGCGGGCCTGGAGCCCACCCTCCTGGAGCGCACGAAGGGGCGTACGAACGTCGTCGCCCGTATCGAGGGCACCGACCCGTCCGCCGACGCGCTGCTCGTCCACGGTCATCTCGACGTGGTGCCCGCGCAGGCGGAGGACTGGAGCGTGCACCCGTTCTCCGGGGAGATCCGCGACGGTGTCGTCTGGGGACGCGGCGCGGTCGACATGAAGAACATGGACGCGATGATCCTGGCCGTCGTCCGCTCGTGGGCGCGCGACGGGGTGCGGCCCCGGCGCGACATCGTCATCGCGTTCACCGCCGACGAGGAGGCGAGCGCCGAAGACGGCTCGGGCTTCCTCGCCGACGAGCACCCCGGTCTCTTCGAGGGCTGCACCGAGGGCATCAGCGAGTCGGGGGCCTTCACCTTCCACGACGGCGCGGGCAGGCAGCTGTATCCGATCGCGGCGGGCGAGCGCGGTACCGGCTGGCTCAAGCTCACCGCACGCGGGCGCGCGGGACACGGCTCCAAGGTGAACCGGAGCAACGCGGTGACGCGCCTCGCCGCCGCGATCACCCGGATCGGGGACTACGAGTGGCCGCTGCGCCTCACCCCGACCGTGCACGCGGCACTGACCGAACTCGCCGACCTGTACGGCATCGACCGCGGTCCCGAAGACGTGGACACCCTCCTGGACAAGCTGGGGCCTGCCGCCGCGCTCGTCGAGGCGACCGTGCGCAACAGCGCCAACCCGACCATGCTGAGCGCCGGCTACAAGATCAATGTGATCCCGGGGGAGGCCGTCGCGTACGTGGACGGCAGATTCCTGCCCGGCGGCGAGGACGAGTTCCGTTCCACCCTCGACCAGCTCACCGGACCGGATGTGGAGTGGGAGTTCCAGCACCGTGAGGTGGCCCTCCAGGCACCGGTGGACTCGGTGACGTACGCGAACATGCGCGCGGCCGTCGAGCACTTCGCGCCGGAGGGGCATGTGGTGCCCTACTGCATGTCGGGCGGCACGGACGCCAAGCAGTTCTCGCGCCTCGGCATCACCGGCTATGGATTCGCGCCGCTGAAGCTCCCGGAGGGCTTCGACTACCAAGCGCTCTTCCACGGCGTCGACGAGCGCGTGCCGGTCGAGGCGCTCCACTTCGGCGCCCGTGTCCTCGACCGCTTTCTGCGCACCGCCTAGGGGGACGACATGCAGAGCCTGCCGTACGGTTCCTGGCCCTCGCCGATCGACGCGGCGCTCGCCGCGGCGCACGACGGGCACCCCGAATTCGTGGGCTTCGTCGGCGACGAGGCCTGGTGGACCGAGCCCCGGCCCACGGAAGGCGGGCGGCGTACGCTCGTACGGCGCAAGGCCGACGGCTCGGAGGAGTCGGTGCTGCCCGCTCCCTGGAACGTACGCAGCCGCGTCATCGAGTACGGCGGTCACCCGTGGGCCGGAGTCATGCGCCCCGAAGGTCCCCTGGTCGTCTTCGTCGATTTCGCCGACCAGCGGCTGTACCGGTACGAAGGCGGCGCTCCTCGCCCGTTGACCCCCGTGTCGCCCGTGGGCGAGGGGCTGCGCTGGGTGGACCCGCAGGTGCACCTGGAGCGGGGTGAAGTGTGGTGCGTCCTGGAGGAGTTCACCGGGGACGGGCCGACCGACGTCCGGCGCGTGGTCGCCGCGGTGCCGTTGGACGGGTCGGCGGCCCAGGACCGGGACGCCGTGCGGGAACTGACCGACGGACGGCACCGGTTCGTCACCGGACCCCGGCTCTCGCCCGACGGCCGGCAGGCTGCCTGGCTCGCCTGGGACCACCCGCGGATGCCCTGGGACGGCACCGAGGTGATCCTCGCGGACGTGGCCGACGACGTCACGCTGCGCGGCGCGCGATCTGTCGCCGGCGGCCCGGAGGAGTCCGTCGTCCAGGTCGACTGGACCCCCGACGGCACTCTGCTGTACGTCAGCGACCGCACCGGCTGGTGGAATCTCCACCGCCTCGGCCGCGGCGGCGAGGAGACGGCCCTGTGTCCGCGCGAGGAGGAGTTCGGCGGCTCGCTCTGGCGAATCGGATACCGCTGGTTCGCGCCGCTGGAGAGCGGACTGGTCGCCGTCGTGCACGGACGCGGCGCCACCGCGCTCGGGATCCTGGACCCGGAGACCGGCGAGGTCGTCGACGCGGCGGGGCCCTGGACCGAGTTCGCGCCGACGCTCGCCGCGCACGGCAGCAGGGTCGTGGGCGTCGGAGCCAGCCCCCGCAGCGCCTACGAGGTCGTCGAGCTGGACGCTCGTACGGGGCGGGCCCGGGTGATCGGCGCCGCGCACGACGACCCGGTGGACCCCGCGTACTACCCGGAGCCGCAGATCCGCACCTTCACCGGCCCCGCGGGACGCGAGATCCACGCCCACATCTATCCACCGCACCACCCCGAGCACGTCGCCCGCGGGGACGAGCTCCCCCCGTACGTGGTCTGGGTGCACGGCGGTCCCACCGGCCGGTCACCCCTCGTCCTCGACCTGGAGATCGCCTACTTCACCTCCCGCGGTATCGGCGTCGCGGAGGTCAACTACGGCGGATCGACGGGACACGGGCGGGAGTACCGCAACCGGCTGCGCGAGCAGTGGGGCGTCGTCGACGTCGAGGACTGCGCGGCCGTCGCGCTCGCGCTCGCCGCAGAAGGCACCGCCGACCGGCGGCGGCTCGCCATCCGCGGCGGCAGCGCGGGCGGCTGGACGACGGCCGCCTCCCTGACCAGCACCGACGTCTACGCATGCGGCACCATCCTCTATCCGATCCTCGACCTCGTCGGATGGGGGTCGGGGGAGACCCATGACTTCGAGTCGCAGTATCTGGAGACGCTGGTCGGGCCGTCGGCCGAGGTGCCCGGCCGGTATGTGGAGCGCTCGCCGACCGAGCACGCCGACCGGATCACCGCGCCCTTCCTGCTGCTCCAGGGGCTCGACGACGCCATCTGCCCGCCCGTGCAGTGCGAGCGGTTCCTGGCCAGACTGGCGGAGGAGGGCCGACGCGTTCCGCACGCCTACATCGCCTTCGAGGGCGAGGGGCACGGCTTCCGGCGGGCCGAGACGATGGTGCGGGTGCTGGAGTCCGAACTCTCCCTGTACGCGCAGGTCTTCCGGCTGAATCCGCCGGGTGTGCCCACCTTGGAGCTGGCCAAGTGAATCGGCTCCGTCAGATGCCGGCCCCGCATGCGGGTCAGCACGCCGGACAGGACTTCGAGCAGGATCTGGAGCACACCGAGTGACCTCACCGACCCCTCTGACCCGACCCGCACGGCTCGCCGCAGGGGCCCGTGTCGCCGTCGTCGCGCCGAGCGGACCGGTGCCCGAGGAGCGGCTCCAGGCCGGCCTCGACATCCTGCGCGGATGGGACCTGGACCCGGTGGTGGCACCCCATGTCCTGGACCGGCACGCCGGGTTCGACTATCTGGCGGGTACGGACACCGACCGGGCCGCCGACTTCCAGGCCGCCTGGTGCGACCCGGACGTGGCCGCGGTGCTGTGCGCCCGCGGCGGCTACGGCGCGCAGCGCATGGTCGACCTCCTCGACTGGGACGCCCTGCGGGCCGCGGGACCCAAGGTGTTCCTCGGGTTCAGCGACATCACCGCGCTGCACGAGGCGTTCGCCACCCGGATGGGCCTCGCGACCCTGCACGGCCCGATGGTGGCGGCCGTCGACTTCCTCAAGAACGCGCGGGCGCAGGAGCATCTGCGGGCCACGCTCTTCGAGCCCGAGTCGGTGCGGACCATCGCGTCGGCCGGGGCCACCCCGCTGGTGCCGGGGCGGGCCCGGGGCGTCACCCTCGGCGGCTGCGTCAGCCTGCTCGCCGCCGACCTCGGCACCCCGCACGCCCGCGCCCGCGCGCGCGGAGGGCTGCTCCTGATCGAGGACATCGGCGAGGAGGCGTACCGGCTGGACCGGATCCTGACCCAGCTCCTGCGGGCCGGCTGGCTCGACGGGGTCGCCGGGATCGCACTCGGTTCATGGGTGGACTGCGGTCCGTACGAGGGACTGCGCGCGGTGTTCGCCGACCGGCTCGGCGGACTGGGTGTGCCCGTCGTCGAGCATTTCGGGTTCGGGCACTGCGAGGGGGCGCTCACGATTCCGTTCGGACTCGGGGCCGAACTGGACGCGGCAGCGGGGACGTTGACGCTGGACGAGCCCGCGCTGGCCTAGCGGTTCCGCACCGCGCCCGCAGCCGCCGCGCACGGGGCCGTCGGCGCGGCGCGTTCACTGAATCCCCGTCAAGAAAGACTCGGCTGGGTGATTGACCCCGTCTGACACGTGTCACAACATGACTACCGGCCGGTAAGTACCGGTCGGTAGTCGGGTTGTCCTCAGTGTGGAGGTCTTCGTGTCCCGTCGTTCGCGTGAGCCCAGATCCCGTTTCCGTGCCTCGCTCGCCCTGGCCCTCGGTGCCGTGCTCACCGCACCGCTCGCGTTCACCGCGCCTGCCTCGGCCACGGACCGATACACCGTCACCGCGCTGAAGTTCACGGTCCGGGCCGGTGGCCGCAGCTGCACGGTCGACGCCGATCTGTACCGGCCCGTGGGCGTGGACCGCGGGCACACCGCGCCCGCCGTGCTCGCCACCAACGGCTTCGGCGGGAGCAAGTCGGACGGTTCGACGGACGCGATCGGCAAGGCGTTCGCGGCGCGCGGCTATGTGGGGCTCGTCTACTCGGGGCTCGGCTTCGGCAGGTCGGGCTGTCAGATCTCGCTCGACGACCCGCGCATCGACGGTGAGGCGGCGTCCGGGCTCGTCGACTTCCTGGCGGGCACGCGCGCCGCCGACGACGGCACGAAGGCGGACTTCGTCACCCGGGACGGCAAGGGCGACCCGCGTGTCGGCATGGTCGGCGGTTCGTACGGGGGCGCCGTCCAGATGGCCACGGCCGCCGTGGACCACCGCGTCGACGCGCTGGTGCCGCTGATCACCTGGAACGACCTGGCGTACTCACTGGACCCGAACAACGCGGCCGGCGCGCGTGACGTGCCCGGCGCGTTCAAATGGCAGTGGACCAACAGCTTCTACCTGATCGGCGAGAGCCAGCCGCTGACCGTGCCGAACCTGGACCCCTCCCGCATCAACTCCCTCGCCTGCCTGCACTTCGTGACCGACGCCTGCGCAACGATGCGGACGCTGAACTCGGGGAGCTACCCGGCCGCCAGGACCGGACCGCTGCTCGACTACGCCCGCAGCGTGTCGCCCGTCTCGTATCTGCGCGAGGTGCAGGCGCCGACCCTGCTGGTCCAGGGACAGGCCGACAGCCTCTTCAACCTCAACGAGGCGACCGCGACGTACAAGACCCTCAAGGCGCAGGGCACCCCGACGAAGCTGATCTGGCAGTCGTGGGGCCACAGCGGGGGCCTCACCGACCCGGCGAGTGGTGAACTCAACCTCAGCCAGGGCAACTTGGAGTCCAGCTACGTCGGCCGACGGATCCTCGCCTGGTTCGACCGCTATCTCCAGCACCACGACGTCGACACGGGACCCGGCTTCGCGTACTACCGCGACTGGATCGCCGACCCGAACGACACCTATGCCACGGCCTCGAGGGTGCCGGGACTCAGCCAGAGCTTCTACCTCTCCGGGGACGGCAAGCTGGTCGACAACCGCAAGAAGGTCGTGGGCGCCGGCAGGGAGTACCGCAACGGGCTGGTGGCCACGAGCCACTCCGAGAGCTCCCTCGCCGGAATCGCCGGGCTGCCCGACCCTGCGCCGTACGACACCGAGGGCACCTACCTCGGCTGGACGAGCGAGCCCCTGACCCGGGCCGTCGAGGTGGTCGGCGCGCCCGAGGCCGAGCTGAAGGTCGTCTCGCCGAAGACCGAGCGCGTGCAGAACTCCGGCGACGCCGCCGACAAGCTGGTCCTCTTCGCCAAGCTGTACGACGTGGCACCGGACGGCACGAAGACGCTGGTGCACCGACTGGTGGCGCCGGTGCGCGTCCCGGACGTGAGGAAGAGCTTCACCGTCACGCTGCCGGGGATCGTGCATCGGTACGAGGCGGGGCACCGGTTGCGGTTCGTCGTCGCCGCCAGCGACGACGCGTACTTCGGGAACAAAGGCGTGAAGCCGGTGACGATCACCAGCGCGCCCGACGACACCGGGGTGCTGCGGCTGCCGGTCGTCGGCTGAGTCACCCGGAGGAACCCGCCAGCGCGCGTGCCGGTACCTCGCGGCTCATGCTGAGCGCATGAGCCCGAAGACCTCCGGGAGTGCCGGCGCGAGCGGCGGGAAGAGCGGCGGCGGCCCGCTGACGCCGGGCAGGGTCAGCGTCGCCGCGTCGGCCCTGCTCGCCCTGATCTTCGTCTTCGAGAACACCCGCAGTACCGTGATCCGGTTGTTCGTTCCGGAAGTGACCATGCCGCTGTGGATGGCGCTCCTCGGGACGGGGGCGATCGGCGGACTGTGCGGGGTCTACGCCATGAGGCGCCGGAGCTGACGCCGTCAAGTGCCGGGGCCGATGGAATGAAGTGCCGAGGTGGAACGCGCGTGCGCATAGGGTGACGGGATGTCTGAGAACGCCGGTTATCTTGCCGAGGGCCCTCGCGTGGGCATACGCCACTTCACCTACGGGGACGGTCCGGAGTTCACCGCGCGGGCCCGGGAGAGCAAGGATCTGCACCAGCCGTGGCTCTTTCCGCCCGTCGGTGCCGAAACCTACTCGGCGTACGCGGGACGGCTCATCCGGGATCCCACGAAGGCCGGGTTCCTGGTCTGCGAACGGGACAGCGGGGCGATCGCCGGGTTCATCAACATCAACAACATCGTCGAGGGCGGCTTCCTGTGCGGGGCGCTGGGATACGGCGCATTCGCACACGCCGCGGGGCGCGGACTGATGGCCGAGGGACTCGACCTCGTCGTGCGGTACGCCTTCGGACCGATGGGGCTGCACCGGCTCGAAATCAACGCCCAGCCGGGAAACGCGGCCTCCATCGCGCTCGCCCGGCGATGCGGCTTCCGGCTGGAGGGCTTCTCACCCGACTTCATCTACATCGCCGGGGCCTGGCGGGACCACGAACGCTGGGCGATCACGGCGGAGATGGTCTCCTCCCGTTGAGCGTTCGCCGGACGAGGGTGAGCCCCACGGGGAACGTCGTCGTGCTCGACGCCCCGTCCAGCCTGGGCCCGCGCCCGCCCGCGCCCGGCACCGTCCCCGGCTGCCGCAAGCTCGGCGGTGCCCTGCGCGAGCGGCGGACCGTGCCGCGGCTCGGTGCTCTCCCGCCGCCTTGAGGGCTGGGAGGTGCTCCCAGAGGGCGGTCGCGGAGGCGGGGTCGTCGTACCGCCGCGCTACGACCGCGGCGACCGGCAGGAGGACGACGGGGTGTTCCACGCGGCCGCCCTCGCCTTTGCGGAATCCTGACCGGATCCTGACGAGCGGAGACCCTGGTCAGCTCCTCGATGTCGCTGTTCCATGGTCATCGTGACGACGATCCGACGTGACGTACTGACGCTCCCCGCCGCGGAGTTGGGTCCGAGCAATCCGCTGCCGCCCCTGCGTCCGCTCGACGAGACGCACCGCATCGACGAGCGGGACCGCTCGGACCTGCCGCGGGACATGGCCCGCCAGATCGGGTACGAGCCGCTGCGCAGTGTTCTCCCCGAGCGCCTCCGGGACGGATACGACAGACAGCGGACACCCCGCGAGATCGACACGATCGTGATCGAGAACGACCGGCTGCGGGCCACCGTGCTGCCCGGCTACGGAGGCCGGGTCGGCTCCCTCGTCCACAAGCCCTCGCGGCGCGAACTCCTCTACCGCAACCCGGTGCTGCAGCCCGCCTGCTTCGCCCTCAACGGCGCCTGGTTCTCCGGCGGCATCGAGTGGAACATCGGCGCGACCGGCCACACCACCCTGTCCTGCTCGCCCGTCCACGCCGCCCGCGTCCCCGCCCCCGGCGGCGGCGAGATGCTCCGCCTGTGGGAGTGGGAGCGGCTGCGCGACCTCCCCTTCCAGGTCGATCTCTGGCTGCCGGACGGCTCCGACTTCCTGTACGTCGGCGTGCGCGTGCGCAATCCGCACGAGAAGCCGGCACCCGTGTACTGGTGGTCCAACACCGCCGTCCCCGAGGAGAGCAGGGTGCTGGCGCCGGCCGAGGAGGCCTGGCACTTCGGGTACGAGCGGCGGCTGCGCCGAGTGCCGGTGCCGGAGCACGAGGGTGCCGACCGGACGTATCCGCCGCGCAGTACCTTCCCCGCCGACTACTTCTACGAGGTGCCCGACGGGCGGCGGCGCTGGATCGCCGCGCTCGACGCGACGGGCGACGGGCTCGTGCAGACGTCCACCGATGTGCTGCGCGGGCGCAAGCTGTTCGTCTGGGGGTCAGGTCCGGGAGGGCGGCGCTGGCAGGAATGGCTCACCGAGCCGGGCACCGGCGGGTACTGCGAGATCCAGGCCGGGCTCGCGCGCACCCAACTCGAACATGTGCGGCTCGACGCCGAGAGCGACGTGTCCTGGCTGGAGGCGTACGGGCCGCTCGCGGCGGACGCGGAGGCGGTGCACGGCGCCGACTGGGGCGGGGCGCTGGCGGAGGCCGAGCGTCGGCTCGAGGCCGCCCTTCCGCGGGGCGACGTCGACGCCGCCTACGCCGCCTGGCTGCCGCACGCCGACGCCGAACCCGGCGAGGTGCTCGCCGTCGGCTCCGGCTGGGGCGCGCTCGAAGTGCTGCGCGCCGCTCACAAGTTGCCGGGTACGCCCTTCGACGAGTCCACGCTCGGTGACGCGCAGGCGCCCTGGCTGGAGCTGCTGCGGTCCGGTGCGTTTCCCGAGCCGCGGCGGGTCGGACCGCCCGGCGAGACCCTGGTCGCGCCGCACTGGCGGGACATGCTGGAGACCGCGCCTGCCGTGCCGATCGCCGAGTACCACCTCGGGGTCGCGCAGTGGCACGCGGGTGATCTGGCGCAGGCCGTACGGAGTTGGGAGCGGGCGCTCGAACTCGCCCCGTCGCTGTGGCCGTTGCTGCGCTGCCTCGCCGTGGCCGATCAGGAGGCGGACAACCGGGAGCGGGCCGCCGACCGGTACGCCGAGGCGTTCGACGATCTGTGCCGGGAGCGGCGGGACGACGGGGAGGTCTGGACCGCCGCGACGGCGGCGTTGGGGCGCGAGGCGATCGGGGCGCTGCTCGCGGTGCGGCGGGTGGTGGAGGCGCGAGCGGTGTGGGAGCGGCTGCGGCCCGCCACGCGTGCGCGGGGGCGGTTCCGGTTGATCGAGGCGCAGCTGCTGGTGGCGGAGGGCGAGGTGGGGGCGGCTCGGGCCGTCTTCGACGAGGGGTTCGAGGTCGCCGATCTGCGGGAGGGGGCTGAGGTTGTCTCCGAGCTGTGGGCTCGGCTGTCGGATGAGGCGGTGCCGGGGCGGTACGAGTTTCGGATGCGGCCAGGTGGTGATTGAGGGGTGCTTCGCCCCCTCCGCCCCTACCCGTCCCGTATCCGGGGGGCTGCCGGTCCCGTATCCGGGGCGGGGGCTGCCGCCCCCGTATCCGAGGGGAGGCTGCCGCCCAGGCCCCCCGCTTCGGCCTGGACGGCCCCGTCCTCAAGCGCCGGACGGGCTGGATGATCCCGACCGGCGGTCCACGTACTCGTACACCGCGCCGTCGGGATGCATCGCGATCAGGTTGCGGCCGACCGGTGTCGCGACCGGGCCCGCCAGGATGCGCGCGCCCGAGTCGCTGAGGACGTGGTGGGCTTCGTCCACGTCCTTGACGGCGATCGTGGCGGCGACCTTGCGGAGCACCTCCAGCTCGGCCTCGGGACCACTCATCAACAGGAAGCAGCCGACCGCGGCGACCGAGACACCGCCGCGCTCGAAGCGGAGGGCGCGCCCGCCCGACAGTCTTTCGTAGAAGGGGACCGAGGCCTCCAGGTCGTCGACGCAGATACGCAGCGTGGCTCCCAGAATCTCCATGAGGACGAGCCTAGTTGGGGCCGGTGCGGGAGGAGATCGTTTCGGACGGATCCCGTTCCCGGCGGCGTTACGCGTCCGGTGGGCCGGGTACTCGGGCGCCATGGAACGCTTGGATCATCTGGAACATCTGGACAAGGATCTCGTCGACGAACTGGCTCAGGTCGCCCGCGAGACCGTACGGGAGGAACTGCGGGAGCAGACCCGCAAGCAGCGCCGTACGGCGACGATGTACGCGGCGTCCGGTGCCGTCGCCCTGTACGCGGGCGCCGCGCTGGCGCTCGCTCTCGGCCTGGCGCTCGCGCTGGGGCTGCCCGGCTGGGCCGCCGCGCTGATCACCGCCGGGGTACTCGGCGTGATCGCGTACGTGCTGCGGGGCATGGCCCGGCCGACCGCGTCCCGGCCGGCGGTGTCCACGCCGACCGGCGAGGCGACCCCGGCCGGCCACGACGGCGTCATCGGCGGGACCGTTCCCGCCGCGCCGTACCCGCCCGTTCCGTCCGCTCCCCCCGTCGCGCCCGGAGTCCCGGGAGCGGGCGCGGCCGGAGCGGGCGAGGCGGACCCCGAGGCGCCGCATCGCCTTATC
>NZ_JBHVWZ010000054.1:0-29921 GCF_042881985.1 Streptomyces sp. NPDC058246 | reverse complement strand
ACGCCCGGTTACATTCCGAACCCGGAAGCTAAGCCTTACAGCGCCGATGGTACTGCAGGGGGGACCCTGTGGGAGAGTAGGACGCCGCCGAACAAATTTTGAGAAAACCCCCTTGCCCTTCGGCAAGGGGGTTTTCTGCGTTTAGGGTCTTCTTATGCGCTACGACCTGGTCATCTTCGACAACGACGGCGTCCTCGTGGACAGTGAGCCGATTTCCAACACGATCCTCGCCGCGTACCTCAGCGAACTGGGGCACCCCACCTCCTACGAGGAGTCCCTCCGTGACTACATGGGCGCCGCCATGCACCGTGTGCACGACCTGGTCGAGGAGCGGACCGGGCAGCGACTGCCGGCGGACTTCGACGAGATCTTCCACGAGCGCGTCTTCGCCGCCTTCGAGCGGGAGTTGGAGCCCGTCCCCGGTGCCGTCCAGGTGCTGGAGAAGCTGGCCGCGGACGGGGTGCCGTACTGCGTGGCCTCCTCAGGGAGCCATGACCGGATCCGGGTGGGGCATCGGAAGACCGGGCTCGACCGGTGGTTCGACGAGGGGCGCGTGTTCAGTTCGCAGGACGTGGGGCGGGGCAAGCCCGCACCCGATCTGTTCCTGTACGCGGCCGAGCGCATGGGCGTACCGCCGCGGCAGTGTGTCGTCGTGGAGGACAGTCCGCTCGGCGTGCGGGCGGCGAACGCGGCCGGGATGGACGTCCTCGGATTCACGGCGATGACGCCCGCAGCCCGGCTCGCCGGCGCCACGCAACTCTTCTCCGACATGGGGGAGTTGGCTGACCTGCTCGTATGACGGCTGCCGGAACCCGGCACTGACATTTGTCATGCCGAGCTCCGGACGATCGTTTCTGTTGGCGGGTGGGTTCCGACCGCGAAGCTGAGTACATCGAAACGGGACGTACACAGTGACGACGGAGGGACCCGAACATGAGCATCACCGCCATCGAGACCAGCAGCGAAGCGACCGCCGTCGAGACAAGCGGCACGGCCACCACGACGGCCACCGAGACGGCCGCCACCCGGCCCAGCTTCCTCCCGCTGATCCTGGACGTGGCCGTGCCGGTCGGGTCGTACTACCTCCTGAAGAACGCGTTCGGTATGAGCACCATGGCGGCGCTCGGCTGGAGCAGCGTGGTGCCGGCGGTGCGGACCGCGTGGTCCGCGGTGAAGGAGCGGAAGGTCAACGCACTTGCCGGGCTGATTCTCTTCGTCAATGTCGTCGGACTGCTCCTCAGCCTCGTCGCTGGTGACCCGCGGCTGATGCTGGCGAAGGACAGCGGGGTCAGCAGCGCCATCGGGATCGGCATCCTGGTGTCCGTGAAGCTCGGCAGGCCGATGATGACGGCGGGCATGAAGCCGTTCCTCATCAAGGGCGACGCGGCCAAGAACGCGGCCTGGGACCGGCTGGTCGCCGGCTCCCCGCGGTTCCGGAAGGCGGAGCGGGTCTTCTCCCTCGTCTGGGGCGTGGTGCTGCTCGGCGAGTGCGTCCTGCGGATCGTGGGTGCCTACACGCTGCCGATCGACACCATGGTCTGGCTCGGCACGGTCGTGATGATCACCTCGATGGCCGTCGCCTTCCTGGTCAGCGGGCGCTTCGCGGTCGTCCCGATGGAGAAGATGCTGGAGGAGGAGCTGGCCCGGCAGGCCCGCTGAATCGGCTCCCCGCCCGCCAAGCCCCGCACCATCCCTCCTGACGGGCCCTCCACCGAGCGCACCCGCCAAGCGACCCGCCCAGCCAACCCGCCCAGCCCCTCCGCAAGCTCCTCCACGAAGCTGAGCGGAATTCATCTTCGGCTGGATCTACCCACCGGTAAGCCGGGGCCCTACGCTCGCCGCCATGACAGATGTGCTGCGGCGCGGTAGGGCCTCTTTGGCGTTCAGCTTCTTCGCTCAGGGAGCCACCTTCGCGCTGCTCGTGACGCGCATTCCGGCCATCCAGGACCGTTACGGGATCTCCGACGCGCTGCTGCCGGCCTTCCTGGCGGCCGTCCCGGTCCTCGCCGGGGTGGGCAGCGTCACCACCGAGCAGCTGGTCAAGCGCATACGCCCCAGCCGCATCCTGAGGTGGTCCCAGCCCGTCGTCCTGCTCGCCCTGCTCGGTGTCGGCGCCGGCGACCGCCTCGTCGAGGTCGCGGTCGCCCTCGGCGCCTTCGGCCTCGCGGTCGGCGCGCTCGACGCCTCGATGAACATGCTCGGCGTGAGCCTGCAGCGGACGTACGGACGCAGCATCATGCTCGGCTTCCACGCCGCGTACAGCCTGGGCGGGATTGTCGGCGCCTCGCTCGCCTGGGCGGGGGCGCACTGGCATCTGTCGCTCTTCGTGTCGTATCTGCCGGTCGCGCTGGTGCTGCTGCCGGCCACGTTCGTGGGGAGCCGGTGGTACGTCGACGGCGGCTCCGCCTCGGACCCGAAGGAGCCGGTGGCCGAGGGCGCCGGGCCCGTCGTCTTCAAGCTGCTGCTGCCGCTCTGCCTGGTGATGACGTTCGCGTACATCGGGGACTCGACGGTCTCCAACTGGAGCGCGAAATATCTCCAGGACGTGCTGGGCAGCTCGGAGCAGCTGGCGACCGTTCCGTACAACGTGTACATGGTCATGACGCTGGTGGGCCGGGCGGTCGGGGACTTCGGGGTGCGGCGGTTCGGGGCCGTGGCCGTCGTACGGGTGGGGGCGGTCGTCGCCGCTCTCGGGTTCGCGGTGGTGGCGGTGGCCCCGGGCGCGTGGGTGGGGATGCTCGGGTTCACGCTGTTGGGCCTCGGGCTGTGCGTGATCGTGCCGCAGACGTTCGCGGCCGCCGGGCGCCTCTTCCCGGGGTCCTCGGACACGGCGATCGCACGGCTCAATATCTTCAACTACGTGGGGTTCTTGATCGGTTCGCCGCTGGTGGGCGCGCTGGGGGACGCCTGGAACTATCGCGGCGCCATGCTCGTACCGATGGTGCTGGTTCTCGCGACCTTGGGGTACGCCCGGTCGTTCAGTTCTGAACCGGACCGATACGGTGACGGATATGAGCGGCCGCGCACAGCTGATGTGGGACGAGGCAGTAACGGGCTATGACTTCGGCCCGGACCACCCGATGGATCCGGTCCGGCTCGCGCTGACCAGACGACTGGTCGACGCCTTCGGGCTCGACCGGGAGGTCGATGTGGTGGCGGCGATGCCGGCCGGGGAGTCGACGCTCCGGCTGGTGCATCGCGAGGACTACGTGGAGGCGGTCAAGGCCGCTTCCATGGATCCGGAGGCCGCTGATCCGTCGTACGGGCTCGGGACCATGGACGATCCCGCCTTCGCGGGGATGCACGAGGTGTCGGCGCTCATCGCCGGGCAGTCCGTGGGGGCCGCGGAGGCGGTGTGGCAGGGGGACGCGCTGCACGCGGTGAACTTCGCGGGCGGGCTGCACCACGCGATGCCGGGGGCTGCCTCCGGGTTCTGCATCTACAACGACGCCGCGCTGGCGATCGCGCGGCTGCTGGAGCTGGGGGCCGAGCGCGTCGCGTATGTGGACGTGGACGTGCATCACGGGGACGGGGTGCAGGCGGCCTTCTGGGAGGATCCGCGGGTTCTGACGATCTCGCTGCACGAGCATCCGCGGACATTGTTCCCGCAGACCGGGTGGCCGGAGGAGACGGGGGCCGACTCCGCGGAGGGCTCCGCCGTGAATGTGGCGCTGCCCGCCGGGACCGGGGACGCGGGGTGGCTGCGGGCCTTCCACTCCGTGGTGCCCGAGCTCATCGCCGACTTCCGGCCGCAGGTGCTGGTCACCCAGCACGGCGCCGACACCCACTTCGAGGACCCGCTCGCGCACCTCGCTGTCTCGCTCGACGCACAGCGGGCGGTGCAGGTCGCCTGTCATGACCTGGCGCACGAGTACGCGGAGGGGCGGTGGGTCGCGCTGGGCGGCGGCGGGTACGCCGTGGTGGATGTGGTGCCGCGGTCGTGGACGCATCTTGTCGCCATCGCGGCGGGGCGGCCCATCGACCCCGAGACGGTGGTTCCCGAGAGCTGGCGGCAGGAAGTCTTCGCGCGTACGCGGCAGTTGGCGCCGGCGCGGATGACCGACGGGCGGTGGCCGGTGTCCTGGAAGGGGTGGGAGGCGGGGTACGACCCGGCGGACCGCCTCGATCAGGCGATCGTGGCGACGCGCCGGGCCGTGTTCCCGCTGCGGGGACTGCTGCCGTAGATCGTCCCCGCTGCGGGGACGGCTGCCGTAGATCGACAGTGTCCCCGCCGGGGAGCGCTGCTGTGGTTCCTCGGCCGACGAGGTCAGTAGCAGAGGCTCGTCTCCGAGTTGTAGTAGATGTCGATCGAGCCGCTCCACGTCATGCACTCGCCCGCCTTCGGGTGCTCCTTGTACACGGGGCCCGCGTACGTGGTGAAGGAGCCGTAGTCCCGGGCCGGGTTGCCGCTCGTGGGGTCGGTGTCGAGCGTGACCTCCATGAACACCCGGGTGCCCGGGTTGTTGCGGACGGTCACGGCGCAGAACCCCTGGTTCCCGACGTTGTACGTGACGTACGTGGTGCCGATGGTGGTGGTGGGCGAGGACTTGATCGGCGTGGACGCGGTGACGCGGTAGCCCGCCCCGCAGGCGCCGTTGTACGCGGCCGTGGTGGCGGCGGACGCCGGGGTGGTCGCGGCGAGGGTGCCGCCGAGGGCCAGGACGGCGAGAGCGGCGGCGGTTGTCGTGCGACGGGACAGCTTCATGGTGTTTCCCCCTGTGGTGATGATGACTGGCGCCCGATGGTCAACTGGCGCTTGGTGCAGACGTGTTGTGAGACCCAGGGCCCCTTCTGATGGTTGTGGGCCTATTTGTCACTGTCCTGTCACCGGCGTCACGTGGAGGCAACGAGCCACCCTCCGCGGCGGCTCGGGTACCCATTAGGCCAACTGTGGGGCATTTTCTGCGTTTTGGGCATGCGGAGGTGGTGGATGCGTCAGCATCGCTGTCGTGTTGAGCACCGGAGCATTGCGTGCACACCTGCTGGCAGCCCGGTTGGCCGGGCCCGTGGCCACCTCCCGCGAGGAGAGCCTGCGCAGCTATCGGCTCTTCGCGGCCCGCGATCCCCGCGTACTGCTCGGGCTTGATCCCGAATGGACCTGGCGACAGCGGGACCTGATCGAGTTGATGGCCGACAAGTGCGGAGTATCGGCCGATCCATTGCACACTTCAGGGCATGATGTGATCGACCCGGAGCGGACCCTGGCGGCTCTCGACGCCTTCGCGGCGCGGATCGGTGCGGCGGCCCGTGACCGCATTCCGGTACTCCTCGGCACCGGACATCCGCACCGGCTGATCGGTTTCTACGCCGCGCTGGCGGACGCCCTGTCGGCGGCGGGGTGTGCCGTCCTCACCCCCGCGCAGGGTAGCTGTGTCGACATAACGACCCGGTTCGGTCTACGCACGTACAACCTTGACTACGTACAAGGTGTCGCGCTGGTGCGCGAACCCGGCGTGCGGGCCCCCGGTCGTGCGACCGGCGCACACACCCACTCACCCCTCCCGGTTCGGACCGCTCTGGCCGCCGCGGCGGAGTCCGGCGGGCCGCTCCCCGAGCTGGTCATCGGAGACCACGGATGGGTCTGCGGGGCAGGTCAGCTGGGGTTTGAGGCGATGGGGCTGGCCGATACGGACGATCCCGCGCTCTTCGTCGGAGAGGCAGAGGGGCGGGTGTCCGTCGTCGTTCCGCTTGATGACGCTGTGCGGTCTGATTACTACCGGCCGCTTACTCGCTATGTACTCAATCGAGCGTGTCTGTCACAGTAGGCGGCCGATGGCATCCCCTCTTCCCCACTCGCATCACCCGCCCCTACATTGGGGAGTGAGCACGCAACGACGAAGAGTCACCGGAAGGGGAAGCCGGTGGCCGTCGAGTGCGGAAGGTTCAGGTGTGTCATGGCTGCAGCTGGCGAGAGGCCTCTGAACGAGGTTCAGTTCCTTACCGTGGCGGAAGTCGCCTCGGTGATGCGAGTGTCGAAGATGACCGTGTACCGCTTGGTGCACAGCGGTCATCTGCCGGCGATCCGGGTGGGGAGGTCCTTCCGGGTGCCGGAGCAAGCGGTTCACGAGTACCTCCGCGAGAGCTATGTGGGGGTGGAGACGGCCTGACGGTGTTCCGGGAGAGCGGTACAAGATCTCCCGGAACCCCTCGATTACGACCTCGGCGCTCGGACCGGTAGGCTGGCCCCTCATAGGTCGTGTGGGCCCATGCAGCCCAGCACCGAGTTAAGAGAAGTGAGCGAGGGTAGTCGTGGGCTCTGTTATCAAGAAGCGGCGCAAGCGGATGGCGAAGAAGAAGCACCGCAAGCTGCTCAAGCGCACTCGCGTTCAGCGTCGCAACAAGAAGTAAGCGGCGCCGCAATAGCGCGCGTACTGTGGCCCCCCGCCCGTCGGTGGGGGGCCACAGTCATACCCACCGTCGTGTCCGTCGTGTTCCGGAGTCGTTTTCCGGCCGCGCGATCGTTGTGCATACGCAGGTAGGCCGAATGGCTTGGTCTGATCGTACGTCTGTGGGTGTCGTCACTTCGTGCATCGGGCGGTCATCACAGCGCAACATCAACCCGCTAAGTTGGCCGCACACGGGGAACCCGGCAAGGTACCAGCGGAGCTACGTCCAGTTCTGGAAGGAAGGCGCTGATCTTGGGGAAGGTCGTGCTCGTGACCGGAGTGGCCCGCCAGCTGGGGGGCCGGTTCGTACGACGGATCCAGCGTGACCCGCAAGTGGACCGGGTGATCGCCGTGGACGCGGTCCCGCCCGAGCACCATCTGGGCGGCGCCGACTTCGTACAGGCCGACATCCGGCAGCCCACCATCGCGCGCGTGCTCGCCGAGCACTCCGTGGACACGGTCGTGCACATGGACGTGACGGGAACGGCTCTGAGCGGCGGCAGCCGGACCACGGTCAAGGAGACCAACGTCATCGGGACCATGCAGCTCCTGGGCGCCTGCCAGAAGTCCCCGACGGTCAAGCGGCTCGTGGTGAAGTCCAGTACGAACGTCTACGGCTCCGCACCCCGCGACCCGGCCGTCTTCACCGAGACCACCCCGCCCAAGTCGCTGCCCAGCGGCGGCTTCGCGAAGGACACGGTGGAGGTCGAAGGGTATGTACGCGGCTTCGCGCGCCGCAGGCCCGACGTCGCCGTGTGCGTGCTGCGGTTCGCGAACATCCTGGGGCCGAGCGCGGACTCGCCGCTCGCCTCGTACTTCTCGCTGCCGGTGCTGCCCACCGTGTTCGGCTACGACCCCCGGCTGCAGTTCGTGCACGAGGACGACGTGATCGAGGTGCTGCGGATCGCCTCCGACGAGCCCGAGCGCGGGACGCTCAACAGCGGCACCTTCAACATCACCGGAGACGGCGTCCTGCTGCTCTCCCAGTGCGCGCGGCGGCTCGGCCGCCCCACCGTGCCGCTGCTGCTGCCGGCGCTCTCCTGGGCGGGCACGGCGGTGCGTACCCTGGGTGTCACGGACTTCTCGCCGGAACAGCTGCGGCTGCTGACGCACGGTCGGGTCGTGTCCACCGACCAGATGCGCGAGACGCTGGGATACAAGCCGAAGTACACGACGGCGGAGACCTTCGCGGACTTCGCCCGCAGCCGGGGGCCGGGACTTTTGCCCCCCGAGGCCCTTGCGGGGGCTGTCGACCGGATCGCCGCGCTGCCCCACCTGGGCGGCGGCCACCCCCCGACGCAGAGCGCCAACTGAGGAGCGCATCAACGATGGCGGACGCCAAGGTCATTCCGTTCGACGACGACCGGACGCGCGGGGGTGCTGTGCAGCGCCCGCCGCGGCGCCGGGCCGCCGGGAGCCGGCGCAAGGGCGATCCCGTGGTGGTACGTGAGGTACAGCCCCTGCCCGGACGGGGCCCCACGCAGGATGATGTTCCCGTGACGCGTGAGGAACAGCCGCCCCAGCAGCCGCAGGAGGGCCCCGGCGGCGGCCTGGAGCGGCGTATCGCCGGGGGTCTGGCCTTCCTGCGCCGACGTCTGACGGGCGACTACGAGATCGACGACTTCGGCTACGACGCCGAGCTCACCGACCAGGTCCTGATGTCCCTGATCCGGCCGCTGTACGAGAAGTACTTCCGCGTCGAGGTGAAGGGCATCGAGAACATCCCGTCCGAGGGCGGGGCGCTCATCGTCGCCAACCACTCCGGGACGCTCCCGCTCGACGGCCTGATGATGCAGGTCGCCGTCCACGACAACCACCCCGCCGGCCGGCATCTGCGGCTGCTCGCCGCCGACCTGGTCTTCATGCTGCCGGTCGTCAACGAGCTGGCCCGCAAGGCCGGTCACACCCTCGCCTGCGCGGAGGACGCGGAACGGCTCCTGGAGCGCGGCGAGCTGGTCGGTGTGATGCCGGAGGGCTTCAAGGGCATCGGCAAGCCCTTCAGCGAGCGTTACAAGCTCCAGCGCTTCGGCCGCGGCGGCTTCGTCTCCACCGCGCTGCGCCAGGGCACCCCGATCATTCCGTGCTCGATCGTCGGCGCGGAGGAGATCTACCCGATGATCGGCAACGCGAAGACGCTCGCGCGCCTCCTCGGCTTCCCGTACTTCCCGATCACGCCGACGTTCCCGTGGCTGGGTCCGCTCGGGGCGGTTCCGCTGCCCACCAAGTGGACGATCCAGTTCGGCGAGCCGATCCTCACGGACGGCTATCCGCCGGAGGCGGCCGAGGACCCGATGCTGATGTTCAACCTGACCGACCAGGTCAGGGAACAGATCCAGCACACCCTGTACAAGCTGCTGGTGCAGCGCAGGTC
The DNA here is from genome assembly GCF_042881985.1 of Streptomyces sp. NPDC058246. NCBI lineage: Bacteria > Bacillati > Actinomycetota > Actinomycetes > Kitasatosporales > Streptomycetaceae > Streptomyces > Streptomyces sp. NPDC058246. Next base: position 21,164 of record NZ_JBHVWZ010000054.1, on the reverse strand, counting down.
GGTGTTCTTCTGATCATGGCTATACGTTTCTCCTGACCGGGGACGTACGGCTCCTCTCTTCTGGCCGGGGACGTACGTCTCTTCTCTTCTGGCCGGTCTTCTGCCCCGGGGCCCGTTCGACCTTCCGGACATGGCGGTACGACGGTGGGGGCGCCCTTCTGGGGAAGGGCGCCCCCACCGTCGTACTAGCGTCGCTGCTCGCTACTTCGTGTCCTCGCTGTCGATCCCCAGTCCGGGCAGGAGCCCGGGCAGGAGAGGCGGCAGCGTGACGTCCGGTGCGCCGGCCGGTGTGCTCCTGCTGCTGGACGGGGACGAGCTGGTGTCGTCCTTGGGCGGGTCGAGGAGACCGCCCGTGGTGCCGCCGAGCAGGCCGTCGCTGCTGCTGCCCGAGCTGGAGGGCCTGGGCTTGCCGCTGCTGTGGCTTCCGCTGGCGGAACCGCTGGTGGCGCTGGGCGCCGGAGCGTTCGTACCGGACGAGCCGGTGGACTCCTCGCTCCTGCCCCGGTGGCGGCCCGTGCCCTCCGTGGCGGGGGACTGCGGGAGCAGCGAGCGCAGCGGGCCCACCTCTTCGTCTATGGCGTCGAAGACCGACGAGACCTGGTCACTGACGTCGCCGAGCTGGACGGGCAGCCGGTCGCGCAGGGCGCCCCAGGCCTCGCGATGGGACTGGGAGAAGGCGGACAGGGCCTGGATGGCGCCCAGTGAGCCGTCCCGTTCGTACGCCTCGTGCAGCAGGCGGTGGCCTTCTGTGGCGTCGTGCTGCATGCCTGACAGGGCGCGGCGGATCTCGCCGAGGGACTCGTGGTCGAGCTGCCCCGCGCGGTCGCGCTCCATCAGCCGGCGTGCCTCGCTCAACCGGGTCGAGGCCTGGTCGAGGTAGAGCTCGCCGCGATCGCTGTCGCCGTGGGCCATGCCCAGCTTGATGTCCTCCATGCCTCGCTTGAGCCCGTAGAGCGAGTCACCGGGCAGGGCGTCGGAGCTGGCGGCCGCCACGCCGCCGAAGGCTCCCGCGGCCACACCGACGGTGAGCCCGCCCGCCGCGAGGCCTTTCGACAGCCGGGAACGCGGTCGCAATTTCCCCAGCCCGCTCGCCCGGTGCGCGCCCTTGGTCCGATGGGACCGCTGCTCGGGCACCGAAGAACCCGGGCCCTCGCCGCCCGCGGCGGTGCCTTCGAGCAGCATGGCCTCCATCGCGGCGACGAGCTGCGCTCGCTGCACGACCTTGACCTCGGGGTCCAGCTCCGGTTTGGGCAGCTCGCCGAGACCGGTGGCGAGGGCCAACAGCAGGCCCTGCTCGGTCTGTTCCGACGCAGCCTGGGACGGTGCCGATCCATCGGGCTGCTCGGCCGCCGTGCCCTGGTCGGACTGCTCCTCCAGGGCCTGGGCGAAGGCGTTCGCCCGCCGGTGTGCCGATACGTTCGCGATCACTGGCGGCACCTCCTCTCGTCATGACGGTCGACTCCCCAGGGGGTCCTGAGGGTTGCACGCCTTGAGTACATCCACACGATCGAGTGATCGGCGATGGCCAAGGCGTGACCACAGGGAGCCTGTATCCCGCACAACGAGCGTCGCGGCACTTGGGTTACGGACGATGGATGATCGGACCACGAAGGCAACGGACTTTTACGGAAGGTGAGTTGAGCGTCGCTGAGCGTATGGGATCGCTATGGCGTTGGTACGGGGCTCAGCGGCCGTCGTCGGTGGTGCGGGTGTCGGCGGGCGTCGCCGATGGCGCGGATCCCGCGGGCGCCGTCGGTGGTCGGGATCCGACGGGCGTCCGGGAGTGCGGTGTCAGCGGGCGTCGTCCGGGAGCAGCCGGGCCAGGGTGCGGACGGCCCGGTACTGGAGGGTCTTGATGGCGCCCTCGTTCTTGCCCATCACGCGGGCGGTCTCGGCGACGGAGAGCCCTTGGAGGAAACGGAGTGTCACGCACTCCTGCTGCTGGGGATTGAGGCGCCGTACGGCGTCCAGCAGCGCCGCGTTCGACAGGGACTCCAGGACGGAGTCCTCGGGGGAGCGCTCGACCTCGTTGGCGTCGAGCATCTCGCCGGTGGTCACTTCCAGCCGGAAACGGCTGGACTTGAAGTGGTCCGCGACCAGGTTGCGGGCGATGGTCACCAGCCAGGCGCCGAAGTCGCGGCCCTGCCAGGTGAAGGTGCCGATGCGGCGCAGGGCGCGCAGGAACGTCTCGCTGGTGAGGTCTTCCGCGGTCGCCTTCCCGCCGACGCGGTAGTAGATGTAGCGGTACACGGTGTCGCTGTACTGGTCGTAGAGACGTCCGAAGGCGTCGGCCTCGCCGGCCTGGGCGCGCTCCACGAGGTCCATCATCCGGGCGCTGTCACTGTCTGCGGCCGGGCGGCGTGCGGTGGTGGTCGAGCTCGAGCGGCCCCGTCTGCCGACCGCCGCGTTGCCGTCGGCCAGCGCGTAGCAGGGACCGACGGGCGCGGGGACGGCGAAGGCGGGGACGGCGTACGCGGTGGGGACGAAGCCGCGCAGACGGTCCAGGACCGTTGCGCGCAGCGTAGCCAGGCCCGAGGCGTCAACCCCGACGTGTGAGTACACGGGACTCCCAGAGGCAGAGCTTCCATCACGTGCAGTGCGGAACCATTCACCCGTCGTAGCGACGGAGAGGTACCGGTTTGCGTCTGAGGAGAATAACGCTTCGTACAGGCAGCGCTACACCCAGTTGCTCAAATCATCGATTACGTCGCTTCTGTAACCGATTGACGCCTGATCAAGTGCCGGACGGTGACCGGTTGTTGATCGGATCAGTCCGTGTTCCGTTTGACTGCGGGGCGTGTTGTGGCCGTCTGCGGTGAACGGGACTGGCGGGGGCGTTGTGCGGGTAGGACACGGGGATTGCTTCCTTCGCCCCCTCCACCCCTGCCCGTCCCGCGTGCCCGGGGGCCCAACGCCCAGTTCCCCGCGCCCCTGAAGGGGTGCGGGGAACTGCGCGTTCTCTTGGTCGCGGTCTGAGGGCGGCCCTCGGCTAGCGGCGGCGGCGGTGCAGTGCGATGGCGGCGGCCGTGCCGCCCGCTACCGCGCCCACGCCCGCTGCCGCGGGGATGCCGACCTTCGCGGCCTTCCTCGCCGTGCGGTAGTCGCGCAGGCGCCAGTCGCAGTCGCGGGCGTGTTTGCGCAGCTTGGCGTCGGGGTTGATGGCGTACGGGTGGCCGACCAGGGAGAGCATGGGGATGTCGTTGTGGGAGTCGCTGTAGGCCGCGCAGCGGGAGAGGTCCAGGTCTTCCGCCGCGGCCAGGGCGCGTACCGCCTCGGCCTTCGCCGGGCCGTGCAGCGGCTCGCCCACCAGCTTGCCCGTGTAGACGCCGTCCACCGACTCGGCGACCGTGCCGAGGGCTCCGGTCAGGCCGAGGCGGCGCGCGATCACCGTCGCGATCTCCACCGGCGCCGCCGTGACCAGCCACACCTTCTGGCCGGCGTCCAGGTGCGCCTGGGCCAGCCCGCGGGTGCCCGGCCAGATCCGCTCGGCCATGTACTCGTCGTAGATCTCCTCGCCGATCGACATCAGCTCGGAGACGCGGTGGCCCTTGACGATGGAGAGCGCCGAGTCGCGGGCGTCCTGCATGTGCTCGGGGTCCTCGACCCCGGCCAGCCTGAACCATGCCTGCTGCCAGGCGAATCGGACGAGATCGCGGGTCTCGAAGAACTTGCGCTTGTAGAGCCCGCGGCCGAAGTGGAAGAGCGCGGCACCCTGCATCACGGTGTTGTCGAGGTCGAAGAAGGCGGCGGCCCTGTCATCGCCGAGGACCGGGAACTCCGGTTCCCGCGCGGTGTGATCGGGCGCGACTTCGGGCGCGAGATCCGCGAGGTCCTCCAGCTCCTGGGAGGACTTGCGCGCTGCCTCCGCCGAGGCCTCGCCTGCCAACACGCTCCGCGCCGTGGCGGAGCGCCTACGGGGAGTGAGCCATCCGAGAGCGGCCATGTCGTGAGCATAGCCAGTCTGTTCGGTGCTTCCGGAGTCGAGAGGATTCGGCGCTGTGAACTCTCCGCGACCGAGCCGTTAAAGATGTGCGGGGCTTCGGCGCGTCGGCTCGGCGCGGGAGCGAGAGAATGGCCGGTATGAGCCCCATGTTCCGGCGCAGCGATCGCCGTGCGGAGAAGACGAAGGTGACCGACGTGGCGCCGGGGGATCGGCTGGTCACCCTGATCAGGAAGCCCGGGTGCCATCTGTGTGATGACGCACAGGTGGTGATCGAGAAGGTGTGTGCCGATCTCGGAGTCCCCTGGGAGCGGAAGGACATCACCGAGGACGAGGAACTGCACCGTGAGTACTGGGAGCAGATCCCGGTCGTGCTGGTCGACGGCGCCCAGCACACGTTCTGGCGTGTGGACGAGGCACGCCTTCGCAAAGCCCTCACACAGTGAAATCCGTGGGGGAAAGCCCTGCCCCGGCCCCGTCACCGCCCAGTCGTGGCCCCGTTGTGACCTGACTGGGTAGTCCAAGTGGTCCGGAAAGTCGCCTAGGATCGACGGCGATTGGTCTCGGGGGCGGGATTCGTTGAGGAGAGTGTGCGGTTTTGCCCCCTTCAGGTGCGGAACGAAGCTGTCCGCGCGCCGGTTCCATACGGGCGCGCCGGGCGTGCGTGACCCCGGTCACGTTGGCCGGGCAAATCGGACACCATCTTTGTGCACGCGTTCACAAAGACATAGCCTGCATTCGACGGGGCGGTCTAGGTACGTGTGACCGCCTACAGCCCCGCTCTACCCGCAGGAGCACCGTGGCAACTGGCCGAACTCACCGACCGGCGACCCGCAGCCGAGGGATTCCCGAGGCCACCGTCGCCCGGCTTCCGCTGTACCTCCGAGCCCTCACCGCACTGTCGGAGCGCTCGGTGCCCACGGTCTCCTCCGAGGAGCTCGCGGCCGCCGCGGGGGTCAACTCCGCGAAGCTGCGCAAGGACTTCTCCTACCTCGGCTCCTACGGGACGCGTGGTGTGGGGTACGACGTCGAGTATCTCGTGTACCAGATCTCCCGCGAACTGGGCCTGACCCAGGACTGGCCGGTTGTGATCGTCGGTATCGGTAACCTCGGCGCCGCGCTGGCCAATTACGGAGGGTTCGCCTCCCGTGGCTTCCGGGTCGCCGCGCTGATCGACGCCGACCCCGAGATGGCCGGAAAGCAGGTCGCCGGGATCGCCGTGCAGCACAGCGACGGCCTGGAGAAGATCATCGACGAGAACGGCGTCTCGATCGGGGTCATCACCACCCCGCCGGGCGTCGCCCAGGCGGTCTGCGACCGGCTCGTCGCCGCAGGCGTCACCTCCATCCTGAACTTCGCGCCGACCGTGCTGTCCGTCCCGGACGGCGTCGACGTGCGCAAGGTCGATCTCTCCATCGAGCTGCAGATCCTCGCCTTCCACGAGCAGCGCAAGGCCGGCGAGGAGGCCGAGGCCCAGGCGGGCGCCGCGGCCCAGGCCGCCCAGGAGAACAACGGCAAAGGGCCTGACGGGGATGTCCCCGCCGTGATGCCGGCATGAGTCTCCTCGTCGTCGGGCTGAGCCACCGCAGCGCTCCGGTCAGCGTCCTGGAGCGGGCCACGCTGAACGTGGACGCCCAGATCAAGCTGCTGCAGGACACGGTCGCCGCCGAACCGGCCGCCGAGGCCGCGCTGCTCGCCACCTGCAACCGCATCGAGCTGTACGCCGACGTGGACAAGTTCCACGCGGGCGTCGCCGAGCTGTCCACACTGCTCGCCCAGCACAGCGGGGTCGGCCTCGAAGAGCTCACCCCTTACCTCTACGTGCACTACGAGGACCGGGCGGTCCACCACCTCTTCTCGGTGGCGTGCGGGCTCGACTCGATGGTCGTGGGCGAGGGGCAGATCCTCGGCCAGATCAAGGACGCGCTGGCCACCGCGCAGGAGCTGCACACCGCGGGCCGGCTGCTGAACGACCTGTTCCAGCAGGCCCTGCGGGTCGGCAAGCGCGCCCACTCCGAGACCGGTATCGACCGCGCCGGACAGTCCCTGGTCACCTTCGGCCTGGAGCAGCTGTCGTCCGGCGCCGCCGTCGACGCCTGGGCCAAGGGCAAGCGGGCCCTGGTCATCGGCGCCGGCTCCATGTCGTCCCTTGCCGCCGCGACGCTCGCGCGCGCCGGGGTCGCCGAGGTCGTCGTCGCCAACCGCACTCTCGACCGCGCGGAGCGTCTCGCCCAGATCCTCGGCGAGGGCGACGACACGGACGTGCTGGCCCGCGCGGTACCGATGGACGCGGTACCGGCCGAGCTGACACGTGCCGACATCGCCGTCTCCTGTACGGGAGCCACCGGACTGGTCCTGACGGCCGAGTCCGTCGCGGCCGCCGTGGAGGGACGTACGGGCACACCCGCGGTCGTACGGGACGACGCGCAGGCCGCCGGTCCGCCGGGTCACCTCGCTCCCACCAGCGTGGGCACCGAGGACGGCTGCCCGCTCGACCTGTCCGCTGTGCAGGGCGCCACCGGCTTCTCCGTGATGGGGGAGGCCGCGGTGGCCGGCATGGACGCGGCGACGCTGGAGCAGCACGCGGCCTGGGTGGACAAGGGCACCGGAACCGACGAGCGGCGCGACCAGCGTCGTACGCCCGATGCCGACGCCGAGCTGATCACCGCGCTGGCCGCCACCGTCGCCACCGTCGGGCGGGTCCCCGAGCGTCGCAGGCCCGAGCCCGTCGTCGAGGCGCCCCGGCCCGCGCCGGTCCTCGCGCTGCTCGACCTCGCGATGCCCCGCGACATCGACGCGGCCGTGCACCGGCTGCTCGGGGTGCGGCTCGTCGACATCGAGTCGCTGGCGGAGGCTTCCGCGGACGCGCCGATGGCCGCCGACGTGGACCAGGTGCGCAGGATCGTCTCGCAGGAGGTGGCCGCCTTCAGCGCCGCCCAGCGGGCCGCGCACATCACGCCCACCGTCGTGGCGCTGCGGACCATGGCCGCCGACCTCGTCGCGAGCGAGATCGCGCGGCTCGACGGACGACTGCCCGGCCTCGACGAGAAACAGCGCGGGGAGATCACCCAGACAGTGCGGCGCGTCGTCGACAAGCTGCTGCACGCACCGACCGTACGGGTCAAGCAGTTGGCCGCAGAGCCCGGCGGCGCCGGGTACGCGGACGCGCTGCGGACCCTGTTCGACCTGGACCCCGAGACGGTCGCCGCCGTCTCGCGGGCCGAGAACAACACCGAGAACGCCAAGAACCGAGGGCGAGCATGAGTGAGCCACGTGAGCCACAAGGGCGCGCAGTGGATAAGGGGCCACTGAGGCTCGGAACCAGGCGCAGCCAACTCGCCATGGCCCAGTCCGGGCTGGTGGCGGACGCCGTGAGCCAGGTGACCGGACGGCCCGTCGAGCTCGTCGAGATCACGACGCACGGCGACACCTCCCGCGAGAACCTCGCGCAGATCGGCGGCACCGGCGTATTCGTCACGGCGCTGCGTGACGCGCTGCTGCGCGGCGAGGTCGACTTCGCCGTTCATTCGCTGAAGGACCTGCCGACCGCGCAGCCCGACGACCTCGTGCTGGCCGCCGTGCCGGTACGCGAGGACCCGCGCGACGTTCTCGTCGCCCGCGACGGCCTCACCCTCGCGGAGCTGACCGCTTCCACGCCGGAGCGGCCTGTCCGCATCGGCACCGGTTCGCCGCGCCGCATGGCCCAGCTGAACGCGTACGCACGCAACCACGGGATGACGATCGAGACGGTCGCCATCCGGGGGAACGTCGGCACGCGCATCGGATACGTGCGCAGCGGGGAGCTCGACGCCGTCGTACTCGCCGCCGCCGGACTCAACCGCCTCGGGCGGATCGAGGAAGTGGCGGAGTTCCTGTCCGCCGACACCGTTTTGCCCGCCCCCGGCCAGGGGGCCCTCGCGATCGAGTGTGCCGCGGACAACGCGGACCTCGTCGCCGCGCTCGGAGAGCTCGACGACCCGTTCACCCGGGCCGCCGTGACCGCCGAGCGGTCCCTGCTAGCCGCCCTGGAGGCAGGCTGCAGCGCACCCGTGGGTGCGCTCGCCGACCTCCCCCAAGCTCTCGACTTCGCTCGAGCAGGGGGGACCTCCACGGCCGACGGGCAGGTTGTCAAGGAAATGCGCCTGCGCGGCGTCGTCGGCACGACCGACGGCTCGACGCTGGTGCAGTTGTCCACCACCGGTCCCGTGCCCGAGACGTACGACCAAGCAATGGCGCTCGGCCGTGAACTCGCCGCCGAGATGCTTGCCAAGGGCGCGGCCGGTCTGATGGGGGAGCGAGCACTTTGAGCCCCACCAACCTTCCCGCCGGTCCGGAACACGGGCACGTCACCTTCCTCGGTGCCGGACCCGGGGATCCGGGACTACTGACACTGCGCGCCGTCGAGGCGCTGGCGAACGCGGACGTCCTCGTCGCCGAGCACGAGGTGCTCGACGTGGTCCGTGTCCACGCCAGACAAGGCGTCGCCGTGGTGCATACGGATTCGGATGCACCGTCGGGTGCGTATCCGGGCACAGGCACGCCTCAGCTGACGGTTGTTGACGGCACGTCGACAACCGTTGGTGACCCTGCGTCGAGGGACGCCGCCAATCTTGTCATGGCGGCCGCACGGGGCGGCAAGCGGGTCGTGCGTGCGGTGTCCGGGGACCCAGGACTTGATACGCACGCCGCCGAGGAAATGCTCGCCTGCGCCGCCGCGGGTGTTCCGTTCGAGGTGGTGCCCGGTATCGCGGCCGCCGTCGGCGTGCCCGCGTACGCGGGGGTTCCGCTGCGCGACGCGCAGGGCGCGGACGTCCGGTTCGTCGACGCCCGGTCGGCTTCGGACCGCTGCTGGACCGAGGTCGGGGCGTCGGACGGCACGGTGGTCGTCTCGGCGACGCTGGACTCCGTGGCCGCGGCCGCGGGCGAGCTGGTGGCCTCGGGCCGCAAGCCCGATACGCCGATGACGGTGACGATCGCCGGTACGACGACGCGTCAGCGCACCTGGTCGGCCACCCTCGGCACGATCGCGCAGACCCTGAAGCAGGCGAAGGTGCTGCCGTCCCCGGACGGCGGCCGGCCGGTGATAGCCGTGGTCGGTGAGCGTTCCGCAGCCGCCCAGCGCGACCAGCTGTCGTGGTTCGAGTCCAAGCCGCTGTTCGGCTGGAAGGTGCTCGTGCCGCGTACGAAGGAGCAGGCGGCTTCGCTCTCCGACCAGCTGCGGTCCTACGGGGCCGTGCCGCACGAGGTGCCGACTATCGCCGTCGAACCGCCGCGCACGCCCCAGCAGATGGAGCGCGCGGTCAAGGGGCTCGTGACCGGCCGCTACGAGTGGATCGCCTTCACCTCGGTGAACGCGGTCAAGGCCGTACGAGAGAAGTTCGAGGAGTACGGGCTCGATGCCCGTGCCTTCGCCGGGATCAAGGTCGCGGCGGTGGGCGAGCAGACGGCGAAGGCGCTGGTCGCCTTCGGTGTGAAGCCGGATCTGGTGCCGAGCGGTGAGCAGTCGGCGGCGGGTCTTCTCGAGGACTGGCCGCCGTACGACCCGGTGTTCGACCCCATTGACCGGGTGTTCCTGCCGCGTGCCGACATCGCCACGGAGACTCTTGTCGCCGGGCTGATCGAGCTGGGCTGGGAGGTCGACGACGTCACGGCCTACCGGACCGTGCGGGCCTCGCCGCCGCCGGCGGACACCCGGGAGGCGATCAAGGGGGGCGGCTTCGACGCCGTGCTCTTCACGTCGTCGTCCACGGTGCGGAACCTGGTCGGTATCGCCGGCAAGCCGCACAACGTGACGGTGATCGCCTGTATCGGTCCGGCGACGGCCAAGACGGCCGAGGAGCACGGGCTGCGGGTCGATGTGATGGCTCCGGAGCCGTCCGTGCACAAGCTGGCGGAGGCGCTGGCCGACTTCGGGCTGCGGCGGCGGGCTGCCGCCCTGGAGGCGGGGGATCCTGTCACCCGGCCCAGCGAGCGGCGGCCCGGGGCGCGGCGGAGGCGGACCACCTAGCGCCGGTGGGGGCGGGCGGGCGGTTTGTTTTCGCCCCCACCGCCCCTGCCCGTCCCGTATCCCGGGGGCTGCAGCCCCTCAGACCCCCGCACAGGCCTGAACGGCCTCGTCCTCGAACGCCGGACGGGCTGAGGGGTCACCGACAGGTCGTCGGCATAGGTGCCCGTGAGGCGGGCGTAGCGTAGACGCCATGACGAAGTACGGATCCTTCCCCGGTACGCGGCCGCGGCGGCTGCGTACGTCGCCCGCGATGCGGCGCATGGTCGCCGAGACCCGACTGCATCCGGCCGACTTCATCCTGCCCGCCTTCGTGCGGGAGGGCGTGAGCGAGCCGGTGCCGATCGCGGCGATGCCCGGGGTCGTCCAGCACACCCGGGACAGCCTGAAGAAGGCGGCCGTGGAGGCACTGGAGGCGGGAGTCTCCGGGATCATGCTCTTCGGAGTGCCGGAGGACGCGAAGAAGGACGCCGTCGGCACGCCGGGCACCGACCCGGACGGGATTCTGCAGGTCGCGATCCGCGATGTGCGCGCCGAGGTCGGCGACGAGCTGCTCGTGATGTCCGACCTGTGCCTAGACGAGACCACCGATCACGGCCACTGCGGTGTCCTGGACGAGCAGGGGCGCGTCGACAACGACGCCACGCTGGAGCGGTACGCCGAGATGGCCCAGGTCCAGGCCGACGCCGGCGCGCACGTCGTCGGGCCGAGCGGAATGATGGACGGGCAGATCGGCGTCGTTCGCGACGCGCTCGACCAGATCGGTCGCGAGGACGTCGCCATCCTCGCCTACACCGTCAAGTACTCGTCCGCCTTCTACGGTCCCTTCCGGGAGGCCGTCGCCTCCTCGCTCCAGGGCGACCGCAAGACGTACCAGCAGGACCCGGCCAACGTGCGGGAGTCGCTGCGGGAGTTGGCCCTCGATCTGGAGGAGGGCGCCGACATGGTGATGGTCAAGCCGGCCGGCCCCTACCTGGACGTCCTCGCGCGGGTCGCCGACGCGGTCGACGTGCCCGTCGCCGCGTACCAGATCTCCGGCGAGTACTCGATGATCGAGGCGGCGGCGGAGAAGGGCTGGATCGACCGTGACAAGGCGATCCTGGAGGCCCTGACCGGCATCAAGCGGGCCGGGGCCCGGAACATCCTCACCTACTGGGCCACCGAGGCCGCCCAGAAGCTAGGCGCTCAGTAGGTCCACAAGTACCCACTAATTGGTCAGGTGCTCACCCTTTGGTGAGTGAGCCGGCCGTGGGTGGGTCAGTAGGTCAGCGCGTCGTCCAGGCTCTGCTGCCAGTACGTCACCGTGAGCTTGTCGTCGACGTACACGCCCTTCGCGGGGAGCGCCGCCCGTGCGGTGCTGCCGCTGTCGAAGCTGATGGTGAGGGTCTTGGCCGTGTAGCCGTTCGCGCCGCTGCCGTCGCCGCCGGACAGGAGGACGCCCGCGTAGCCGGACTCGCCGGGGGCGAGGGTGACGACCGCCTGGGGGTGGGTCTCCTCGGCGACCGGGGGGACCGCCTGGGCCTCGCCGAAGCGGGCCTTCGGGTAGCCGGTGAGGTCGCAGTTCTTCGAACCGGTGTTGGTGACGGTGAGGAGGAGGTGGTTGAGGGGGCGGGTGACCTCGGTGGCGGTGGTCTTGGTGTTGGCGCCGGTGCAGGGGGTGTTGCGGGTGGTGCTGCCTCCGCCTGTCGTGCCCCCGGTGGTCTTGCCCGTCGAGCCGCCCGTGGAGCCGTTCGTCGTGCCTCCCGTCGTGCCTCCCGTCGTCGTTCCGCTGTTCCCGGCCGGCTTCGCCGTCGAGCCTCCCGCGCCTCCGGTGGACGTCGACCCACTCGACCGGCCCGGCTGCGTGGAGGGCTTGGACGCGGAGGAGGACGGGCCCTCGTCCCGTACACCCTGCCCGTTGTCGCACGCCGTGAGGGCGAGCGCGGCGAGGGCGACCGTCGTGGCGGCGAGGAGGCGTGTGCGGGCGGTGCGTGCGGACATGGGTGATCCCCCTGTGAGTGTGGCTGGTTGAGTGGGCCGCACGACCGGTCGGCCGGACCGGCGTGCTTGGATGACCACAGCTTGTGCGGTGATCCGTCCCGGCCGCCACGGTTGCCGGGGGATATGGGACGCCGGAACGTTCGTACGGGGTCTGACCTGGGGGAATGACATCCCCCTGGAACGCGGACCGGGACGCGGGGGATGGAGGAGCGGTGGTGGGGGACGAGTTCGCGGCGCTGCTGCGGGAGCTGAAGGAGCGGTCCGGACTCAGTTACGGAGTGCTCGGCAAGCGGCTGCACCTGAGCACCTCGACGCTTCATCGGTACGTCAACGGGGATGCCGTACCGACGGATTACGCGCCCGTGGAGCGACTCGCGCGACTGTGCAAGGCGACTCCCGAGGAGCTGCTGGAGCTGCATCGGAGGTGGGTGCGGGCCGACGCGATGCGGGGGCAGAAGGGGGCGGAGATCCCCGCCGCGGGGGTGGACTCCGGGGGTGGCGCCCTACGGGACGCCGAACTTGATGGCGTACCGGATGGCGTACGGGGTGCCGAAGCTGACGGCGTACGGGGTGCCGGGCGCGATGGCGGACCGGATGCCGGGCCGGATGCCGAACCTGATGGCGTACCGGGTGCCGTCACGGATGCGGTGACGGATGCGGTGACGGGCGTGGTGTCGGAGGTGGCCTCGGAGGCTGTGCCCGGTGGGCGGCGTCCCGGTGGGCGGCGTCGGCGGCGGCGGATCGTCGCGCTCGCCGGTGCCGGGGTGGTGGCCGCCGTGCTGTCCGCTGTGCTCGTCGTGAACCTCGTGCCCGGCCACAAGAACGACGGCCAGGGGGCGGGGGAGGCGCTGGCCGTCTCCGTGCCGCCCGCCATCGGCACACGCGCGGGCGGCGCGTCGCCCGAGGTGACGCACTCGTCCCCCGCGGCATCCCCCGCGGCGTCCGGCTCGGCGTCCGGCTCGCCCGGCGGCAGTCCGGCGGCGTCCGCCGCGCACGGTGCCGCGGCCACCGCGCGCGAGTCCGGCGCCGACGGGGCCACCGCTCCCGCCGTCGCCACCAACGCGTACAAGTTCGAAGACCCGTGCAGCCAGCACTATCTGGTGAACCGGAAGCCCGCGCAGGTGCCCCCGCCGCCGAGCGAGCAGGACGCGCGGGGGTGGGTCACCGCGCTCGGCGGGGTCGCGGGCAAAGACCAGTTTCTTGCGCTGACCGTGCAGGGCACCGGGAAGGCGACCGTCGTGCTGGAGGCGCTGCATGTGCGGGTGGTGCAGAAGGGGGCGCCGCTCGCCTGGAACGACTACGCCATGGGCGTGGGCTGCGGCGGCGGTGTGTCCACGAAGACCTTCGACGTGAACCTCGACGCCGGGCGGCCGGACGTCACGCCGAAGCACGGGCAGCGGGACTTCCCGTACAAGGTGAGCGAGTCCGACCCCGAGGTCTTCTATGTGTCCGCGCACGCGCAGGCGCATGACGTCAGCTGGTATCTGGAGCTGGACTGGTCCAGTGGGGACCGGCAGGGGACGGTGCGGATCGACGACGACGGGAAGGCGTTCCGGACGAGCGGGAACGTGGGGCGGCCGGCCTACGACCATCCGCTGGGCGGCAGCGAATGGGAGACGGCCCCCGCCGGCTAGGGCGCTCCTCCTTTCGCCATGCTGCTGTTCCGGCCGTGTTCTTTCACCGTCTCGCCGCGCTGTTCCGGCCGTGTTCTTTCACCGTCTCGCCGCGCTGTTCTGGCCCTGCTCTGTCACCGTCGTGCCTCGGTGTCCTGGCCGAGTTCTGTCACCGTCGTGCCACAGAGCGCCGAACAGGTGAACCCCGCAAGGCCGCACTGCTCTCTGAAGCGACGGGTGCCGATGAGAACAGGTGCCTGAACTTCTACTTCGGGGGACTTCATGCAGAACGGGACGCAGCACCGGACGGGTATCCGCAGGGCCGCTCTGGCGATGGTGACCGCGTCGGCGGCCACCTTGCTCATGACCGCGTGTCAGCCGGGCGGGAACGGGGCGGGGGCGGGCGCTTCGACGTCGGGCGTACCGGCCAAGCCGGCGGCCTCCTCCGGCGCCCCGACGTCCGCCGCATCGCGGCCTGCCGGGGCGGGCTCGTCGACGCGGCCCGCGGGTAACGCCTCTCCCACGGCCGCGGGCTCGGTGTCCGCGACGGCGACCCCCTCCGCGAAGACGTGCGCCGTGGCGGACCTGGAGGCGTCCATGTACCAGGCCGACGTCCGGCCGGAGGGCACCGGGACCGGAGCGGCGATCGTCCAGTTCACCAATGTTTCCGGCAAGCCGTGCGTCGTCCAGGGCCATCCGACGGTGGCGGGGGCGGGCAATGGCTCCCCGGAGAAGAACCATCCGCTCAAGGTGACGACGGCGGGCTCCGCGTCCAAGGTGGTGGTCGCACCGGGCGGGAAGGCGTGGACGAAGCTGACGTTCGTCCAGGTCCAGGGTGAGGCCGACGGCTACTGCGTGTCCGGATCCACGCCTGTCACCTATCCGACCCTGGTGGTGGGCCTCCCGGCCGCCGGATCACACCAAGTCGCCCTCGACGACGGCGTCCTGGCCGAGTGCGACGACAAGGTGACCGTCACCGCCGTCTCCGCGACGAAGCCCTCCTGACCTCGGGATGCGGGGACACGCCTCGGGGACGCGGGGGCACGCCTCGGGGACGCGGGGGCACGCCTCGGGGACGCGGGGGCACGCCTCGGGGACGCGGGGGCACGCCTCGGCGAGGCTCTCGCACGGCAGCCGGGACATCGGCACGCACTGCCAGCCGTTCTCGAACGGGTCCACGAGAGGCGGCATGGGCCGGCAGCCTGCGGGCGGTCCCGCGTCCGTATCGCGGAATTGACGGGTGTAGGCGGCACGTATCCGCCTAGGGTGCGGTCACGAGCCGTCGCAGGGACAAGGAGCCGTCACCGTGACCGTCAGTGATTCCGCATCCGTGACCGCCGCCGCCCCCGTACCGCCGCTTGCCGCCGCCGCCCCCGTACCGCCGCTTGCCGGGCGGGCCACCGCGATCGGTGGCTCGCCGGTACGGGACATCCTCGCGGTCACGGGCCGCCCCGAGGTGATCAACTTCGCGGGTGGGCTGCCCGCCCCGGAGTTGTTCGACGTGGAGGGGATCGCCGCCGCGTACCGGGACGTGCTGGCGGAGGTGCCCGAGCGGGCGTTGCAGTACGCGACGACCGAGGGTGAGCCGGGGCTGCGGGCCGCGCTTGCCGAGCGCACCGGCGCGCGCGGTCTCGCGACCGATGCCGACGAGGTACTCGTGACCACCGGCTCGCAGCAGGCGCTGTCCCTGCTCGCCACCGCGCTGCTGGAGCCCGGCGACGTCGTACTCGTCGAAGACCCCTGCTATCTGGCCGCGCTTCAGGCGTTCAGGTTCGCGGGAGCACGGGTGATCGCCGTGCCGGGTGACGCCGACGGCATCGACCCGTGGGCACTGGAAGACCTGGTGATCCGGGAGCGGCCCAAGCTGCTCTACACCGTGCCGACCTTCCAGAACCCGACGGGCCGCACCATGCCGGGCGAGCGGCGGGCCGCCGTCGCCGCCGTGGCGGCCCGGCGCGGGCTGTGGATCGTCGAGGACGACCCGTACGGTGAGCTGCGCTTCGAGGGAGAGCGGGTGCCGTGGATCGCCTCCTACGACGGCGCCGGGGACCGGACGGTGCTGCTCGGGTCCTTCTCGAAGGTGATGGCGCCCGGGCTGCGCCTCGGCTGGCTGCGCGCGCCCGCCGCCCTGCGCAGGGCCTGCGCCGTCGCCAAGCAGGCCGCCGACCTGCACACCCCGACCGTCAACCAGCTCGCCGCCGCACGCTACTTGGCCGACCGCGACCTGGACGCCCATGTGGCACGGGTCGCCGGCGTGTACCGCGAGCGGCGCGACGCCATGCTCGACGGGATCGCCGACGCCCTTCCGGCCGGATCCAGTTGGACCCGGCCCGAGGGCGGCATGTTCCTCTGGGCGCGGCTGCCCGAGTCGTACGACACCACGGCCCTGCTTCCGCGTGTGGTGGAGCAGGACGTGGCGTACGTCCCCGGGGCGCCGTTCTACGCGGGTGAGCCCGACCCGGCGACCCTTCGGCTCTGCTTCGTCACCCAGACCCCGGAAGAGATCGGGGAGGGGCTGCGCCGGTTGGGGAGGGGGCTGCGCGGCTGAGATCTCAAGGGGCGGGGGCGATGGACCGCGGGGCGGGAGCCCTCAGTCCCACCAGAAGGACCACACCCGCTGACCGAGCACCTCGTGCTTCGCGTAGGCGCGCAGCGCCTCGTGGTCGCCCTGCGTGATGTTGTCCGGGCAGAAGGCGAAGTGCTCGGCGGCGACGGCCTCCGCCTCGGCGGTGGTGGTGGGCGGGGCCGCCACGGAGAGGACCAGCTGGTCGAAGGTGAGGGCCACGACGCGTATGCCGAAGCGGTCCTCCCAGGAGCGGAGGACGGCGCACAGGCGCGCCACGTCGCCCTCGTAGTTCACCGGGCCGGACCAGCCGATCGCCGCCGGGATGTCGGCGCTGCGGCGCGCCGGGACCAGGGCGAGGCGCGGCTCCTTCAGCCAAGTGCCGCTGTCCGTGAGGGAGTCGGCGATCTCGGCGGCGCGGGCCTCCGGGGCGGCGGCGCGGGCCGTGGCGGGGGCGAGGCCCGGCCACCCGGGGCCGTACGGCGCGACGGTCTCGTCGTACGTGTTCGGCTCGCCGAAGACCTCGACGACCTTCTCCTTGCCGGGGTACTCCTCGTCCGCGCCGAGTTCGTCCTCCGCGTACTCCTCCCAGAACTCCGCGAGCACCTCGTCGGCGTCGTGATCCCCCGGATAGGAGACCTCGCCCGGCATCAGCTCCCACTCCTGCGGCCCGCCCTGGGCGCCGCCGACGTCTATGAGGAGGGGGAGCAGGCCGGACGCGCGCGCGGAGGAACCCAGCACCGCCCAGTCACCGGGGGCCGCCGTCCTGTCGGCATGCCACAGCAACGGCTCGTGCCACGGCCCGTCGTCGGTCGAGTCGATCAGTCTCCCGGCCGGGAGTTCAAGCCCGAGTGCACGGCCGCTCGGGTCGGCCGCCAGCTGCGGCAGCGGGTTGGGAAGTGTCGCCATGCCAGTGACTGTAGGGGCAGCCACTGACAACGGGCTTCGGGGTCCCGTGCCCTGTACGCAGTGAATGTCGGCCGGGCCATCACGGACAACGGGCTGGAGTTGGACGACCCGGGTGTCGTGCTCGGCCACCGCTGGCGCCCGGACGGCGACGGCCCCGTTCCGGAGACGGCCGACCCCGCCTACCTCGCCACCCTCGACGACATAGAGAAGATCCGCTTCCGTGACATCGACGACGCCACGGACGCGGACATCAACTTCTACACCGCCACGGGCCGCAAGGGCTGATCGCGGACGATCAGAGCCGCTCGGGCGTCCTGATGCCCAGCAGGGCCATGCCCCGGTGGAGCGTACGGGCCGTGAGGTCGCACAGGAACAGGCGGTTCTCGACCTGGGCCGGGGTGTCCGCCTTCAGGACCGGGCACTCGGAGTAGAACGTCGTGTAGAGGGACGCCAGTTGGTAGAGGTACGCCGCCAGCTTGTGCGGCGCGTACTCGGCGGCGACCTCCGCGAGCGTCTCCGTGAAGCGGTCCAGGTGCAGGCCCAGTTCCCGCTCCGCAGAGGCGAGTTCCACCTCCGGGTGGGCGGCCGGGCGGACGTCGCCCGCCTTGCGGAGGATCGACTGGATACGGGCGTACGCGTACTGGAGGTACACGCTCGTGTCGCCGTTCAGCGACACCATCTGGTCCAGGTCGAACTTGTAGTCGCGGTTCGCGGACGTCGACAGGTCCGCGTACTTCACCGCGCCGATGCCGACCTGGGCACCCCGCTCCGCGATCTCCTCCTCGGACAGCTGGCCCTGGGTGTCCTTCTCCCGTACCACCGCCGTGGCCCGCTCGATCGCCTCGTCCAGCAGATCCACCAGCCGGACCGTCTCGCCCTCACGGGTCTTGAACGGCTTGCCGTCCTTGCCCAGCACCGTGCCGAAGGCGAGCTGGTGCGCCTTGACGTCGTCGTTCAGCCAGCCGGCCCTGCGCGCGGTCTCGAAGACCATCTTGAAGTGCAGGGACTGGCGGGCGTCGACCACGTACAGGAGCGTGGACGCCTTGAGGTTGAAGACACGGTCGCGGATCGCCGACAGGTCGGTCGCCGCATAGCCGTACCCACCGTCCGACTTCTTCACGATCAGCGGGACCGGGTTGCCGTCCGGGCCCTTGACGTCGTCGAAGAAGACGCACAGCGCGCCCTCGGAGCGGACCGCCACGCCCGACTCCTCCAGGAGGCGGCAGGTCTCTTCCAGCATGTCGTTGTAGCCGGACTCGCCGACCACGTCCGCGTCGCGGATCTCCATGTCCAGCTTGTCGAAGACCGAGTTGAAGTAGATCTTCGACTCGTTCACGAACACCTGCCAGAGCGCGAGCGTCTCGTCGTCGCCCGCCTGGAGGTCCACCACCCGGCGCCGCGCCCGCGTCTTGAACTCCTCGTCGGTGTCGAAGACCGCCCGCGCCGCCTTGTACAGGCGGTTCAGGTTCGACATGGCCTCCTCGCCGGACACGTCGCCGCTCTTGTGGTCCAGCTCGTGCGGGTGCTCGATCAGGTACTGGATGAGCATGCCGAACTGGGTGCCCCAGTCGCCGATGTGGTGGCGCCGGACGACGGACTCGCCGGTGAACTCCAGGATCTGGACCATCGCGTCGCCGATCACGGCCGACCGGAGATGGCCTACGTGCATCTCCTTCGCCACGTTCGGCTGCGCGTAGTCGATCACCGTCGTACCCGGGTGCTCCGCGGACGGCACGCCGAGGCGCTCGCCGTCCGCGTACCGCGCCGCGAGGTTCTCGGTGATCGCCTTGTCGGTGATCGTGATGTTCAGGAAGCCGGGGCCGGACACCTCGACGTCCTTGATCACGTCGCCCGTGGTGATCCGCTCGACGACCTGCGTCGCCAGCTCGCGCGGGTTCGCCTTCGCCTTCTTCGCGAGGGCCAGGATCCCGTTGGCCTGGAAGTCGGCCCGGTCGCTACGTCGCAGCAGCGGGTCCGCGGAACCGGCCTCCGGCAGGGCTGCCGAGAGAGCGTCCGCGAGGCGCTGATGGACGGAAGCGGTGAGGGACGTGACCGAGGCCATGGAGTGGATGCCGTTCTCCTCGAAGATTCAGATAGACCCCGCCAGTATCCCATGAGGGGTCAAAAGAATTTCGCGCCCGCCACAGGCCCCCGCGCTCTGGCCGCGACCGCGGTGAAAAGCCGTTTTCGTGGTTCCCGCCGGAGCTGGGAGAATGGTCCCGTCAGCCGTACTGGCGTATGAGAAAGAAGGACGTGCCGATCGTGGCTCAGAGCACCGAGACCACCGACTGGGTCTCCCGTTACGCGGATGAGGTCATCGAGGAGTCGGAGCGCCGAGCCCCGGGCAAACCCGTCGTCGTCGCGTCCGGGCTCTCCCCCTCCGGCCCGATCCACCTCGGCAACCTCCGCGAGGTCATGACCCCGCACCTCGTCGCCGACGAGATCCGCCGCCGCGGGTACACCGTGCGCCATCTGATCTCCTGGGACGACTACGACCGCTACCGCAAGGTCCCGGCCGGCGTCCCCGGTATCGACGACTCCTGGGCCGAGCACATCGGCAAGCCCCTGACCTCCGTCCCGGCCCCGAAGGGCTCGGAGCACCCGAACTGGGCCGAGCACTTCAAGGCCGCGATGATCGAGGCGCTCGCGGAACTCGGCGTCGAGTACGACGGGATCAGCCAGACGGAGCAGTACACCTCGGGCGCCTATCGCGAGCAGGTCCTGTTCGCGATGAAGCACCGCGGTGACATCGACGCGGTCCTCGACCAGTACCGCACCAAGAAGGCGCCCGCCAAGAAGCAGCAGAAGCCTTTGGACGAGGCCGAGCTCGAAGCCGCCGAGGGCTCCGGCGCCGCCGCCGAGGACGACGGCAGCTCCGCCGCCGGGTACTACCCGTACAAGCCCTACTGCGGCCGGTGCGAGAAGGACCTGACGACCGTCACGGCGTACGACGACGAGACGACCGAGCTGACGTACACCTGCTCCTCCTGCGGATTCTCCGAGACCGTCCGGCTGAGCGAGTTCAACCGCGGCAAGCTGGTCTGGAAGGTCGACTGGCCGATGCGCTGGGCCTGGGAGGGCGTGATCTTCGAGCCGAGCGGCGTCGACCACTCGTCTCCGGGATCCTCCTTCCAGGTCGGCGGGCAGATCGTCGGGATCTTCGGCGGCAAGCAGCCGATCGGACCGATGTACGCCTTCGTCGGCATCAGCGGCATGGCGAAGATGTCCAGCAGCAAGGGCGGGGTCCCGACCGCGGCCGACGCGCTCCAGATCATGGAGCCGCAGCTGCTGCGCTGGCTGTACGCCCGCCGCCGCCCCAACCAGTCGTTCAAGATCGCCTTCGACCAGGAGATCCAGCGGCTGTACGACGAGTGGGACAAGCTCGCGGCCAAGGTCGCCGACGGTTCCGTCCTTCCGGCGGACGCCGCCGCGTACGCGCGCGCGGTGGGCACCGCCGCCGGGGAGCTGCCCAGGACCCCCCGCCCGATGCCGTACCGCACCCTCGCGTCCGTCGCGGACATCACCGCCGGCGCCGAGGACCAGACCCTGCGGATCCTGAGCGAACTCGACCCCGAGAACCCGCTCACGTCCCTCGACGAGGTCCGGCCCCGGCTCGACAAGGCCGAGACCTGGATCAACACCCAGGTCCCCGCCGAGGAGCGCACCGTCGTCCGCGACGAGCCCGACGTGGAACTCCTGAAGTCCCTCGACGACCAGGGCCGCGAGTCGCTGCGGCTGCTGCTCGAGGGCCTGGAGGCCAACTGGTCCCTGGACGGCCTCACCCACCTCGTCTACGGCGTCCCCAAGGTCCAGGCCGGCTTCCCCGCCGACGCCACCGCCAAGGAGCTGCCGGCGGAGATCAAGGTCGCCCAGCGCACGTTCTTCGCGCTGCTGTACCACCTGCTGGTGGGTCGTGACACCGGGCCGCGGCTGCCCACGCTGCTGCTGGCCGTGGGGCAGGACCGGGTGCGCAAGCTGCTGGGCGCATAGCGGTTCCGGTCGTACGAGGAGTCGTACGAGCAAGGTGTACGAGGAGGGGGGGGGCCGGGTTGACACCGGGCCCCCCCCCACGACCCCCTCCGGCGGGCGGGCCTGCCGATGGGAAGTGGGGCACCAACACCAACGGGTTGAAACGGGTGTTGGAGCGGTCAGGGA
>NZ_JBHVWZ010000053.1:0-32425 GCF_042881985.1 Streptomyces sp. NPDC058246 | reverse complement strand
CCGGTGCGGGGTGTTCCCCGCCCCGATGACCGGGGGGGGGGGCACCCGCGCGAACCCTTACTGCTACTGCGAAGCGGCCCCCGCCCGGGTCGCGTCCGTGCCCCAGCTGGCCAGCAAGCGCAGCGCATCCGCCGAGGCGGACCCCGGCTCCGCGTGATACGTGATCAGCGCCTGCTCACTGTCGTCGGACAGCCGGAACGACTCGAACTGCAGCGCCAGGTCCCCCACCAGCGGATGCCGCAGCCGCTTCACTCCGTGGGTCTTCTCCTTCACGTCATGCGTGGCCCACAGCCGCCGGAAGTCCTCGCTCTTCACGGACAGCTCCCCGACCAGCGCGGACAGTCGCGGATCGTCCGGATGGCAGCCCGCGTCCATGCGCAGCAGACAGACGATGTCGATCGCCTTCTGCTCCCACTCGACGAACAGATCGCGGTACTCGGGCTTCAGGAACACCATCCGCGCCCAGTTCCGCTCCTGCGGCGGCAGCTCCGACCAGTCCCCGAAGACGGCCGCGGCCATCCGGTTCCAGACGAGGATGTCCGAGCGCCGCCCGGTGATGTACGCCGGGACGCCGTCCAGGGTGTCCAGCAGCTGCCGCAAGGCCGCCCGCACCTGCTGCGGCCGGGCCGGCTGCTTCTTCTTGTGCTGCTTGGGCTTCGCGAGATGCGTGAGATGCGCGTGCTCGGCGTCGGTGAGCCGCAGGGCGCGGGCGATCGCGTCGAGCACCTCGGCCGACACGTTCCGCCCGTTGCCCTGTTCGAGACGGGTGTAGTACGCGACGGACACGCCGGCCAGCTGCGCCAGCTCCTCGCGGCGCAGCCCCGGCACCCGGCGGTGCCGCCCGAAGTCCGGCAGCCCCACGTCCTCCGGCTTCAGCCGGGCCCGGCGCGTGCGCAGGAATTCGCTGAGCTCGGCACGCCGGTCCAGCGGCTGTCCCGGCTCCGCGGGGCTCAGAGAGGGCTGGTCATCCATACGTCCAGTATTCACGGTCATACGCAGACGAACCTGACCCCGCCAGTGGTAGGACCAGCGGACGTACGCAAAGCCGTGACCTGGGTGGACTCTGGGGGGTGCGGCAAGGTGGACGATGTGCCCGACCGAAGGCAGCCGGGCACAGGACAGACCACTCCTTAGGAGAACCCCGGCATGACCACTGTTGCTGCGTACGCCGCCCCCGCCGCCAAGGCTCCGCTGGAGCGCACCACCGTCGAGCGTCGCGAGGTCGGTGAGTTCGACGTCCTGATCGACATCAAGTTCGCCGGTATCTGCCACTCGGACATCCATCAGGCCCGCGAGGGCTGGGGAGAGGCGATCTTCCCGATGGTGCCGGGCCACGAGATCGCCGGCATCGTCTCCGAGGTCGGTTCCGGCGTCACCAAGTTCGAGGTCGGCGACCGCGTGGGCGTCGGCTGCATGGTCGACTCCTGCCGCGAGTGCGAGAACTGCAAGGCGGGCCTGGAGCAGTACTGCGTCAAGGGCAACGTCCCGACGTACAACGGCATCGGGGTGGACGGCACGCCCACCTACGGCGGCTACTCCGAGAAGATCGTCGTGGACGAGAACTACACCGTCCGCATCCCCGACGGCATCTCCCTGGACGAGGCCGCCCCGCTGCTCTGCGCCGGCATCACCACGTACTCCCCGCTCAAGCACTGGAACGCCGGCCCCGGCAAGAAGGTCGCGATCCTCGGCATGGGCGGCCTCGGCCACATGGGCGTCAAGATCGCGCACGCGCTGGGCGCCGAGGTCACCGTCCTCTCCCAGTCGCTGCGTAAGCAGGAGGACGGCCTGAAGCTGGGCGCCGACCACTACTACGCCACCACCGACGCGAAGACCTTCGAGGAACTGCGTGGTTCCTTCGACCTGATCCTGTCCACGGTCTCCGCCCCGCTGGACCTGGACGCCTACCTGTCCCTCCTCAAGACCGACGGCGCCTTCGTGAACGTGGGCGCGCCCGAGGAGCCCGTCTCCCTCAACCTCTTCTCGGTGATCGCCGGCCGCAAGACCCTCGCCGGTTCCGGCATTGGCGGCATCCAGGAAACCCAGGAAATGCTCGACTTCTGCGCCGAACACGGCTTCGGCGCCGAGATCGAGTTGATCAGCGCCTCCGAGATCAACGACGCGTACGAGCGCGTACTCGCCAGCGATGTCCGCTATCGCTTCGTGATCGACACAGCGACGATCTAGTCCCGGACCCAGTGGGGCGACGATCCAGTCCCGGACTCGGTGGTAGGGGTAGCGGTGGGGGGGCGGGGCCCGGGGGGGGAGCCGCCCGCCCCCCCCCACGCCGCCAAGGCGCCCGGGGAACCAAGGAGTGCCGCACCCCCCCCCGCCCCCTGGGGGGGGTGGAACATGGCGCGGTCGGTGTGGGTGGGTGGGGGGTGGGGGGGGGGCCTGGGGGGGCCCCCCGCCCCCCCCCCCCCCCGGCGGCAAGGTCGCCGGGTCACCGATGGTGTCCCGACCGACCCAGCAGCCAGAGGAGGTACGGCCCTCCGACCAGGGACGTGAGCGCTCCGACGGGGATCTCCAACGGCGGCATCAGCGTGCGGGCCACGAGATCGGCGACGACCACCACGACCGCCCCGGTCAACGCCGAGACGGCCAGCGGCAACTGAGGGACACGGGCAAGGCGGCGGCCCCACTGAGGGCTGGTCAGGGCGACAGACCCGATCGGTCCCGCCGCCCCCGTCGCGGTCGCGGCAAGCACCACACCCAGAACGGTCAGCCCGAGCCGCACCCGCTGCACGCGCACCCCGAGCGCGGCGGCGGTGTCGGAGTCCAGCCCCAGCAGCCGCTGCGCGGGGGCCGCTTCGCAGTAGCAGTAGGGGTTCGCGCGCCCGCGCCCCTTCGATGCCGGCCTCCTACGAGCGCCCCGGACAGCCCGAGCGCGGCCCCGACCAGCGCGCCGAGCACGATCCGCGGCACCCGCAGCTCCCCGACGACCAGGTCGTACGGACCTCCGTGGCCGCGCAGCACCCGCCAGACCTCGCCCGGTGGAACGTACGACTGCCCGGCGCACGCCGAGAGCAGCATGACGCCCGCGAGGAGCAGGACCAGGACGACGGCGACGACCGCTGAACGCCGGTGCAGGAGCAGCGAGACGCGCCGGTACCGGAGCACGGCGAGACCGGCCGAGTGCGGATACGCAGGGGGAGTTGAGCTGACTGAGGTGCCTGAGTCTGCCGGCGTTGCCGGTGCCGCTGCCGTCGCCGGTATCGCCGGTATCGCCGGTGCCACCGGTGCCGCCCGTGTCGCGGGTGTTGCAGCCCACCGGCGACAGCAACGGCCAGCACGGCCTTCGATCCCAAGGTACGCAGGACTCCGATCAATGACTAAGGCAAGCCTTACCTTGGCTCGTCTGGGCGGGAGTCTGGGATCGGGGCCGGGTTGCCTAGGCTGGAAGGGAGGGAAGTACAGGCACGTACGGGGAGGTTTCGCGATGCCCATAGAGCTGAACCACACGATCGTCGCCGCCCACGACAAGGCGGCCTCCGCCCAGTTCCTCGCCGACATCCTGGGTCTCCGAGTGAGCCCGCAGTACGGTCCGTTCATGCCGGTCCCGGTCCCCAACGGCGTCACCCTGGACTACATGGACACGACCGCGCCGATCACCCCGCAGCACTACGCCTTCCTCGTCTCGGAGGAGGACTTCGACGAGATCTTCGCCCGCATACGGGCAGCGGGCCTCACCTACTGGGCGGACCCGTACCACCGCCGCGTCAACGAGATCAACCGCAACGACGGCGGCCGAGGCGCGTACTTCGACGACCCGAACGGCCACAACCTGGAAATCCTGACGCGCCCCTACGGAAGCGGCGGCGACGGGCGGTCATGAGGAGGTCGTCATGCCGGATGACGAAGTCCCCATGGGAGACGTGCTCTTTGTCATGACGTGCTCGTTGACGAGTTCGTACGACCTCAGCCGGTCGGCCAAGGCGTAGACGGGCGTCACGAGCATGAGTTCGTCGGCACCGGTCATGTCCACCAGGCCCGTCAGGTGCCTCGCGACGGTCTCGGGTGAGCCGTGCGCCTGTTGGGCACGGAAGCTCGTCAGTGCCCGCACTTCTTCCGCGGTGAATGAGTGGGCCGCCGCCTCTTCGACCGTGGGGAAGGGGATGTCGCCCCGTCCCTTGAGGAGTCCGGCCTTCACGACATCCATCGGGCCGGCGAGCCGGGCCGCCTCCCTGTCCGTCTCGGCGCACACCGTCTCCACGCAGATCAGCACACGTGGGCGCTCGCACCAGCGGGACGGGGAGAAATGCTCGCGGTAGTGGCTGAGCGCCGCCAGGGTGTTGTCGGGACGGATGTGATGGGCGAAGGCGATCGGCAGTCCGAGTTCCGCGGCAAGCGCTGCACCGGCCGTGCTCGACGACAGCAGCCATGGCTCCGGGAGTGGGTCGAGCGCGACCTCGTCCACCAGGAGTCGCAGAGTCGCTGACACATCGCTGCGGTACTCGTCGTCCGTTGTCGGACCGGCGCCACGGCGCAGAGCCCGCGCCGTGGAGTCGTCGAAGGTGCCCGGGCCACGACCAATGCCAAGGTCGATCCGGTCCGCGTGCAGTGCGGCCAGTGTGCCGAATTGCTCCGCCAGCATGATCGGGGCGTGGTTCGGAGCGAGAACTCCCCCGGAGCCGAGGCGGATCGCCGACGTCAACGCGGCCGCGTGGGTGGCCAGGACGATGGGCGGGAACGCTCCGATGGCCGGAGAATGGTGATGCTCGGCGTACCAGAGCCGCAGGTAACCGAGGTCTTCAAGACGCCGGGCGAACTCGGTGGTGTCTCGTAGCGTGTCAGCCGCTCGGGCGCCCGTCTGGACCATGGCCACTTCGAGCGCGCTGAGCGGAACGGCGATCATCGGGTCAGTATAGGAACATCCCTCCCCGCCAACCCCCTCTGCCCACAAGGCCGATCGCCCTCTGAAGCCGCCGGTCCGCCTACTGACACACGCGAAGACGAACTCGTCTCGCTCGGGTCGCCAGGTCGCCAGGTCGACAGGTCGCCCGGGGCTGGTGCGTACCTGCTGACACGCACTGGGCACGAAAACGAGCCGCCGCCCCAGGGCCGCCGGTACATCAGTCCGGCGGGGCGCCCCGCACCGTCGTCGGCCCGGCCCGGCCCGGCCCGGCCCGGCCCGCGCCCGCCGCCGGCCCGGCCCAGCGCCCGCCCCGCACCCCTCAGTGCGACAGTGTCGCCGGGCTTCCGCCGTTCGCCTCGTACCCCGCTACCGCCAGTGCCCGGTAGATCGCGTAGTCCGCGGCCGGGTCGGGGGTCAGGGTCCAGGGGAGGGCGCCGACGTGGCCGTCGACGTGCACCAGCTGGTTCATGGCCTCCGACCAGCGCTCGCCGCGGACCAGGAAGAGGATGAGGAGGTGGCGGACGTGGGCCAGCATCGGATCGTCGGGGCGGGCCGCGTGCACCGCGTGGAGCGCGCCGTGGACCGCCTTCGTGACGACCTCGCTCTGGTAGAAGCTGCGGACCAGGTTCACCTCGGGGAGGTGCTCGAAGACCGCGAAGAGGGGCATGGCGGCGAGGAGCGAGCCCTGCGGGGCGCGGGCGGCCGCGGCTTCGGCGAAGGAGTACGCCACCTCGCGCGAGCCGTGCCACTTCTCGCACCAGTAGTGCAGGGCCGCCAGATGCGCCCCCATGTGGGCCGGCGCGCGGTCCAGGATCTTCAGCCAGAGCTGCTCGAACTCCGGCTCGGGGTAGGCGAGTCCGCGCGCCACCGACAGCTCGATGATGTACGGGACCGGGTCACCGGGGGAGAGCAGCGCCGCCTCGCCGCAGGCCGCCTTCGCCTCCTCCATGATGATCCGGAACTCGTCCGTGCCCGGCGTCGACGTACGCCACGCCTGCTGGACCAGGAACTCCGCGTGCACCGCCGCGCCGCCCGCGTCCTTGGGCTGCTCGGCACGCCACACCCGCAGCCACTGCCCGCCGGGCGTCTCGCTGACCCCGCCGGGGCGCTGCTGCAACTCCAGCGACGCGGCGCCCGCGAAGGCCTGCACCCGCTGCCAGCGCCGCTCGCCGTCCGTCTCCGTGCCCGCGAGCAGCTGCGACGCGGCGCGGTAGTCCTGGGTGCGCTGCACCAGGTCCAGCACGTCCAGCAGGTCGTGGTCGGGGCCCGGCATGCGGATGTCCAGCTCCTCCTGCCGCAGGAACCCGTAGTTCGCCGGGTCCGCCGCGTCCGGGTCGCCGGGCGAGGCCAGCTGAATTCCGGCGCGCCTGCGCCTGAACACCGGCAGCAGGACCAGGCTGAACATCGCCAGCGCCATCAGGACCCAGAGAATCTCCATGCCTCAAGCGAACCAGACGCGTCCGACAATTGGCCAACCCGGTCGGGCGAGGGCCTTCGAGGCGGCTCCGATCTGGTCGGGCGGGGGCTTTCGAGGCGGCTTCGATCCGCTCGGGCGGGGCCCTTCGAGGCGGCTTCGATCCGCTCGGGCGGGGCCCTTCGAGGCGGCTCCAACCCGCTCGGGCGGGGCCCTTCGCGGCGGCTCCAACCCGCTCGGGCCGGAGCCTTCGCGGCGGCGCCGATCCGCACGGTCGGGCCCTCCGCGGCGGCTCCGCCCCGGCCGGTTCGGCCCGCCGTGGTGGCCTCCGCCGTCATCATCCCCGCGGGCGCACTACGCTCGGGACCCATGAGCGACAGGCACATCAGTCAGCACTTCGAGACCCTCGCGATCCACGCGGGCAACACCGCCGATCCCCTGACCGGCGCGGTCGTCCCG
Organism: Streptomyces sp. NPDC058246; assembly: GCF_042881985.1. Classification (NCBI taxonomy): domain Bacteria; kingdom Bacillati; phylum Actinomycetota; class Actinomycetes; order Kitasatosporales; family Streptomycetaceae; genus Streptomyces; species Streptomyces sp. NPDC058246. Next base: position 25,697 of record NZ_JBHVWZ010000053.1, on the reverse strand, counting down.
CCGATCTATCAGGTCTCGACCTACAAGCAGGACGGCGTCGGCGGGCTGCGCGGCGGTTACGAGTACAGCCGCAGCGCCAACCCCACCAGGACGGCCCTGGAAGAGAACCTCGCCGCCCTGGAGGGCGGCCGCCGCGGCCTCGCGTTCGCGTCCGGACTGGCGGCCGAGGACTGCCTGTTGCGTACGCTGCTCAGCCCCGGCGACCACGTGGTCATCCCGAACGACGCGTACGGCGGCACGTTCCGCCTCTTCGCGAAGGTCGTCTCCCGGTGGGGCGTCGAGTGGTCCGTGGCCGACACCAGCGACCCCGACTCCGTACGGGCCGCCCTGACCCCGAAGACCAAGGCCGTCTGGGTCGAGACGCCCTCCAACCCTCTCCTCGGTATCACCGACATCCCGGCGATCGCGCAGATCGCGCGCGAGGCGGGCGCCCGGCTCGTCGTCGACAACACCTTCGCCACCCCCTACCTCCAGCAGCCGCTGGCGCTCGGCGCGGACGTCGTCGTGCACTCCCTGACCAAGTACATGGGCGGCCACTCGGACGTCGTGGGCGGCGCCCTGGTCGTCGGCGACCAGGCGCTCGGCGAGGAGCTGGCCTACCACCAGAACGCGATGGGCGCGGTCGCCGGGCCCTTCGACTCCTGGCTGGTGCTGCGCGGCGCCAAGACGCTCTCCGTGCGCATGGACCGGCACAGCGAGAACGCCGGCAAGGTCGCCGAGATGCTCACCCGGCACGCGCGCGTGACGCGTGTGCTGTACCCGGGCCTCCCGGACCACCCCGGTCACGAGATCGCCGCCAAGCAGATGAGGGCGTTCGGCGGCATGGTCTCCTTCCAGGTCGAGGGCGGCGAGGAGGCGGCCGTCGAGGTCTGCAACCGCGCCAAGGTGTTCACGCTCGGCGAGTCCCTGGGCGGCGTCGAGTCACTGATCGAGCACCCGGGCCGGATGACGCACGCGTCGGTGGCCGGTTCCGCGCTCGAGGTCCCCGCCGATCTCGTGCGCCTCTCCGTGGGCATCGAGAACGTCGACGACCTGCTCCAGGACCTGCAGCAGGCCCTCGGCTGAGCCGGCTCACCGGCCCGTGAGGGCTACCAGCCCGTCAGCGGTGGAGTCGTCTGAGACGGCGGCTCCACCCAGGGGCGGGCCGTCGCCGCCCAGACCACGAAGGCGACGGCCGCGGCGAACAGCAGCAGCCACATCAGGCGCCGCGCCACCGTACGGCGGCGCAGCATGCGCCCGCCCCGGCGTACGACGTCCGCGTACAGCTCGGGCGGCACCGGGGGCGGCGTCTGCTCCAGCAGCCGCCGCACCGACGCCTCACGCTCGGGCAGGTTCACCGAGGGACCACCTCGCACGTCATGACGGCGCCACCCCCACCCTCGCCGGTGCCGGGCCCCGCGGCGGACGCAGCAACGTCGTCATCGCGCGGGCGCAGATCGCCCGTACGCGGTCCGTGGGGAGCCCGAGCAGCGCCGCCGTCTGTTCCTCGGCGACCCCCTCGTACAGCCTGAGGACCAGGATCAGCCGCTCCTGGGGAGTGAGCCGGGCCAGGACGTTGTCCGCCGAGGGCCGCGGGCGCCCGAAGCTCCCGCGCTGGTGCCAGGCCGAGCGCGCGAAGCGGACGGCCAGCTGCTGGCGGGCGCGGTCGTACGGGTCCTCGCCGCGCAGCCGGTCCCATGAGGCGTACGTATGGGCGAGGGCCTGTGTCAGCAGGCGCCGGGCGCGCGGGTTGGCGTCCCGGGGCTCCGCCGTGAGCAGCGTGGCGGCATGCAGCAGCCGCCCTGCCGCGCCCGCGACGAACGCCTCGAACTCCCGGGCCCGGCGGGCGCCTTGGGACGCATGCCGTTCTCGCACCACGCCTCCGCCTGAGGGCGACCCTGAGGGAAACGGGGCCCCCGCCGCGTACGACCTGCCGCACCGCGTACGACAAGGACCCGATCTCATATGAGGCCAGGCGCGGCCTCCCGGTCAAGAGTCGTACGTACATGTGCGCACATGTACGCGCACGCAGAGCACGCGCGTGGGGCATGGAAAGGGGGCCTTCGCGCGCGTGGAGACCCCCTGACGTGGTGGAAGCACGCCCGGGCGGTTCAGGAAGCCGGCTGCGACTCCGTGCCCTGCGCGGCCTGCCGGGCGGAGAGCGCGCTGTTGAAGCGCGTGAGGAGCGTGCAGAACGCGTCGCGCTCCTCCGGCGCCCAGTCGTGTGTCAGCTCGGCCATCAACTGACGCCGGGAGGAGCGCACTTCGTCGAGGCGGGACTGCCCGCGCGGGGAGAGCTGGAGCACCACGGCGCGCCCGTCCTCGGGGTGCGAGGTGCGCTTGACGAGCCCGGTGTCGACCAGCGGGGCCACCTGCCGGGTGACCGTCGAGGAGTCGATGCCCATGCTCGCGGCGAGCGCCTTGACGCCCATCGGGCCTTCCTTGTCGAGGCGGTTCAGCAGCAGGTACGCGGCACGGTCCATCGAGTTGCGCACCTGCCCCACCCCGCCGAGCCGGGTCTGTTCGGCACGGCGCGCGAAGACCGCGACCTCGTGCTGCAGCGTGTCGAGAAGACCGGTGTCACCGACGGTCGTCATGTCCATCGACATTTCAGGTGTTGTGGGCATGGCCGGGGGCTCAATTCATGCGTGGGGAGCTGGGTTGGGGGACAGGGTACGCGGCCGGGGCGCGGGTCGTACCGGGGCTGCGCAAACCAGTCTCGGACCGTGGTCACGACAGGAGTGCGCCCGCGTGAACTGCGAGACTGGTGGTCATGAGCTACAGCACGGCCGACCCGTTGCCCAGCGTGACTCTCGACGACATACGCGGCGCGCAGAAGATGCTCACGGGCGTGGCGCGGATGACCGCGCTGGAGGGCAGCAGGTACCTGTCCCAGCTGGTCGGGGCGCCGGTCCACCTCAAGTGCGAGAACCTCCAGCGCACGGGGTCCTTCAAGCTGCGCGGCGCCTACGTGCGGATCGCGGGGCTGCTCCCCGAGGAGCGCGCCGCGGGTGTCGTCGCCGCGAGCGCGGGCAACCACGCGCAGGGCGTCGCCCTGGCCTCCTCGCTGCTCGGCGTGCGTTCGACGGTGTTCATGCCGACCGGCGCCCCGCTGCCGAAGGTGGCGGCCACCCGCGACTACGGCGCCGAGGTGAGGCTGCACGGTCAGGTGGTCGACGAGACGCTGGCCGCCGCGCAGGAGTACGCGGCCGAGACGGGCGCGGTGTTCATCCACCCCTTCGACCACCCCGACATCATCGCGGGCCAGGGCACGGTCGGTCTGGAGATCCTGGAGCAGTGCCCCGAGGTGCGGACGATCGTCGTCGGCATCGGCGGTGGTGGGCTGGCCGCGGGCGTCGCGCTCGCGGTGAAGTCGATACGTCCCGACGTACGGATCGTCGGCGTGCAGGCGGAGGGCGCGGCGGCGTACCCGCCCTCGCTGGCTGCCGGGCGCCCGGTGTCGATCGAGAACCCGGCGACGATGGCCGACGGCATCAAGGTCGGGCGGCCGGGCGACGTGCCGTTCCGCCTCATCGAGGAGCTGGTGGACGAGGTCCGTACGGTCTCCGAGAACAACCTGTCCAGCGCGCTGCTGCTGTGTCTGGAGCGCGCCAAGCTGGTCGTCGAGCCGGCCGGCGCGAGCTCCGTCGCGGCGCTGCTGCGCGAGCCGGGGGCCTTCGAGGGCCCGGTGGTGGCCCTGCTGTCGGGCGGGAACGTGGACCCGCTGCTGATGCAGCGCATCCTGCGCCACGGCATGGCGGCGGGCGGCCGTTACCTGGCGGTCACGCTGCGCTTGACCGATCGTCCAGGAGCCCTCGCCACACTTCTCGGGGTGTTGTCAGTGGCGGACGCTAACGTCCTCGATGTGAGCCACGTACGGACCGATCCACGGCTCGGGCTCACGGAGGTGGAGGTCGAGCTGCACCTGGAGACGAAGGGCCCCGAGCACTGCGCCGAGGTGAACCGGGCGCTGCGCAAGGCGGGTTACACGGTCATCGACTGAGGTCGGGACCGCTGTCGTCTCCGGTAGGAAAATTCCGTTGAGAAACGCGATACATCGCGTTACGGTGTGGACCCCGGCAGTCGCCTGTGCGGTGACTGTGCGTCAAGCCGCCCGCTCGTGGGGGCGGTGGTGTGAAACCGGCAGAGCGAAGCCGCCCCCCAGGGCGGTGCGAAACCGGCAGAACCAAGCTCATCGCATGCCCATTCCATCCTCATTCGCGCACATCCCCAACGACGTGGAGAACTCACATGCCAGGCGCCATCTATGCCGAAGGCCTGGTGAAGACCTTCGGTGACGTAAGGGCTCTGGACGGCGTCGATCTCGATGTCCCGGAAGGCACCGTCCTCGGCCTGCTCGGGCCGAACGGCGCGGGAAAGACGACCGCGGTCCGCTGTCTGACGACCCTGCTGCGCCCCGACAGCGGCAAGGCGGTCGTGGCGGGCGTCGACGTACTCAAACACCCCGACGCGGTACGCCGCAGGGTCGGCCTCTCCGGACAGTTCGCCGCGGTCGACGAGTACCTGACCGGCCGCGAGAACCTCCAGATGGTCGGCCAGCTCTATCAGATGAAGGCGAAGGCCGCGAAGGTCCGGGCGGCCGAGCTGCTGGAGCAGTTCAACCTCGCGGACGCGGCCGACCGCACCGCGAAGACGTACTCCGGTGGGATGCGCCGCCGGCTCGACCTGGCGGCCGCCCTGGTCGTCTCGCCGCCGGTGATGTTCATGGACGAGCCGACGACCGGCCTCGACCCGCGCAACCGCCAGCAGCTGTGGGAGGTCATCAAGCAGCTGGTCTCCGGTGGCACGACGCTGCTGCTTACCACCCAGTACCTGGAAGAGGCCGACCACCTCGCGCACGACATCTGCGTGGTCGACCACGGCCGCGTCATCGCCCGTGGCACCGCCGACCAGCTCAAGGCGCAGACCGGCGGCGAGCGCGTCGAGGTCGTCGTGCACGAGCGCGAGCACATCGCGACCGCCACGGAGGTCCTGCGCGGCTTCGGCAAGGGCGAGACCACGGTCGAGGAGCACACCCGCAAGCTCACCGTGCCCGTCACCGGCGGCGCGAAGCTGCTCGCGGAGGTCATCCGCGAGCTGGACACCCGTGGCATCGAGATCGACGACATCGGCCTGCGCCGCCCCACCCTGGACGACGTCTTCCTCTCCCTCACCGGCCATGTCGCCGAGGAGCGGGACGAGGGCGCCGGAGTGGCGGACGACAGCAAGGGCCGCAAGCGCAAGAAGGAGGTCGGCAAGTGACTGCCGTGACCGACGCCGTGCAGGTCGCGGCCCCCGCGAACCCGATCGGCCAGTCCATCCGCGACTCGCTGGTCGTCGCCAAGCGCAACCTGATCAGGATGTCCAGGATCCCGGAGATGGTGATCTTCGGGCTGATCCAGCCGATCATGTTCGTGGTGCTGTTCAGCTATGTCTTCGGCGGCTCCATGATGATCGGCGGCAGCACCAGCCCCACCGACTACCGCAACTTCCTGATGGCGGGCATCTTCGCGCAGACCGTCACCTTCGCCACCGCGGGCGCCGGCGCCGGCATCGCCGACGACATGCACAAGGGCCTGATCGACCGCTTCCGCTCGCTGCCCATGGCCCGCGGCGCGGTCCTGACCGGGCGCACGCTCGCCGACCTCGTGCAGACGGCGCTGACCCTGCTGGTCCTCGCGGTCGTCGCCCTGCTGGTCGGCTGGCGGGTCGGCTCGGACGGCGACACCAACGCGGGCAAGGTGCTGGGTGCCTTCGGACTGCTGCTCCTGGCCGGGTACGCGTTCACCTGGATCGGCGCGCTGATCGGTCTCTCGGTCCGCACGCCGGAGGCGGCCACGTCGGGCGGGCTGATCTGGCTCTTCCCGGTCACGTTCATCTCGAACGCGTTCGTGGACTCCAGCAACATGACCCCGTGGCTGAGGCACATCGCGGACTGGAACCCGTTCAGTGCCACCGTGCAGGCGTGCCGGGTGCTCTTCGCCAACCCGGGGCAGTCGACGTCCGACGCCTGGCCCATGCAGCACTCGGTCTGGGCCTCGGTGATCTACTCGGTCCTGATCATCCTGGTCTTCAGGACGCTGGCGGTGCGCAAGTACCGGTCCGCCACCGCGTGACCTGAGCATGACGGTGCCCCCGGCCGTCGGCCGGGGGCACCGTCGTAGTCGCTGGTCCTGGGCTCAGCCCTGGTACGGCTCGGCCTTGAGGATCTTCACCGAGGCGAGCTTGCCGTTCGGCAGCTCGTACTGGGCGTCCTCGCCGACCTTCTTGCCGTTCACACCGGAGCCCAGCGGGGACTGCGGGGAGTACGTCTCGATGTCGGAGCTGGCGTACTCGCGGGAGGCGAGCAGGAAGTCCAGGGTGTCGTCCTCGTCGCCGTCGAAGGCGATGGTGACGACCATGCCCGGCGCGACCACGCCGTCCGCCGCGGGAGCCTCGCCGACCTTGGCGTTCTCCAGGAGCTGGGTCAGCTGGCGCACACGGAGCTCCTGCTTGCCCTGCTCTTCCTTGGCTGCGTGGTACCCGCCGTTCTCGCGCAGGTCCCCCTCCTCGCGCGCGGCCGCGATCTTGGCGGCGATCTCCGTGCGCGCAGGACCAGACAGGTACTCCAGCTCGGCCCTGAGCTGGTTGTACGCCTCCTGGGTCAGCCAGGTGACGTTCTCGCTGGTCTGGGTCACAGGTGCTCCTCGTAGGTACTGGGAATACAAAGCATCGCCCTACCCAGAAGAATGTGCTTTCTCGGGTGGGCGAAACCACGAGCCTAACAATTCAGCGGCTCAAGGGGGAGGACATAAGGCATCAGAATTACGTCAACGCAGGTCAACGTGGGTCAACGCGGATCAGCCCCGAGCGCTGGGGGCGCGGTCAGCCGGCGTGGCAGCCGAGCAGCTCCGCCGTGCTCCCCCGCGAGGTCGTACGGAGCGTGACGACCTGGTCGATGCGCGACGACTTCTGGTCGAAACGGAAGTCCGCGCGCCCCACCTCGCTGCCGTCGGCGGCCTGCGAACGCAGGGTGCAGTAGCCGTGGGCGCCCGCGTCCTTGCGTACCTCCAGGTGCACCTCGACCGCGCTGTCCGAGGTCGCCTTGAAGGTGATCACCTCGGCGCTGATCTTGTTCTGGGCGACGTAGTAGTACGCGAACCAGCCCACCACGACGAGCAGGACGACGCCCAGTACACCGCCGATGACCTTGAGTTTCCGGTCGGCGCGCTGGTCCGCGGAGGGGCCGTAGCGGCCCTCGGGCAGCTGCGTGCTCGCCGTACTCATGATCGTCCTCTCGGCAGCGCCGGGACCAAGGGTCGGCCCCGGTCCTGGTGGGGGCCCCAGGGACGGGGCCCTGGAATTATTCGCCCCCCGATTCCGTCACTATAGAAGCCGCCCATCACGCCGATTCACGCCGGGCGCCGACTAGCCGACTGGCCGACTTACTGAGGATTGAGTCTTGACTGACCAGCTGCGACTGATGGCCGTGCACGCCCACCCCGACGACGAGTCGAGCAAGGGCGCGGCCACCATGGCGAAGTACGTGTCCGAGGGGGTGGACGTGCTGGTCGTGACCTGCACGGGCGGGGAGCGCGGCTCCATCCTCAACCCGAAGCTCCAGGGCGACGCGTACATCGAGGAGCACATCCACGAGGTGCGCAAGAAGGAGATGGACGAGGCCCGCGAGATCCTCGGCATCAAGCAGGAGTGGCTCGGCTTCGTCGACTCGGGCCTGCCCGAGGGTGACCCGCTGCCGCCCCTCCCCGAGGGCTGCTTCGCCCTGGAGGACGTGGACAAGGCGGCCGGTGAGCTGGTCAGGCAGATCCGCTCGTTCCGTCCGCAGGTGATCACCACGTACGACGAGAACGGTGGCTATCCGCACCCCGACCACATCATGACCCACAAGATCTCGATGGTGGCGTTCGAGGGGGCGACGGACACCGAGAAGTACCCGGAGTCCGAGTTCGGCCCGGCCTTCCAGCCGCAGAAGCTGTACTACAACCAGGGCTTCAACCGCCCGCGGACCGAAGCTCTGCACAACGCCCTCCTCGACCGCGGCCTGGAGTCGCCCTACGGGGAGTGGCTCAAGCGCTGGAGCGAGTTCGAGCGCACCGAGCGCACGCTGACCACGCACGTTCCGTGCGCCGAGTTCTTCGAGATCCGGGACAAGGCGCTGATCGCGCACGCCACGCAGATCGACCCGGACGGCGGCTGGTTCAAGGTCCCCATGGAGATCCAGAAGGAGGTCTGGCCGACGGAGGAGTACGAGCTCGCCACGTCCCTCGTCGATACCTCCCTCCCCGAGGACGACCTCTTTGCGGGCATCCGCGACAATGCCTGACATGAGCGCAAGCCTGGCACTGACACAGCTCGTCCCCCTCGCCAAGGAGGTCGACCAGAACAAGGTCACCCCCGGCGTCCTCGGCTTCATCGTCTTCGCGGTGATGGCCCTCGCCGTATGGGGCCTGATGAAGTCCATGAACCGCCACATGGGCAAGGTCACCTTCGAGGAGGCCCCGGAGAAGGACACGGCGGCCCCCGGCAAGGGCGGCACCGGTTCCGGCCCCGCCTCCGGCGGGAAGGCGTCGCCCGCGAAGGGCTGAGCCCACCGTCCCGGGGGCGCCGGGGCCTCAGCGGGAGTGGTCCGCCAAGGGCAGCAGCAGGTGCGCGGACTCCGGCCGCGGATGGTCGGAGCGCGCGCCCGCCGGCCCGTTCCCGCGTGTGGAGACCTCGCTCGCGTCGACGCTGCGGAAGCGGTGCTCGAGGGCGTCGGGTGGATACGGCTCCTCGACGCCCCGCAGGGTGATGCCCGGACCGGGGCGGGCGCGGTGCCGAACACCCCGTCCGCCCGTCCGCCCGTCCGCCGGGCTCCCGTCCTCACCCCCGCTCCGGAGCGACCGTCACCCCCATCACGTCCCGGGCATGCCGCCCCGGCACCATTCCCAGGCGCCAGGCCTGCCAGCCGGCGTCGAGGTCCACGCCCCGCTCCAGCAGCAGCTGGTACGCCTCGATGTAGTCGTCCAGCTTGGCGTCGCGGGTCGGATGGCCGGTCCGGGCGAGCTGGGTCAGTTCCTGCTGGGCGACGGCGGCGCCGACCTCGTAGCCGCCGGGGGCGGCGTAGGGGAGGAGGGTGCAGCGCAGGAAACGGCCCCAGTCCTCGCCGCGGTGGTCGCCGTACGACATGAAGAGGCCGATCGCCTCGTCGCACAGGGACAGGGCCTGCTGGGTGCGGGCGTTGCCGGCGTCGACGACGGCCAGTTCGAGGCAGGTCCAGGCCTCGCCGTGGGCCACGCCGATGCGCTGGAAGTCGGCGCGGGCGTCGACCAGGAGCTGGCGGGCGAAGCCCGAGTTGCGCAGGGAGCCGGTCTGGGCGGCGCGCTGGTCGCGGGTGACGCGGGCCGAGTGGTGCCGGGCGCAGGCGAGGCCGTAGACGTCCCTCATGCGGGAGAACATCGTGCGCGAGCGTTCCAGTTCGCGCACCGCCTGGTCCAGGTTGCCCGTCTCCTCCAAGGCCTGGCCCAGGTAGTAGATCGTCCAGGCCTCGCCGCGCGCGTCCTCGTTGTCCCGGTGCCGGGAGGCCGCCTGGCGCAGACCGGTGACCGCCGCCGACGGGTCGCCGTCGGCCAGGCGGGCGCGGGCCAGCTGGGTGAGGGCCCAGGCCTCGCCGCGGGCGTCGCGGGTGCGGCCGTACAGGTCCAGGGCCTCGCGCAGCTCGCGGTCCGCGCGCGGTACGTCGCCCATGCGCAGGCCCAGCTGGCCGAGCTGGAAGTGGGCCCACGCCTCGCCGTGCACGGACTCGCCCTGGCGGTGCAGGACCAGGGCCTCGGTGAGGAGTTCGAGGGCGCGGGCGAGCCGGGACCTGTCGCGCTCGACCGCCGCGAGCGCGTGCATCGTCCAGGCGCGGTCGGCCGCCAGGTCGGGGGAGGCCTGGAGGTCCATGGCCTCCTGGAGCTTGGCCGCCGCCTCGGTGAGGTTCCCCTGGTGGTGCAGGGTGATGCCGAGGGAGCAGAGCGCCCTCGCCGCGCCCGCGTCGTGGTGCGCTTCGAAGTAGAGGTCGACCACGGAGGTGAGCGTCGTACGGGCCTTGTCCAGTTCGCCGAGCTGGCGGGCCGCGATGCCGGTGCGCCACTGGACCGAGCGGACCAGGAGGCCCTGGTCGACGGCCTGCGTCAGCTCGCTGATCTCGCCCAGGCGGTACAGGTCGCCGCGCAGCAGGCAGTAGTCGCACAGGGCGCCCAGGAGATGCAGGACCGCCGCCTGGTCGACGCCCTCCGCGTGCCGCAGGGCCGCCGTGATGAAGCTCGACTCGTCGTCCAGCCAGCGCAGCGCCGCGTCCAGCGAGGTGAAGCCGTGCGGGCCGAACTGGTCGGCGCGGGTGGACGTCTTGCCGTCCACCAGTCGGATCACCGAGTCGGCCAGCTCCGCGTAGTTCACGATCAGGCGTTCCTGCGCCGCCGTACGCTCGGCCGGTTCCTCCTCGTCCAGGAGACGGGCGCCCGCGAAGGCCCGTACGAGATCGTGCAGGCGGTAGCGGCTGCCGCGGACGTGGTCGATCAGGCCCGCCTGGGAGAGGGCGGTCAGGTGGCGGGTGGCCTCGGGCTCGTCCGTCGCGAGAAGGGAGGCCGCCGCCGCCACGCCCAGGGAGGCACGCCCGGCCAGCGCCAGGCGGCGCAGCAGCCGGCGCGCCGGGTCCGACTGGTCCGTGTAGCGCAGCCACAGCACCCGCTCGACCGGCTCGACGGGACCGTACGCCGCCAGGTCCGACGCCAGCCGGCGCGGGGTGCGGGGGCCGAGCGAGGAGCCCGCGACGCGCAGGGCCATGGGCAGGCCGCCGCACAACTCCCTGACCCGGTCGGTGGATTCGGCGTCGTACGGGCCCGACGCGTCCTGTGCCGCCGCGTTCAGCAGCTCCTCCGCGCCCGCCGCGTCCAGTGCCTCGACGGGGAGCTGGTGCACCCAGGCGGCGAGGTCGGCGGGCAGGTCGAGCGGTTTGCGGGCGGTGACCAGGACCAGGCTGTCGGAGCGCTCCGGGACCAGGGTGCGCACCTGCTCGGCGTCGCTCGCGTCGTCCAGCACGATCGTCACGGGCAGACCCGTCAGATGCTGGTGGTACAGCTCGCTGAGCCTTCTGACCTGCTGGTCCTGGGAGGAACGCTCGCGGAAGAGGAGCTGCTCGCGCGGTGCGCCGAGCCGGTTGAGGAGGTGGAGCAGCGCGTCGCGCGTGGTCAGCGGCGGGTCGTCCGGGCTGTCGCCGCGCAGATCGACGACGCACGCGCCCCGGAACTGGTCCTTGAGGGCGTGCGCGGCCCGGACCGCGAGGGTGCTGCGCCCGGAGCCGGGCGCGCCGTGCAGCACCACGACCGTCGGCTTCGTCTCCGTGCTCGCCCGTGCCGCGTGCACCCACTGCGCGACCCGCGACAACTCGGCGCGGCGACCCGCGAACGGGCCGTCCGGCTCGGGCAGTTGACCGAAGGACTGCTCCAGGACACTGCGCCGCCGGGCCGCCGCGCTCTTGTCGGTGCGCCGCAGCTGGGGCGCTCCCTGTTTCGCGCCGGTGGACGCGCTGAGCACCCGCTGCTGGTCGAGGAACGGCCGGATGCCCCGTACCTCCAGCGCCGTCAGCCACTGCAGGCGCAGCTGCTCGGGGCCGCCGGGCTGCCCCAGGGCGCCGGCCCGGCGGCTCGCGGCCGGCACGTGCGAGGCCGTCACCTTGAGCACGGTGGCCGCCGCGCCCGCCACCGCCACCGTGGCTCCCGCGCCGATCGCCGTCCCCGCGCCGGTGCCGAACGCCAGGTCCGCGACGACGGCGGCGACCGCCGCGACAGCCGCGACCATCAGGGACGTGCCGGCACCCGCCTGGGCGTACCGCTGCCCGAAGGTCAGCCGCCCCGCCTCCGCTTCGTCGAGGGCCCGCGTATACGCCCCGTACTCCTCGGCGGCGGTCTCGCCCATCGCGTCCAGCGCGGCCCGCGCCCGCGACAGCAGCACACCCCCGTCCACGCGTCCGCCCGAGCGCCGCACCTCCTCCTCCACGGCCCTGGCCAACAGCCGCTCGGCCTCCGTCCGATGGCTGTCCCGCATGTCACGTCCCCCTCCGGCGGCAACACCTGTCGCCGTCAAGTGTCCTGCGTGAGGGACGTCCGCGCGAGGGTGCGGGCGGATCATCACGGTGCCTTCGCGAGGCGGTTCGTCACGGCGCCCTCCGCGGGGAGGATCATCACGGTGCCTTCGCCGTTCGCGGGGAGCGGTGCGCGAGGATGGGGGTATGCCGAACCGACTGGCCCATGAGACGTCCCCTTACCTCCTCCAGCACGCCGACAACCCCGTCGACTGGTGGCCCTGGTCGGCCGAGGCCTTCGACGAGGCCCGCAAGAGCAACAAACCGGTCCTGCTCAGCGTCGGATACAGCAGCTGCCACTGGTGTCACGTCATGGCGGGCGAGTCCTTCGAGGACGAGGCGACCGCCGCCTACATGAACGAGCACTTCGTCAATATCAAGGTCGACCGCGAGGAGCGGCCGGACGTCGACGCCGTCTACATGGAGGCCGTGCAGGCGGCGACGGGCCAGGGCGGCTGGCCCATGACCGTGTTCCTCACCCCGGACGCCGAGCCCTTCTACTTCGGTACGTACTTCCCGCCCGCCCCCCGCCACGGCATGCCCTCCTTCCGGCAGGTCCTGGAGGGCGTGCGCGGCGCCTGGACCGACCGGCGGGACGAGGTCGCCGAGGTCGCGGGGAAGATCGTGCGCGACCTCGCCGGACGGGAGATGAGCTTCGGAGATTCCCAGGTGCCCGGCGAGGAGGAGCAGGCGCAGGCGCTGCTCGGGCTCACCCGGGAGTACGACGCCACACGCGGCGGATTCGGCGGGGCGCCCAAGTTCCCGCCGTCCATGGTGATCGAGTTCCTGCTGCGGCACCACGCGCGCACCGGCTCCGAGGGCGCCCTCCAGATGGCGGCCGACACCTGCGAGCACATGGCGCGCGGGGGCATCTACGACCAGCTCGGCGGCGGCTTCGCCCGCTACTCCGTCGACCGCGAGTGGGTGGTGCCCCACTTCGAGAAGATGCTCTACGACAACGCCCTGCTCTGCCGCGTCTACGCCCACCTGTGGCGGGCCACCGGTTCCGAGCTCGCCCGCCGGGTCGCCCTGGAGACCGCGGACTTCCTGGTGCGGGAACTGCGCACCAACGAGGGCGGGTTCGCCTCCGCCCTCGACGCCGACAGCGACGACGGGACCGGCAGGCACGTCGAGGGCGCCTACTACGTCTGGACGCCCGAGCAGCTCCGCGAGGTCCTCGGCGAGGACGCCGAACTCGCCGCCCACCACTTCGGGGTGACCGAGGAGGGCACCTTCGAGGAGGGCGCCTCCGTCCTCCAACTCCCGCAGCACGACGGCGTCTTCGACGCCGAGAAGATCGCCTCGATTCACCGGCGGCTGCTCGCCGCGCGTGCCCAGCGCCCCGCTCCGGGCCGCGACGACAAGGTGGTGGCCGCCTGGAACGGGCTCGCCGTCGCGGCCCTCGCCGAGACCGGCGCCTACTTCGAGCGCCCCGACCTGGTGGACGCCGCGATCGGCGCCGCCGACCTCCTCGTACGCCTGCACATGGACGATCGCGCGCGGCTCGCCCGTACCAGCAAGGACGGTCAAGTCGGCGCCAACTCGGGAGTGCTGGAGGACTACGCGGATGTCGCCGAGGGATTCCTCGCGCTCGCGTCCGTCACCGGGGAAGGGGTCTGGCTGGAGTTCGCCGGGTTCCTGCTCGACCATGTGCTCGTGCAGTTCACGGACGCCGAGTCGGGTGCGCTGTACGACACGGCCGCCGACGCCGAGCGGTTGATTCGCCGTCCGCAGGATCCCACCGACAACGCCACACCCTCCGGGTGGAGCGCGGCGGCCGGGGCGCTGCTGTCGTACGCCGCACAGACCGGTGCGGAGCCCCATCGCGCCGCCGCCGAGCGGGCGTTGGGCGTCGTGAAGGCGCTCGGCCCGCGCGCGCCCCGTTTCATCGGCTGGGGTCTCGCGGTGTCCGAGGCGCTCCTCGACGGGCCGCGCGAGGTCGCGATCGTGGGCCCGGAAGGTGACCCGGCGACAAAAACCCTGCTCCGCACGGCACTTCTGGGCACCGCCCCGGGGGCCGTGGTCGCCGTGGGCGCGCCGGAGAGTGACGAACTGCCCCTGCTCGTGGGCCGCCCACTGGTGGACGGAAGGCCGGCCGCGTATGTCTGCCGTAACTTCACCTGCGACGCTCCGACATCGGATGTCCAGCGGCTGAAGGACGCGCTCGGCAGCGTAAACGCCCGCTGAAACAGTCACTCGTGGCCGGGAAACCTCCGACGTAGCCGGATACATCCCCTTCTTGCACTGAGGATTCCGAAACACTCTATTTATCTGAAGAGCCCATGGGCTTCACAGTTCCCCCCTAGTCTCTCCACGGTGACGCGACAGGTGTGACTCACTGTCGCGACAGGGGGTTTTGGGGATCTGGGGGGATCTGTTGCTCACGTCTGTCTTCATCGCTGCCGTTTCGCTCGCGCTCTTCTGGATGGCGGCCTTCACCTTGTGGTGGCAGATGCACGCGTGGCGTACGCCCGAGGTGCTGGCCTCCACCCGGTTCAGCAGTCCGGACGGCGGTGAGAGCCTCGCCTTCTCGCTGCTGCTGCCCGCGCGGCACGAGCAGGCCGTGCTCGACCACACGATCCAGCGGCTGCTGGAGTCCAGTCACACCGACTTCGAGATCATCGTGATCGTCGGCCACGACGACCCGGAGACCACCGCGGTCGCCCGGGCCGCCGAGGAGCGCGACCCGCGCGTGCGCGTAGTCGTCGACCATCACGAGAAGAAGAACAAGCCGAAGGCCATGAACACGGCCCTGCCGCACTGCCGCGGCGAGGTGGTCGGCGTCTTCGACGCCGAGGACCAGGTCCATCCGGAGCTGCTCGCCCACGTGGACCACGCGTTCCGCACGACGGGCGCGGACGTCGTCCAGGGCGGCGTCCAGCTCATCAACTTCACCTCCAGCTGGTACAGCCTGCGCAACTGCCTGGAGTACTTCTTCTGGTTCCGCTCCCGGCTGCACCTGCACGCGCAGAAGGGCTTCATCCCGCTCGGCGGCAACACCGTCTTCGTACGGACACAAGTCCTGCGGGAGGCCGACGGCTGGGATCCCGACTGCCTTGCCGAGGACTGCGATCTGGGCGTACGGCTCTCCAGCGTCGGCAAGAAGGTCGTCGTCGCCTACGACTCCGACATGGTGACCCGGGAGGAGACGCCGGGCAGCCTGATGTCACTGATGAAGCAGCGCACCCGCTGGAACCAGGGCTTCCTCCAGGTCTACCGGAAGAAGGACTGGACGCGACTGCCGGGCTTCGGACAGCGGTTGCTCGCCCGCTACACGCTCATGACGCCGTACCTGCAAGCCGTCTCCGGCGTGGTCATCCCGCTCAACGTGGCCATCGCGCTCTTCCTCGACGTGCCCGTCGGCATCGCCTTCATCACCTTCCTGCCGGCCGTGACCGCCCTGGTCACCTTTGTCTTCGAGCTCGTCGGACTGCACGACTTCGGCAAGCAGTACGGGCTTCGGGTCCGCTTCGTCCACTACCTGAAGCTCATCGTCGGCGGTCCCTTCTACCAGGTGCTGCTCGCGGGCGCCGCCGTACGCGCAGTGTGGCGCGAGCAACGGGGGCGCAACGACTGGGAGTTGACCAGTCATGTCGGCGCGCATCTCACCGAAGTGATCCGAGAGGACGTTCCTGCGTGACCTCCACTCTTGACGCGGCGACCACACCCACGGTCCCCGCGCAGCGGCCTCGTGCGCCCAAATTCGTCCCCGACTCCCTTCCGGCGCCGCGTTTTCGCAGCTCGCGGTCCGATCTGCTGCTGTGCGCCGCGCTGCTCGTGGCGATCATGGTCGTCCAGGGCTGGAACATCGCCGACTACCCGACGCTCAGCGACGACGAGGGCACCTACCTCGCCCAGGCCTGGGCCGTGCAGCAGGGCAACGGCCTGGCCCACTACACGTACTGGTACGACCACCCGCCGCTCGGCTGGATCCAGATCGCCGCCCTGACCTGGATCCCGGCCCACATCAGCCCGTCCCTGATGACCGTCGGCTCGATGCGCGTCGCGATGCTGCTGATCAGCGCCATCAGCGCGGTCCTGGTGTACGTCCTCGCGCGCCGCCTCTCGCTGCCGCGGTGGGCCGCCGGGCTCGCGATGGTGCTCTTCGGACTCTCGCCGCTGTCGGTCGTGCTCCAGCGGGAGATCTTCCTCGACAACATCGCGGTGATGTGGACGCTGCTGGCGTTCTGCCTGGCCGCGTCGCCGAGCCGCCATCTCTGGCACCACTTCGGGGCGGGCCTGGCGGCCGCGGCGGCCGTGCTCACCAAAGAGACGATGCTCGTCATCCTGCCCGCGCTGCTGGTCACCATGTGGCGCCACGGCCACCGCGACACCCGGAAGTTCGCGCTAACCGGAGCGATCACCGCCTGCGTCCTGATCGGGATGGCGTACCCGCTCTTCGCCCTGCTCAAGGGCGAGTTGTTCCCGGGCGCGGGCCATGTCTCACTCTGGGACGGCATCACCTACCAGATGAGCCGCCCCGGCTCCGGCTTCATCCTCGACCCGGGCACCGGCTCGTACGGCGTCCTCCGGTCCTGGCTGTACTACGACCGCGTACTGCCCCTCGGCGGTCTCGCCGGAGCGCTCCTGCTCCTGGTCACCTGGCGCTGGTCGGTGACCGCACGCGCCCTGGCAGGGCCCGCGCTGACCGTGGCGATCCTCGCCCTGGTGGCGATGCGCCCGAGCGGCTACCTGCCCGCGATGTACGTCATCCAGGCCCTGCCGTTCCTCGCGCTCGTCCTCGCCGGAGGCACCGCGAGCGTCGCCCACGCGGGGCTGCGCAGATGGCGGAGCGAGGAGGAGAAGACGTACGTCACCTGGGGGCGCCGCGGTCTCGCGGCCGTGCTCGTGGTGGCGGCGGGCGCCTATGTCGTGCCCCGCTGGTACGACGGCGACCGCACCGCGGTGACCGCCGACGCCAACGCCCCCTACCGGGCGGCCTCTTCCTGGCTGAAGACCGAGGTGAAGGACCCGGAGGACACCCGGGTCCTCGTCGACGACGCGCTCTGGCTCGACCTCGTGCACGACGGCTACCGGCCCGGGCTCGGTGTCATCTGGTTCTACAAGGCCGACCTCGACCCCGCGGTGACCAAGACGCTGCCGCACGGCTGGCGCGACCTCGACTATGTCGTCGCCTCCCCGACGGTACGGCGCGACGCGGTCGACCTGCCCAACGTCAAGGCGGCGATGGAGCACTCGACCCCGGTCGCCACCTTCGGCAAGGGCGCCGACCGGATCGAAATCAGGCAGATCGACGACACCACCACCACGGTGAGCTCCGGAGGCAGTCGATGAGCAGTTTCGAGAGCACTGTCCCCGACGAGCTGGGTGATCCCGCCGTACGCGCCGCCGAGGTCCCGGAGCCCGGCGCGGTCACCATCGTCGTACCGACCTACAACGAGTCGGCGAACATCAGAGAGCTGCTGCACCAGATCACCGAGTCGGTGCCGGCCCGGCTGCCCTGCGAGGTCGTCTTCGTGGACGACTCCACGGACGACACGCCCGCCGTGATCCACGAGGCGGCGAAGGACTGCCCCTTCCCGGTCACCGTCCTGCACCGGGAGGAGCCGGTCGGCGGGCTCGGCGGGGCGGTCGTCGAGGGGATGAAGGCGGCCGGGTCGGACTGGATCGTCGTCATGGACGGCGACTGCCAGCATCCGCCGTCCCTGGTACCGGAGCTGGTGGCCACCGGTGAGCGGTCGAACGCCGGGCTCGTCGTCGCCAGCCGCTACATCAAGGGCGGCAGCCGCGAAGGACTCGCGGGCGGCTACCGCATCGCCGTCTCGCGCGGCGCGACCTGGCTGACGAAGACGCTGTTCCCGCGCAGACTGCACGGCATCAGCGACCCGATGAGCGGCTTCTTCGCGATCCGCCGCAGCGTGGTCACCGCCGAGGCGCTCCAGCCGCTCGGCTACAAGATCCTCCTCGAACTCGCCGTGCGCAGCCGCCCCCGTCAGGTCACCGAGGTGCCGTTCGTCTTCCAGGACCGGTTCGCGGGCGAGTCCAAGTCGACCGCGCAGGAGGGCTTCCGTTTCCTGCGCCACCTCGTCGGGCTGCGCACCGCCTCGCCGGTCGCGCGGATGGTGGTCTTCGGCCTGATCGGCGCCACCGGCTTCGTGCCGAACCTGCTCGGCCTGTACGCGCTGACCGCCGCCGGACTGCACTACGTACCGGCGGAGATCCTCGCCAACCAGCTCGGCGTCGCCTGGAACTTCCTGCTCATCGAGCACCTGCTCTTCCGCGAGCGCCGCAAGCACCGCACCTGGTGGGACCGCGTCGGCCGGTTCGCGCTGCTCGCCAACGCCGATCTGGTGCTGCGCATCCCGCTGATCGCGCTCTTCGTCGACCACTTCGGGATGGGCGCACTCTCCGCCACCGCGCTCGCGCTGGTGACGACCTTCGTCCTGCGCTTCGTGGGGACCGAAGCGCTGGTCTATCTGCCGCGCCGCAGCGGGAAGTCCGCGGGCGGGAGCGGCGGCCGCACAGCAAGGAGAGCCGCATGAGATACGTGGCACGACCGCGTCGCAGAACCTCACTACTGGCCGTGGCGGGCCTCGCCGCCGGGCTGCTGCTGGTCTCGCCGCAGCCCGCGTCCGCCGCCAACCTCGTCAAGAACCCGGGCTTCGAGACCGCCGGCACGGACGGGATGCCGTACTGCTGGGAGAAGTCCGGCTGGGGCGACAACGACTTCACCTTCTCCACCGTCGCCGACTCCCACTCCGGCACCAAGGCCATGAAGGTCTCGCTGACCCGGCGCGTGAGCGGTGACCGCAAGGCGCTGATCACCGAGTCCACCGACTGCGCGCCGGTGGTCACCGCGGGCAAGCAGTACGACCTCGGGCTCTGGTACAAGACGACGACTCCCGACGCCGCGATCACACTCTTCCGGCACGACACGACGGCCGGCTGGCAGTACTGGACCGACCTCAAGATGCTCGACATGGCGGGGAGTTGGACGCAGGCGAGCGTCCGCACGCCCGCGGTCCCGGCCGGTACCGACCGCATCACCTGGGGCGTCTCGGTGTACGGCACCGGCTCGGCGACCACCGACGACTACACGATGGACCAGGTCTCCGACCCGATCCCGCCGGCCACCTGCACCGGAACCGCCGAGGAGTGCGCCAACGGCAAGTGGACGGTGCTGCCCACGCAGAACCCGGTCCGCTCCATGCACTCCGTGGTCCTCAACAACGGCAAGGTGCTGCTGATCGCCGGGTCCGGCAACAGCGAGGAGAACTTCAACGCGGGCACGTTCACCAGCGCGGTCTACGACCCGGCGAACGGCACGTACAAGGTGATCCCCACGCCCAAGGACATGTTCTGCGCGGGACACGTCCAGCTGTCCGACGGGCGGGTGCTGGTGATGAGCGGCAACAAGGCGTTCCCGGTGGCGGGCGGCCACGGCTACGAGGGCTACAAGGACTCGTACGTCTTCGACCCCGTCACCGAGACGTACAGCAGGACGAACGACCTGAACGACGGGCACTGGTATCCGTCCGCCACCGAGCTGGGCAACGGCGACATCATCTCCTTCGGCGGTCTGCGCGAGGACTCCACCGGCTCGGTGACCGCCGAGCGCTGGTCGGCCGCCCAGCAGCGGTGGCTGCCGCTGTGGCAGGTCAACCAGACATGGTCGTACTGGGGTCTCTACCCGTCGATGATCCTGATGCAGGACGGGCGGCTCTTCTACTCCGGCAGCCATGTCTTCGGCAACGGCACCCCGGGTACGGGTTCGGCGATCTACGACTACGACGCCAACACCACGACGGCGATCCCGGGGCTCCAGAACAAGGACCAGCGCGACCAGTCCGCGAGCGTGCTGCTGCCTCCGGCCCAGGACCAGAAGGTCCTGACCATCGGCGGCGGCAACATCGACTCCAACCCGGACGCGAACCGGCTCACCGACATCATCGACCTCAAGGCCGCCAACCCGACGTACACGGTCGGCCCGCAGATCCCGCAGGGCACGGTGGACCTCGGCAACGGCAAGGTCGCCGAGACCGGAAGCCAGGGCAAGATGTACGTCTCCGCCGTGCTGCTGCCCGACGGAAAGGTCCTGGAGACGGGCGGCGGACTGCACAACCGCGCCAACCCCGTCTACGAGGCGTCGATCTTCGACCCGGCGACCACGGCCTTCGACCCGGTGGCCGCGGACCCGGAGGCCCGCGGCTACCACTCCTCCGCGTTCCTGCTGCCCGACGGCCGGGTGATGGCCACCGGCGACAACCCGGGCAACGGCACCTGGAACCACAACGTGTCCATCTACACCCCGCCCTACCTGCTCAAGGGCACCCGTCCGACGATCACCTCGGTGATCGACAACGAGTGGGTGTACGGGGACACGCAGCGCATCACCGTCGACCGGCCCATCGTGAAGGCCGAGCTGATCCGCCCGGCCGCGGTGACGCACTCGTCCGACCCGAACCAGCGGTTCGTGGACCTGCCGCTGAGCGTGGACGGCAACAACGTCGACCTGAACGTGACGAGCAACCCGAACATGGCGCCGCCCGGCTGGTACATGCTCTTCGCGGTCGACGCCAACGGGGTGCCCTCGGTCGCCAAGTGGGTCCACCTCCAGGGTCCGTCCGCGCTCGCCACGGACACCGCCTCGGCACACGTCCACTCCTTCGCCGACTCCCCGGAGGGGAAGGTCACGAAGCCGGGCAAGAAGCGGAGCTCGCAGCAAGTGAGCACCACGATCTCCGGCTGCGACCGGCACTACGGGACGATCAACGTCTGCGTGCCGACGGTCTTCCCGGACGAGGTGAAGAAGACGACGGCCGCGCGGTGCGCGTGGCTGAAGACGAACGACTACGGGCGGCTGAGGGTCAACGGGAAGGACGATCCGCTGGGTCTGGACCCGAACGGGGACGGAATCGCCTGCGGGAAGGGCGACGTGAGGAAGAGCTAGCTCTTGCGCGCGAACTCGGACAGGGCGCGCTCCACGATGGCCTCCAGGCGGTCGTGGTGCGCGCCCTTCCAGTAGGCGCGCCCGCACTCCTCGCAGCGCGCGAAGACGTCGTACGACCGCTGCGTGCCGCCTTCCAGCTGGTCGGCGACCTGCTCCTTGGTGGCGTCCTCGAGCAGGCCGTTGCACGCCGTGCAGCGTGTCCAGGGCTTCAGCTCGGGCGCGAACCGGCCGAGGACGTCACGGAGTTGGTCGTCGGGCCGGGTGCTGTAGACGAAGCCGCCCGCCCACAGCTCGCGGCGGCGCAGCAGTCCGCGGTCGCGGCTGAGCATGACGCGCCGCTCGGCCGCCGAACGGGCGGCGAGTGCCGGGTCGCCGATGTCCGTGGACTCGTACGCCGCGTCGACACCGAGGAGGCGCAGACGGCGCGCGAGCGTGCCGAGGTGGACGTCGAGGAGGAAGCGGAGCGGGGCGCCGGGGATCCGCTGCGGACGCTCGACCGCGCGTACCTCCACGATCTCTCCGGCCGCCGGGATGTGTGCGAACGGCACCTCCCGGCCGTCCACGACCAGGGCGCCGACCTCGGTCAGCGGGACGCCGAGCGACTCGACGACATGGCCGAGCGTGGAGGAGCCGTCGGTGCCGACCGGGGTGGCACCCGTGCGTCGCCCGTGCGGGACGAACAACCCCAGGTCGGGGGCGAATTCGACGTGGATCTCCGGACCGTTCACGCGGCCAGGATGTCATGCGGGGGGCGCCGGTGGCCTCCGGGTTTCCGGCAGGGCGTCAGGGCGTCAGCCCGTTCTCCAGGACGTCCATGGCGCGGTCGACGAGGTCGGCGAGGTCATCCTGGTGGCCGCCCTCGGCCCAGTACAGGGAGACCTCCATCAGGCCGCCGATCAGCGACATCGCGAACACCCGCACTTCCAGGTCGTCCGGATCCTTGCCGGTGCGCTCCGCGATCACCCGGCACAGCACGCGGCCGGTCACCGACATGCTCTCCATCATCCGGGAGCGGACGGCGGGCACGTCGACCATCAGCCGGGTCCGCAGCCGGGACACGTCGGGCTCCTCGGCGAACCCGATACCGATGGCCCTGCGCACCGCGTACCGCAGGGAATCCATCCACGGCTCGTCCGCCGGCCGGCAGCGCAGCTCCTCCTCCATGACCGGGTCGTACTCGTCGGTGAGGACGATGTCCTCCTTGGTCGGGAAGTAGCGGAACACCGTGGACGGGGAGACCTCGGCCGCCTCCGCGATCTGCTCGATGGTCGTCGCGTCGTACCCCTGCTCCTGGATCAGCCGGTACGTCGCCTCGCGGATCGCGATACGGGTCTTGATCTTCTTCCGTTCGCGGAGCCCCGGCCGGGGCTCCGCGGCGGGGGTGGAACTCTGTGCGGTGGCGGCCATGGTGCTCATTGTCCGGCATCGGCGGGAGCCGGGACCAGGGCGGTGTCCTCCTTCGGCGCCGGGCCGGCCGGCCCCGGGCCGGGCAGGGGCGCCCCCGCCGACAGCGCCGCACCGCCTCATCCTGATGGAGAGTCCCCCATTAAATGAGAGCTCCTCTCAAAAGAATCCAGCTGTCAATTGGGTTGATGTGCCAGAGCATGGAAAAGGCCGCGGCTGGCAGCCGCGGCCTGGGACGAGCTGGTCGGAAGGGCTACGCGTGCTGGTAGGCCACCAGTGAGATCCCGACGTAGTGCACGACGAACGCCGCAAGGGTCAGGGAGTGGAAGACCTCGTGGAAGCCGAACCAGCTCGGGGACGGGTTGGGGCGCTTGATCCCGTAGATCACGCCGCCCGCGCTGTAGAGCAGTCCGCCGACGACCACCAGGACGAGGACGGCGATCCCGCCCGTCCGCATGAAGTCCGGCAGGAAGAAGACGGCCGCCCAGCCCATCGCGATGTAGCAGGGGGTGTAGAGCCAGCGCGGGGCGCCGACCCAGAACACCCGGAAGGCGATCCCGACCGCCGCCGCGGCCCAGATGCTCCACAGGAGCCACTGGCCCTTGGCCTCCGGGAGCAGCAGCATCGTCAGCGGTGTGTAGGTGCCCGCGATGATCAGGAAGATGTTCGCGTGGTCGAGTCTGCGCAGCACGCCGTCCATGCGCGGGCTCCAGTTGCCCCGGTGGTAGAGCGCGCTCACGCCGAACAGCAGGCAGGCCGTCAGGGCGAAGATCCCGCAGGCGATGCGGCCGCGGGTCGAGCTCGCGAGAGCGGTGAGCACCAGGCCCGCGACGAGTGCGGCCGGGAACATGCCGAGGTGCAGCCAGCCCCGGAGTTTGGGCTTGATCTCGTCCGGAACGGAGGGGTGCGGCACGGAGAGCGCGCCGGGACCGCGGCCGGCGGCCGGCGAGTCCATGGGCGCGTCGGGGACGGGCGCAGTCATGGGCGAATCCTACCTACGGAACCGTAAGTTACGTGTCAGTACGGCGTCAGAACCGCCAGGAGTGGCCATGTTCTCACGCGGGTGGCCGGGTGCCCCAGGGGTACCCGGAGTGAACCCGGAGTGTGCGGACGGAAACCTTCCGGCGAGTGGCGATGCTCACTCCGCTCACGTGTGAGGTCCTCTGGACATATGGGCGGATCAGTCGGATGATCAAATGAGTGCGGTCGGCACCGGATGAGCGCCAGAGATCGACCACGTGAAGCATCCGGGTCGCAGCCCCCACGGGGCACAACAACAAAACCCCTCATTTAGGAGCAATCGTGGCGCGCGACATCGCGGCTCCCACTACGGTCCCCACCCAGCACAAAGAACTGATCTCGTGGGTCAACGAGATCGCCGAACTGACCCAGCCGGACAGCGTGGTCTGGTGTGACGGATCCGAAGCCGAATACGAGCGACTGAGCGAGGAGCTCGTCCGCAAGGGCACCTTCAAGAAGCTCGATCCGATCAAGCGCCCCAACTCCTACTACGCCGCTTCCGACCCGACCGATGTCGCGCGGGTCGAGGACCGGACGTTCATCTGCTCCGAGAAGGAAGAGGACGCGGGCCCGACCAACCACTGGAAAGCCCCCGCCGAGATGCGGGAGATCTTCCAGGGCACCGGCGGCGAGGGCGGCGTCTTCCGCGGCTCGATGAAGGGCCGGACGATGTACGTCGTCCCGTTCTGCATGGGCCCGCTCGGCTCGGACCTCTCCGCGATCGGCGTCGAGATCACCGACTCCGCCTACGTCGCCGTGTCCATGCGCACCATGACCCGCATGGGACAGCCGGTCCTCGACGAACTCGGCACCGACGGCTTCTTCGTGCGTGCTGTGCACACGCTCGGAGCGCCGCTGGCCGAGGGCGAGGCTGACGTGCCGTGGCCGTGCAACTCCACGAAGTACATCTCCCACTTCCCGGAGTCCCGCGAGATCTGGTCGTACGGCTCGGGCTACGGCGGCAACGCGCTGCTCGGCAAGAAGTGCTACGCCCTGCGCATAGCGTCCGTCATGGCGCGCGACGAGGGCTGGCTCGCCGAGCACATGCTCATCCTGAAGCTGACCCCGCCGCAGGGCGAGTCCAAGTACGTCGCCGCCGCCTTCCCGAGCGCCTGCGGCAAGACGAACCTCGCCATGCTGGAACCCACGGTCTCCGGCTGGACGGTCGAGACGATCGGTGACGACATCGCCTGGATGCGGTTCGGCGAGGACGGCCGGCTGTACGCGATCAACCCCGAGGCCGGATTCTTCGGCGTCGCGCCCGGCACCGGTGAGCACACCAACGCCAACGCGATGAAGACGCTGTGGGGCAACTCCGTCTTCACCAACGTCGCGCTCACCGACGACAACGACGTCTGGTGGGAGGGCATGACGGAGGAGACTCCGGCCCACCTGACCGACTGGAAGGGCAACGACTGGACGCCGGAGTCCGGCACTCCGGCCGCGCACCCCAACGCCCGCTTCACGGTCCCCGCCTCGCAGTGCCCGATCATCGCGCCCGAGTGGGAGGACCCGAGGGGTGTGCCGATCTCGGCGATCCTCTTCGGCGGACGCCGCGCCACCGCGGTCCCGCTGGTGACCGAGTCCTTCGACTGGAACCACGGCGTCTTCCTCGGCGCGAACGTCGCCTCCGAGAAGACCGCCGCCGCCGAGGGCAAGGTCGGCGAGCTGCGCCGCGACCCGTTCGCCATGCTGCCGTTCTGCGGCTACAACATGGGCGACTACATGGGTCACTGGATCGACGTCGCCAAGGACAAGGACCAGGCGAAGCTCCCGAAGATCTACTACGTGAACTGGTTCCGCAAGAACGAGGCGGGCAAGTTCGTGTGGCCGGGCTTCGGCGAGAACAGCCGCGTCCTGAAGTGGATCGTGGACCGGCTCGACGGCAGGGCCGAGGGTGTCGAGACACCGATCGGCGTTCTGCCGGCCAAGGGCGCCCTGGACACCAAGGGGCTCGAACTGTCCGAGTCCGAGCTCGACTTCCTGCTCGGCGTCGACAAGGACGTGTGGCGCGAGGAGGCCGCGCTGATCCCCGAGCACCTCAACACCTTCGGTGACCACACGCCGAAGGAACTGTGGGACGAGTACCGCGCGCTGGTGCAGCGCCTGGGCTAGGCCCCACGCGGGCCGAGCCTTCGCGGTCTACGCCCGCCCTCGACTCCGCGGCCGGTCCGGCTTGCCCTGACCTGCGACGTCGTCTCGACCGGCCGCGGTGACGCCGGCGCCGGGAGTTTTTCGCCCCCGCCAAAAGATTGCGCAGTTCCCCGCGCCCCTGGACAGGGG
>NZ_JBHVWZ010000052.1:0-36150 GCF_042881985.1 Streptomyces sp. NPDC058246 | reverse complement strand
CGGGGCTTGTCGAGGTAGCGCTCGACGAAGCATTCGCCGCGGCCGAAGGCGGCGACGGCCTCACGGACCGCGGAGTCGTACAGCTCGGGGACCTCGTCCAGGGTGCGGGCCACCTTCAGGCCGCGGCCGCCGCCGCCGAAGGCGGCCTTGATCGCGATGGGCAGGCCGTGCTGTTCGGCGAACGCGACGACTTCGTCGGCGCCGGAGACGGGGTCGGGGGTGCCGGCGACCAGGGGCGCGCCGGCGCGTTGGGCGATGTGCCGGGCGGCGACCTTGTCGCCGAGGTCGCGGATGGCCTGCGGGGGCGGGCCGATCCAGGTCAGGCCCGCGTCGAGGACGGCCTGGGCGAACTCGGCGTTCTCGGACAGGAAGCCGTAGCCGGGGTGGATCGCGTCCGCCCCGGAGTCCTTGGCGGCCTGGAGCACCTTGCCGATGTCCAGGTAGCTGGTGGCCGGGGTGTCACCGCCCAACGCGAACGCCTCGTCCGCCGCACGGACATGCGACGCGTCCCGGTCCGGTTCCGCATACACGGCAACGCTCGCGATCCCGGCATCCCGGCACGCCCGGGCCACGCGGACAGCGATTTCGCCACGGTTGGCGATGAGCACCTTGCGCACGTTCTTCCTTCGCCTGCTCATGAGAGGAACTTCCAAGAAGCGGCCGGAGCCGCGTACGTACGGCTGCCCCGGCTCCAGGAGACCCCGCTCGTCGGCCTGTTCACTCCGTCACCGCGGTCGGCGGCCGGCTCGTGCGACTGCTGTCCGGCTGACAGCAGAACGGCCACCACCGCGGCCAGTTCCTCATCGCTGGGGTTGCCGTGCACCACCTTGAACGCGTCGTTCATCTGTCCGCTGTCCCTTCGTACTTCGGCCTCATGCCGGGGGGTTGCCGTGCTTGCGCGACGGAAGGTCGGCGTGCTTCGTGCGCAGCATGGCCAGTGCGCCGATCAGCGCCGATCGGGTGTCGCGGGGGTCGATCACGTCGTCCACGAGTCCGCGCTCCGCCGCGTAATAGGGGTGCATGAGCTCCGACTTGTACTCGTCGATCTTCTGCCGACGCACCGCGTCGGGGTCCTCGGCACCGTTGATCTCGCGGCGGAAGATCACGTTGGCGGCGCCCTCGGCACCCATGACGGCGATCTCGTTCGAAGGCCAGGCCAGCGACACGTCCGTGCCGATGGACCGGGAGTCCATGACGATGTACGCGCCGCCGTAGGCCTTGCGGACGACGACGGAGATGCGCGGGACGGTGGCGTTGCAGTACGCGTACAGCAGCTTCGCGCCGTGCCGGATGATGCCGCCGTGCTCCTGGTCCACGCCGGGCAGGAAGCCCGGCACGTCCACCAGCGTGACGAGGGGGATGTTGAAGGAGTCGCAGATGGAGACGAAGCGGGCCGCCTTCTCACTGGCATGGATGTCCAGTACGCCGGCGACCGAGGACGGCTGGTTGGCGACCACGCCGACGACATGGCCGTCGAGGCGCGCCAGTGCGCAGATGATGTTGGTCGCCCAGGCGGAGTGGACCTCGAAGTACTCGCCGTCGTCGACGACCTCCTCGATCACCGCCCGCATGTCGTACGCCTGATTCGGGTCGGCCGGGACCAGATCCAGCAGCGCGTCGTTGCGCCGGTCGGCCGGATCGGACGTCGGAGTGGGGGGCGCCAGCTCCCTGTTGTTCTGCGGCAGCAGCGAGAGCAGATAGCGGACCTCCTCCAGGCACGTCTCCTCGTCGTCGTAGGCGAACTGGGCCA
Organism: Streptomyces sp. NPDC058246; assembly: GCF_042881985.1. Classification (NCBI taxonomy): domain Bacteria; kingdom Bacillati; phylum Actinomycetota; class Actinomycetes; order Kitasatosporales; family Streptomycetaceae; genus Streptomyces; species Streptomyces sp. NPDC058246. The sequence goes on along the minus strand of NZ_JBHVWZ010000052.1, from coordinate 34,400 downwards.
CGCCGGACACGGAGGCGTGCACATCGGCACCGCCGAGGCCGTTCATCGTGACGGCCTCACCGGTCACCGTCTGCACCACATCGGGACCGGTGATGAACATCTGCGCGGTCTCGCGGACCATGAAGACGAAGTCCGTGAGGGCGGGGGAGTAGGCGGCGCCGCCCGCGCACGGGCCGAGCATCACACTGATCTGCGGGATCACACCGGAGTTGCGCGTGTTGCGCTGGAAGATGCCGCCGTATCCGGCGAGCGCGGTGACGCCTTCCTGGATACGGGCGCCCGCGCCGTCGTTGAGGCTGACGAGCGGGGCGCCGGCGGCCTCGGCGAGGTCCATCAGCTTGTGGATCTTGGCGGCGTGAGCTTCGCCCAGGGCGCCGCCGAAGATCCGGAAGTCGTGGGCGTACACGAAGACCGTCCGCCCGTGCACGGTGCCCCAGCCCGTCACCACCCCGTCGGAGTGATAGCGCTTCCGGTCCAGTCCGAAGCCGCTTGCCCGGTGCCGGCGCAAGGCCTCGATCTCCTGGAAGGAACCCTTGTCCAGCAGGAGTCCGATGCGTTCGTGGGCGGTCAGCTTGCCGCGGGCGTGCTGCCGGTCGGTGGCCTCGGGATCGGGTCCCTGCCGGGCCCGTTCCTTGAGCGTGTGCAGTTCGTCTATGCGTTCCTGGGGCGTCACGGACGTACTCCTTGTCGACGTCGAGGGGAGGAGAGGGGCGGTCAGGAAGCGGCCGCCTCGGCCAGCAGGCGCGCGGCGCGCTCCCAGTCGGCGCGCGTCGCACCGCCGGCCGCCACATAGCCGTCGGGCCGCAGCAGGACGAACCCGCCGCCGCCCTTGCGGACATGGCCGTGGCTGACGAGCTCGGGCCGCAGCTCGGCCAGCGCCCGGCCGCGCCGCTCGGCCCCGTGGCCCGTGCGCCCCAGCGTCACCAGCCGATACCGGTCCTGGGCCGGGGGCGACGCGGTCCAGTGCGGCGAGCGGGTGCCCGGCTCCGGGAGCCGGCGCCCGCCGAGCCAGCCGGCCGGCCGGCTCGCGGGGTAGCGGACCCGCCAGCCCGCCAGCAGTGGAGCGAACCAGCGGCGCAGCAGACCCAGGGACTCCAGCGCACTCCACGCCGTGTTGCGCACCCGTGCCGCCGTGGGGCCCAGCGTGAACACCTTGAGGAACTGGTGGGTGTTGCGGACGATCTGCTCGGCGGCGTACCGCCGCTCGGGCTCGTAGCTGTCGAGCACGGTCGGATCCAGCGTCCCCTTGATGACGCCGGCCAGTTTCCAGACGAGGTTGTGCACGTCCTGGAGCCCCAGGTTCAGGCCCTGGCCGCCGAGCGGGGAGTGCGTGTGGGCGGCGTCCCCGGCCAGGAAGACGCGTCCCTCGCGCAGCCGGGCCGCGATCCGCTCCTGACTGCTGAAGTTGTTCACCATGTCGAGCGACGCGACGCGCAGCCCGCCGGGGCCGCGCTCGTCGAGGATCTGCTGCACCCCCTCCTCGGTGAGGGGGTGCCCGACCGGGACGGCCGCGGAGACGCGAACCCGCTCGCCGGGCATCGAGGCGAAGACGACCGAGCCGGCCAGGCCCAGGAAGTAGTGGACCGCGTCGTCCGCGGGCCGGCCCTCGATCCGGCCCTCGGCCAGCAGGAAGTTGACCGGGACCGGGCTGCCGGCGAAGTCGATGCCGAGCTGCTCACGGGTCCGGCTGCGCACGCCGTCGGCCGCCACGAGCCAGTCGGACTCGATCCGTCCCGCGCCGGCCGGGCCCTCCGTCTCGACGATGACGACCTCGTCATTCGGGATGATCTTGGTGACCTCGACGCCGCGCTCCACATGGCCGCCCAGCTCCCCGAGGCGCCGCTCCAGGAGCTCACAGGTGATCTCCTGCGGAAGCATCAACGGCTCGTTGACCGCACCGAGTTCGATGCGCAGGGTGCGGCCGCCCGCCAGGTGGTACTCGTTGGCGCGGATCCTCAGGCCCCGCCGCTCGGCTTCGTCCAGGATCCCCAGTTCGCGGAAGATCCGCAGCGTGGGGGCATGGAGCTGGACGGCCCGCGATCCGCGGTGCGGGGACTCCTGGGCCTCCAGTACGCGGGCGGATATGCCGCGCTGCCACAGGGCGCAGGCGGCGGCCAGGCCGACCGGGCCGGCGCCCACGATCACCACCTCCGTCTTGTCCGTCATCTGTGGGTCCGCCTCCGGTGGTTCGTCGAAGTTCACACCGTCTCCCGGGAGTTGAGAGCGGTGAGCCAGGTGGTGACGGCGCCGGCCGCCTCGGGCGCGTACTCCTCGATCATCGAGAAGTGGTTCCCGGGGACGTCGGCCGTCTCGTGCGGCTGCTGCCAGGACGACCGCCAGCCGTCCCCCTGGGCCGGGGCCGTGCCGGGTACCGGCTCGACCGGGCGGAGCAGCAGCACCGGTGTCTTGACCGGGCCGGGCCGCCAGTCGCCGAGCAGCTGCAGATAGCCGCCCATCGCGGTCAGCCGGGCGTCCTCGACGGGGCCGAACTCCTTGAGCCTGTCGGCCATCTGCCGCATCAGCGCCGGCAGGGCGTCCTCCAGGGCTTCGTCCCCGGGCACGTACGTGTCGAGCAGGACGAGCGCGTCCGGGAAGATCCCGGAGCTCTCCAGCAGCCGGACGGTCTCGTGGGCGACGACGCCGCCCGAGGAGTAACCGACGAGGGCGAAGGGCGCGCCGTCCGTGGTCCGGCGCACCGTTTCGGCGGCCGCCTCGGCGATGGCGTTCACGGACGAGGGCAGCCGCTCGTCGTCCCGGAAACCGGGGAGCGACAGGGCGAACACATCCCGCTCGCCGGCGAACGGCGCGGCGAACCGCGCGTACTGGTGCGGACCGGAGGTCGCCAGAACCGTGGGGAAGCACAGGAGCCGAGGGCCACCGGACCCCTCCGCGAGCCGTACGGGCTCGGGCAGGTCGCCCGGCTCCGGCACGGCGAACACCGGCCGCTCGCGTGCGGCCTCGGCCAGCCGGGCCATGACACCGGCGGTCTCCCCGCTCTCGTACGCCGCCGAGAACTGTCCGGCGAGAACGCCTTCCCGCGCCGACTCCCCAGCACCACCGGCCAGTTCGTCGGCCAGGTGGTGGGCCAGTGCCTCCGGCGTCCGCCGGTCGAGGATCACCCGGGCCGACAGGCGCAGTCCGGTCGCGGCGCCCAGCCGGTTGCGCAGCGTCACACTCGTGACCGAGTCCATGCCGAGCTCCAGGAACTCGCGCTGCGCCGCCACATCCCCGGGGTCCGCGTGCCCGAGCACCGCGGCGACCTCGGCGCGGACCAGGTCGAGCAGCAGCTCACGACGCCGCGCCGCCGGGAGCCCGGCCAGCCGGCCCAGGGCGTTCGACGCGGCGTCCGTGGCCGAGGCGGACTCCTTGCGGGCCCGCTTGACCTGGGGGATCTCGGAGATGAGCCGGCTGGGCCGGTCCCCGTCGAAGACCCGCGTGAAGCGGCTCCAGTCGACATCGGCGAGCACGATCGCGGTGGCCGCCGGGTCCAGGGCCCGTTCGAAGGCGGCGAGCGCGGGTGCCGGGCGGAGCAGCGGGAGGCCGCGCCGGTCCAAGCGCAACCGCCGGGACTCCTCCAGAACCCTGTCCGCCTCCTCCATGTCCTCGACGGGCCCGCTCCGCCAGACGCCCCACGCCTGCGCGAGAGCGGGCAGACCCAGGGACCTGCGATGCGCGGCGAGCGCGTCCAGATGCGCGTTGGCGGCCGCGTAGGCGGCGAGACCGAGGCCGCCGCCGAAGGTCGCGGTGACCGACGAGAACAGCACGAACGCCGAAAGGCCGCTCTCCCGGGTCAGCTCGTCCAGATGGACGGCGCCGAGAACCTTGGTGCGCAGGACCCGCTCCAGATCCGGCGGGGACAGGCTCTCCAGCGGGGTGTCCTCCAGGAGCCCGGCCGTGTGCACGACGGCGGTCAGCGGCGCCTCGCCCGCGACGCCGGCGAGCACCTCCGCGAGGGCGTCGCGGTCGGCCACGTCGCACACGGCGACGCTCACCCGCGCGCCCAGCGCGGTCAGTTCGGCCTCGAAGGCGGCGATCAGCCCGGCGTCCGTGCCGGGGCCGGCGGTCAGCAGCAGAGGACCGGTGCCCTTCTCGGCGAGCAGCCGGGCGACCTGCGCGCCCATACCGGTGACGCCATCGGTGACCAGGACGGTGCCGCCATCGGTGCGCAACCCTCCGTCGGCCGCCGGGGCGGGGGCGGGTACGAGCCGGCGTACATACACACCCGAGTCGCGCACGGCGGCCTGGTTCTCGTCGCCGGGCGCCGCGAGCAGCGCGGTCAGCCGGGACAGCGCCCGGGCGTCGGCCGCTTCCTCGGGCAGGTCGATCAGGCCGCCCCAGTGCTGCGGGGTCTCCAGGGCCGCGACCTGTCCGAGGCCCCAGATCTGGGCCTGCTCGGGGGCGCCGACCCGGTCCGTCGGCTCGGCGGACACCGCGCCACGCGTCACCGCCCACACCGGAGCCGTGAGTGACGCCTCTGCGAGGGCCCGCAGAAGCAGCACGGTACGGTCCAGCCCCGTGGACACCGCTGGACGCGGGCTCTCGGCGGGGTCGAGCGCCAGCAGCGATACGACGCCTGCCACGGCCTCGCCTTCGAAGGACCCGGCGGCGTCGGAGAGCCGGCGGACCAGGTCCGCGCGGTCGGTCTCGACGTCCACCTCGACAGTCGAGGGGCGGGCTCCGGCGTCCGCCAGCGCACGGGCGACTTGCGCGGCGATCGGGTCGGCCGCGGCGTGCGAGGGGCGCACCACCAGCCAGTCGCCGGAGAGGACGGCCGCGGCGGGCTCGCTGACGGGCCGCCACACCACCTGGTAGCGCCACGAGTCCACGGCGCCCAGTTCCTTGCTGTCGCGCCGCCACGAGGACAGCGCGGGCAGCAGTTCCCCGAGCGCCGAGGTGTCGGCGAGACGCAGCGACGCGGCGAGACCCGCCACGTCCCCGCGCTCGACCGCGTCCCAGAACGCGGCGTCGGCCTGGTCGCCGACGACGGCACGGTCCTCGACCGGGTCGACCCAGTAGCGCTGTCGCTGGAACGGGTACGTGGGCAGTTCGACCGCCGTGCGCCCGGCGCCGAACACCGGCCCCCAGTCGACCCGAAGTCCGCGTACATATGCCTCGGACAGTGCGGTGAGGAACCGCTTCATGCCGCCATTGCCGCGCCGCAGCGTGCCGGTCACCAGCACGTCGGCGCCGGTGTCCTCGACCGTCTCGTCCACGCCGAGCACCAGCACCGGGTGGGCGCTCGACTCGACGAACACGTCGAAGCCGTCGTCCAGCAGGGTCCGCACGACCGGCTCGAAGTTCACCGGGCGGCGGCAGTTCTCGAACCAGTAGTCGGCCGTCAGCTCCGGGCCTTCGAGGACCTCGCCCGTGACGGTCGAGTACAGCGGGACGCGGCCCTTGCGGGGCCGCACGAAGGAGAGGAGTTCGGCGATACGGCCGCGCAGCCGGTCCACCTGCGGGGAGTGCGAGGCGACGGTGGCGGGCACGATCCTGGCCCGGATGCCCCGCTCGGTCAGCGCCGCCACCAACTCCTCCAACGGCTCGGGCGCACCGGCCACGGTCACCAGACCGGGACTGTTGACCCCGGCGACGGACAGCCGGTCCCCGTACGCGGCGAGCCACTCCTCCATCTCCCGCCGCGACAGCGCGACGGACGCCACCGCGCCACGCCCCACCAGCTCGTCGGCGAACAGCTGCGAGCGCAGCACCACGATCCGGGCCGCGTCCTGGAGCGTCAGCGCGCCGGAGACACAGGCCGCGGCGATCTCGCCCTGCGAGTGGCCCACCACCGCGTCCGGCTCCACGCCGTGGTGGCGCCAGAGTGCGGCGAGGGACACCATCACCGAGAACAGCACGGGCTGGACGACCTCGATCCGCTCCAGCGACGGCGCGCCCTCGCGCTCCCGCAGCACGTCCTCGACCGACCAGTCGACATGGGCGGCGACGGCGGCGTCACAGGCACGCAGCCGCTCGGCGAACACCGTCGAGGTGTCGAGCAGGTCGACGGCCATCCCGGCCCACTGCGAGCCCTGCCCAGGAAAGACGAAGACGGTCTTGCCGCGCTCCCTGGCCACGCCCACGGTGAGCTGCGCGTTCGCCTCGCCGCGCGACAGCGCCTCCAGGGCCGCCGCCGACTCCTCCGCTCCCGTGCCCAGCACCACCGCCCGGTGGTCGAGGGCCGACCGGGTCACCGCCAGCGAGTGGCCCACGTCGGCGGGCGACAGACCCGGGTGGGACCGCAGATGGGTCCGCAGGCGGCCGGCCTGGGCACGCAGCGCGGCCTCCCCGCGCGCCGACAGCAGATACGGAACCACCACCGGGTCCGCCGCGGGCTCCACCGACGCCGGCTCGTCCGCGGCGGGTTCCCCCTGCTCCAGGACCACATGGGCGTTGGTTCCGCTCATGCCGAACGCGGACACACCGGCGCGGCGCACCCCCGTGTCCGGCCAACTCCGCTGCTCGGTCAGCAACTCGACCGCGCCCGCCTCCCAGTCGACGAACGGCGACGCCTCGTCCGCGTGCAGGGTGCGTGGCAGCACCCCGTGCTGCATGGCCTTGACCATCTTGATGACACCGACCACGCCGGCCGCGGCCAGCGTGTGTCCGACGTTCGACTTCACCGAGCCCAGCCACAGCGGCTGTCCCGCCTCCCGCCCCTGACCGTAGGCGGCGATGAGCGCCTGGGCCTCGATCGGGTCGCCGAGGCGGGTGCCGGTGCCATGTGCCTCGACCGCGTCCACGTCACCCGGCGCGAGGCCCGCCGAGGCCAGCGCTGCGCGGATGACACGCTGTTGGGAGGGGCCGTTCGGCGCGGTCAGACCGTTGCTCGCACCGTCCTGGTTGACGGCGCTGCCCCGCACGACCGCGAGGATCCGGTGTCCGTTGCGGCGCGCGTCCGACAACCGCTCCACCACCAGCACGCCCACCCCCTCGGCGAAGCCCGTACCGTCGGCCCCCGCCCCGAACGCCTTGCAGCGCCCGTCCGGAGAGAATCCGCGCTGCCGGCTGAAGTCGACGAACCCGGTCGGCGTGGCCATCACCGTGACACCGCCGACCAGTGCCAGCGAGCACTCGTCGCGACGCAGCGCCTGGGCTGCCAGATGCAGCGCGACCAGCGAGGAGGAGCACGCCGAGTCGACGGTGACGGCCGGCCCCTCCAGACCGAAGAGGTACGACACCCGGCCCGACAGCACGCTGGCCGCCGAGCCCGTCATGCGGTACGCCTCGATCTCCTCCGGCGCCGAGGCGAGCAGCACCTGGTAGTCGGAGGTGACACACCCCGCGTAGACCCCCGTGCTGCTGCCGCGCAGCGCGGCCGGGTCGATCCCGGCCCGCTCCAGTGCCTCCCAGGACGACTCCAGGAACAGCCGCTGCTGGGGGTCCATCGCGAGGGCCTCGCGCGGCGAGATCCCGAAGAACTCGGCGTCGAACTCGGCCGCGTCGTACAGGAATCCGCCGCGTCGCGTGTAGGACTTGCCGGGCCGGTCCGGCTCGGGGTCGTACAGGCCGTCGACGTCCCAGCCGCGGTCGCCCGGGAACTCGGAGGTCGCGTCGGTGCCGGTCTCCACCAGGGTCCACAGGTCCTCGGGCGAGCGCACGCCACCGGGCAGACGGCAGCTCATGCCGACGATCGCGATGGGCTCGTTCCAGGACTCCTCGGCCTCCCGCAGCCGGAGCCGGGACTCGCGCAGCTCGACCGTCACCCGCTTCAGATAGTCCCGCAGTTTCTTTTCGTCAGACTCAGGCATCGCGTTCCTCGCTGGTTCAAGGCGGTGGTGTTCGGTGGGAGGCCGCCCTCGTGGGGCGAGGACGGCCTCCCACCGTCCGGTCGTACTGGGGTCAGGACGAGCCCAGTTCGGAGTCGATGAGGTCGAAGAGATCGTCGTCGTCGGCGTCCTCGAGGCGGTCCGCGAGTTCGTCGGCGGGACCGGTGGCCGACGCCGGCACGCTCAGTTCGGACAGCAGCGCCTGGAGGCGGGCCGCGGCCCGTTCCCGTACGCCGTCGTCGTCCGTCGCGGCCAACGCCTCACCCAGCCGGTCGAGTTCGCCGTCCACGTCCATGTCGACGTCCTGGGGCGGCGGGGCCAGTTCCCCGGCCAGACGCGTGGCCAGGTCCGCCGGCGTCGGGTGGTCGAAGACGAGGGTGGCGGGCAGGTTCAGGCCCGTTGCCGCGCCCAGTTTGTTGCGCAGGGACACGGCGGCCAGCGAGTCGAAGCCCAGCTCCTTGAGCGAGCGCCGCGGCTCGACGGCCTCCTTGCCGGCGTACTGCAGCGCCGCGGCGATCTCGGTACGCACCAGGTCGAGGACCCGGCGCTCGCGTTCGGCCGCGGAGAGCCCGGCGAGCGCGAGGGCCAGATTCTCCGCACCTTCGGCCCCGGCCCCGGCCCCGGCCCCGGCTTCGGCCCCGGCCTCGGAGCCGGACCCGGCCGCGTTGGGCAGGGTGTCCGCCGTCGGCATGCCGGTGTGCCTGCGACGCCAGGAGGACAGGACCGGCAGCGCCTCGCCGAGTGCGGCCGTCTCTTCGGCGCCCAGCGTCGCGGCCAGCGAATCGAGGTCCTCGCGCTCGACGGCCGCCCAGAAGCGGGCCTCCACCGAGGTGGGCGCCGGCGCCTCGGTGCCGGGCGCCTCCATCCAGTAGCGCTGTCGCTGGAAGGGATACGTCGGCAACTCCGTCCGGCGCGCGCCCGAACCGGCGTACACCGCCCGCCAGTCGACGTCCGCGCCGCGCACATACGCCATCGCGACGGCCGCCGTGAACGTCTCGGCCTCAGGCCGGCCGCGGCGCAGCGCGGGCACCAACGCGGCCGCCTCCGGCCGGTCGGTCAGCGACTCCTGTGCGAGTGCGGTCAGTACGGCGTCCGGGCCCAGTTCCAGGAAGGTGGTCACGCCCGCCTCGACGAGTGCGGTGACCCCGTCGTGGAAGCGGACGGCCTCGCGGACATGGCGCACCCAGTACTCCGGCGAGCACAGCTCGTCGGCGGTGGCGATGCGGCCGGTGAGGTTGGAGACCACCGGGATCTGCGGCTCCTGGAAGGACAGTTCGCCGAGGATCGCCCGGAACTCGTCGAGCATGGGGTCCATGTGCGGGGAGTGGAAGGCGTGGCTCACCCGCAGCCGCCGGGTCTTGACCCCGCGCGCCGCCAGCACGTCGTCGATGGCCGCCACGGCCGCCTCGTCGCCCGAGATCACCGTGGAGGCGGGGCCGTTCACGGCGGCGACGGTCACCTCGTGCTCACGCCCGGCGAGCAGCGGAACGAGCTCTCCCTCGGAGGCGAGCACGGAGAGCATGGCGCCTGAGGCGGGCAGCGCCTGCATGAGCCGGCCGCGCGCGGCCACCAGGGCACAGGCGTCGGCCAGCGAGAGCGCCCCCGCCACGTGCGCGGCGACCAGCTCGCCGATCGAGTGCCCCATGAGATGGCCGGGGCGCAGCCCCCACGACTCGGCGAGGCGGTACAGCGCGACCTCGATCGCGAAGAGCGCGGGCTGCGTGTACGCGGTCTCGTCCAGCGGCGCGGACTCCCGCGGCCCTTCCGTCGTGAAGATCACGTCCCGCAGCGGGCGGTCCAGATGCCGGTCGAAGGTCGCGCAGACCGTGTCCAGCGTCTCGGCGAAGACGGGATGGGTGGCGTACAACTCCCTTCCCATCCCCGGGCGTTGGCTGCCCTGTCCGGTGAACAGGAACGCCAGTCCGCCGCGTGTCCCGATCTCGCCGCGCGGGCCGCGCACCAACGTGGGCGCGGATGTGTCGGCGGCGAGCGCCTCGAGCCCCGTGCGCAGCCCGTCCTCGTCCGCGGCCACGACGACCGCCCGCAGATCCAGGGCTGCGCGAGTGGCCGCCAGCGAGAACCCGAGATCGTCACCGGTCACGTCCGGGGCGGCGAGCCGTGCCGCCAGTCGGGCGCCCTGCGCGGCCAGCGCCGACGGGGTCCGTGCGGACAGCGGCAGCAGCGCCACGGGGAGGGGTGCCGGATCCTGCTCCTGGGCCAATTCGTCGGTGGGCGGGGCCTGTTCGAGGATGACGTGGGCGTTGGTGCCGCTGATGCCGAAGGAGGAGACGGCGGCGCGGCGCGGGCGGCCGGTGTCGGGCCAGTCCCGCTGCTCGTCCAGGAGCCGGACGGCGCCGGCCTCCCAGTCGACGAACGGTGACGGCTCCTCGGCGTGCAGGGTGCGGGGGAGCACCCCGTGTTCCATGGCCTTGACCATCTTGATGACACCCGCGACGCCGGCGGCGGCCTGGGTGTGGCCGATGTTGGACTTCAACGAGCCGAGCCACAGCGGCTGTTCGGCGGAGTGCGCCTGGCCGTAGGTGGACAGCAGGGCCTGGGCCTCGATGGGGTCGCCGAGGCGGGTGCCGGTGCCGTGGGCCTCGACCGCGTCCACATCGGACGGCGTGAGGCCCGCCGCCGCGAGGGCCGCGCGGATCACGCGTTGCTGGGAGGGGCCGTTGGGTGCGGTCAGACCATTGCTCGCACCGTCCTGGTTGACGGCAGAGCCCCTCAGGACGGCCAGGACCTGGTGCCCGTTACGGCGCGCGTCCGACAGCCGCTCCAGTACGAGCACGCCGATGCCCTCCGACCAGCCGGTCCCGTCCGCCGAGGCGGCGAAGGGCTTGCAGCGGCCGTCGGGCGCGAGCCCGCGCTGCCGGCTGAACTCGACGAACGTGCCGGGTGACGACATGACCGTCACCCCGCCGGCCAGCGCGAGGGTGCATTCGCCCTGGCGCAGCGCCTGGGCGGCCATGTGCAGGGCGACCAGCGAGGAGGAGCAGGCGGTGTCGACGGTGACCGCCGGGCCCTCGAGACCGAACGTGTACGACACCCGGCCGGTGTGGACACTGCCCGTGTTGCCGGTGCCCACATAGCCCTCGAGGTCTCCGGGAACCGTCGGCAGACGGCTCGCGTAGTCGTGGTACATGACGCCCGCGTAGACGCCGGTGTCGCTGCCGCGCAGGGTGGCCGGGTCGATGCCGGCCCGCTCGAAGGCCTCCCAGGAGGCCTCCAGCAGCAGCCGCTGCTGGGGGTCCATCGCGAGTGCCTCACGAGGCGAGATCCCGAAGAACTCGGCGTCGAACTCCGTCGCCCCCTCCAGGAACCCGCCCTCGCGGGCGTACGACGTGCCCGGCGCATCGGGGTCCGGGTCGTAGAGGGCCTCCAGGTCCCAGCCGCGGTCGGTGGGAAACCCGGAGATCGCGTCACCGCCGGACGCCACCAGCTCCCACAGCTCCTCGGGGGAGCCGACACCACCGGGGAAGCGGCTGCTCATGCCCACGATGACGACCGGATCGTCGTCGTGGGCGGCAGCGGAGGCGGCGCGGGCCGGGGCGGCCGGGACCGTCTCGGAGACGACGTCGCCCAGTTCGGTGCGCAGGAGGTGGGCGACGGCGAGGGGGCTGGGGTGGTCGAAGACGAGGGTGGCCGGCAGGCGTAGGCCGGTCGTCTTGTTGAGGCGGTTGCGCAGTTCGACGGCGGTGAGGGAGTCGATGCCGAGCTCCTTGAAGCCGCGGCGCTCGTCGACGGCCTCCGAGCCCGCGTAGTTCAACGCGGCCGCGACCTCGCCGCGGACCAGATCGAGCAGGAAAGCGTCCCGCTGCTCCGCCCCGAGCCCCGCCAGGCGCTGCGCCAGCGAGTCGGGGGAGGAGCCGGTCCCGGACTGTGCGGCGCGGCGCGCGGTCGCACGGATCAGACCCCGCAGAAGGGACGGGACCTCGCCGCCCCGGGCCCGCAGCCCGGCGACGTCCAGAGCCATCGGTACGACGTCCGGCACGCCGAGCGCCAGAGCCGCGTCGAACAGCTCCAGGCCGTGCGCGGGCTCCAGCGCTCCGATGCCGGTGCGGGCGAGCCTGCCGAGGTCGGCCTCGCTGAGCGTCGCGGCCATCCCGCCGTCCGCCCAGGCGCCCCAGCCGAGGGACACCGCCGGCAACCCCTGAGCGCGGCGCTGCTGGGCCAGCGCGTCCAGGTAGGCGTTGGCCGCCGCGTAACTGCTCTGACCCGCCGTGCCGTACGTACCGGCGACGGAGGAGAAGAGGGCGAAGACGGTGAGGTCGAGGTGGCGGGTGGCGTGGTGGAGGTTGTGGGCGGCGTCGGTCTTGGGTCGCAGGACGGTGGAGATTCGGTCGGGTGTGAGGGTGGTGAAGATGCCGTCGTCGAGGATGCCTGCGGCGTGGATGACGGCGGTGAGGGGGTGGTGTTCGGGGATGGTGGTGAGGAGGTTGTCGAGGGCGGTGCGGTCGGCGACGTCGCAGGCGGCGAAGGTTGCCTCGGCTCCGAGTCGGGTGAGTTCCTGGGTGAGTTGGGGTGCGTTGTCGGCGTTGGCGCCGCGGCGGCTGACGAGGAGCAGGTGTCGTACGCCGTGGGTGGTGACCAGGTGTCGGGCGAGGAGTCCGCCGAGTGCGCCGGTGGCGCCGGTGATCAGGACGGTGCCTTCGGGGGTGAAGGGTGACGCAGTGGCTTCGGGGACGGCGACCCGGGCCAGCCGGGGAGCATAGAACTGCCCGTTACGCAGCGCGAGTTGGTGCTCCAGGGCGCTCGGTGCCCGGTCCACGGCGGCCGGGTCGTCGAGGTCCTCGACGTCCACGAGCACGATCCGGTCCGGGTTCTCGGACTGCGCCGAGCGCAGCAGCCCCCAGACAGCGGCGGCCACCGGATCGGGCTCCTCGCCCGCGACAGACACCGCGCCCTGGGTGACGACGACCAGACGCTCGTCCTGCGGGCGGTCCTCGGCCAGCCACTCCTGGGCCTGGGCCAGTGCGGAGTGGACGGTGTCGTGCACCGAGTCCGTGCCCCGCAGCCGTACGACGGTCGTGGCGGCCGGGGCCGTGCCGGCCGGAATCGGCACCCACTCCACCCGGAACAGCGAGTCGTGCCCGGTGGCGCGGGTCGAACTCCTCAGCTGGTCGCCGGAGACAGCTCGCAGCGCGAGCGCGGCCACCTCGGCCACCGGCTGCCCCGCGCCGTCCGCCACCAGGACCGACACGGTGTCGGGCCCGGCCGGGGTCAGCCGCACCCGGGCCGTCGCGGCACCGGTCGCGTGCAGGCTTACACCACTCCAGGAGAAGGGCAGCCGCAGTTCCTCGGAGGCCGGCAGGACCCCCAGCTCGATGGCGTGCAGCGCCGAGTCGAGCAGCGCCGGGTGGATCCCGAACCTGCCCGCCTCGCCGAGCTGTTCGTCCGCGAGCGCGATCTCGGCGAAGACCGCTCCGTCGCCCCGCCAGACCCGGCGCAGGCCCTGGAAGGCCGGCCCGTAGCCGAAGCCCTTCGCGGCGAGCGACGCGTACCACTCGTCCAGGTCCACGAGCTGAGCGTCCTGCGGAGGCCAGACGGTCAGGGAGTCCGGCACGGTGTCGGTGCGCGCGTCGTCCCGGACCAGGACCCCTGTGCCGTGACGCAGCCACTGTTCGTCGGAGGCCGCGTCCTGCGCGCGCGAGTGGACGCTGAACGAGCAGCGTCCCGACACGTCGGGAGCGCCGACCGAGACCTGGACCTGGACGCTGCCGGACGCGGGCAGCGCCAGCGGGGCTTCCAGAGTCAGCTCCTCCACGACCTGGCTGCCGGTCAGGTCCCCGGCGCGGAGAGCCAGTTCCACCAGAGCCGTGCCCGGAAGCAGCACGGTGTCCACGACCGCGTGGTCCGCGAGCCAGGGATGGTCGTCCAGGGACAGGCGCGCGGTGAGCACCAGGCCCTCGGAGTCGGCCAGCGAGACAGCCGCGCCGAGCAACGGGTGCCCGGCCGGCCCGAGACCGAGACGGGCCGCATCCGTGTCGGCGTTGCGCGAGGCATGGTGGTCCAGCCAGTAGCGCCGGCGCTGGAACGGGTACGTGGGCAGGTCGACCGGCCGCGCCGCTCCGCCGCCGAACAGGGCCCGCCAGTCGAGTGGCGTACCGCGCACCCACAGCCGGGCCAGGGCCGACGTGAGGGTTTCCGGCTCGGGCAGGTCCTTGCGCAGCGCGGTCACGAACTCCGGCTCGGTCTCACTGTCCTCGGGGATGCAGGCCCGGCCCATGGCGGAGAGGGTGCCGTCGGGGCCGAGTTCGAGGTAGGTGGTGACGCCGCGCTGGTGGAGGGTGGTGATGCCGTCGTGGAAGCGGACTGCTTCGCGGACGTGGCGTACCCAGTAGTCGGGGGAGGTGAGCTGCTCGGTGGTGGCGAGGGTGCCGGTGACGTTCGAGACCACCGGGATCCTCGGCCGGTGGTAGGTGAGGGTCGCGGCGACTTCGCGGAACTCCTCCAGCATCGGGTCCATCAGCGGCGAGTGGAAGGCGTGGCTGACCCGCAGCCGCCGTGTCTTGAATCCGAGTGCGGTGAGCGCCTCCTCGACCTCGTCCACGGCTGCCCCGGCGCCCGAGACAACCGTGGAGGTGGGTCCGTTGACGGCGGCCACGGCGACCTCGTGCTCGCGTCCCGAGAGCGCCCCGGCGACCTGCTCCTCGGTGGCGAGCACGGAGAGCATGGCGCCGCCGGCGGGGAGGGCCTCCATGAGGCGGCCGCGCGCGGCCACCAGGGTGCAGGCGTCCTCGAGGGACAGGACGCCGGAGACATGGGCGGCGGCCAGTTCACCGATCGAGTGGCCGGCCACGAACTTGGGCTTGAGACCGAGGTGTTCGGCCAGCCGGAACAGCGCCACCTCCAGCGCGAACAGAGCTGTCTGGGTGTAGAGCGTCCGGTCCAGCAGCGCGGCTTCCTCGGAACCCTCCGCCGCGAACATCACCTCGCGCAGTGAACGGCCGAGGTGCGAGTCGAGATGCCCGCAGATCTCGTCCAGGGCCTGGGCGAAGACGGGAAACGTGCCGTACAACGCCTGTCCCATTCCCGGGCGTTGGCTGCCCTGGCCGGTGAACAGGAACGCCGTGTCGCCCGTGACGGGGGCGCCCCGCACCAGGCGGTGGGACGAGCCCTCCTCGGCCAGCAGAGACAGTCCTGCCGAGAGCCCCTCCCGGTCCTCTGCGAACACCACCGCTCGCTCGTCGAGCGCGGCACGGTGCGCGGCGAGCGACCGCCCGAGCTCCAGGAGGCCGGGAGCGGCCGGGCTCTCGACGAACGCCGCGATCCCGCGTGCGTGGGCGCGCAGGGCGTCCGGCGTCTTCGCGGAGAGCGGTACGGGGACGGGAGCGACGGCGGCGACAGGCTCTTCCGGTGACTCCTGGTCCCCCATGGGCGGGGCCTGTTCGAGGATGACGTGGGCGTTGGTGCCGCTGATGCCGAAGGAGGAGACGGCGGCGCGGCGCGGGCGGCCGGTGTCGGGCCAGTCCCGCTGCTCGGTGAGCAGCTCGACCGCGCCGGACTCCCAGTCGATGAAGGGGGAGGGATCTTCCGCGTGCAAGGTGCGGGGGAGGACCCCGTGTTCCATGGCCTTGACCATCTTGATCACACCGCCGACGCCGGCGGCGGCCTGGGTGTGGCCGATGTTGGACTTCAACGAGCCGAGCCACAGCGGCTGTTCGCCCGAGTGCGCCTGGCCGTAGGTGGACAGCAGGGCCTGGGCCTCGATGGGGTCGCCGAGGCGGGTGCCGGTGCCGTGGGCCTCGACCGCGTCCACGTCGGCGGGGAGGAGACCGGCGTTGGTCAGCGCCGCGCGGATGACCCGTTGCTGTGAGGGGCCGTTGGGCGCCGTGAGGCCGTTGCTCGCCCCGTCCTGGTTGACGGCCGAGCCCCGGATCACCGCGAGGACCTTGTGTCCGTGGCGGCGCGCGTCCGAGAGCCGCTCCACGACCAGGACGCCGACACCCTCCGACCAGCCGGTGCCGTCCGCCGCCGCCCCGAAGGACTTGCAACGCCCGTCCGGGGACAACCCCTTCTGGCGGCTGAACTCGACGAACGTACCCGGCGACGACATCACCGTGACGCCGCCGGCCAGCGCGAGTGAGCACTCGCCCTGGCGCAGCGCCTGGACCGCGAGATGCAGTGTGACGAGGGAGGAGGAGCAGGCGGTGTCGACGGTGACGGCCGGCCCCTCGAGACCGAAGGTGTACGACACCCGGCCGGACAGCACGCTTCCGGCGCCGCCTGTCAGACGATGCCCGTCGGCGCCCTCCACAGGCTCGAACAGATACGGCCCGTAGTCGTGGTACATGATGCCCGCGTAGACGCCGGTGTCGCTGCCGCGCAGAGCGGTGGGGTCGATGCCGGCGCGCTCGAAGGCCTCCCAGGAGGCTTCGAGCAGCAGCCGCTGCTGGGGATCCATGGCGAGCGCCTCGCGCGGCGAGATCCCGAAGAACTCGGCGTCGAACTCCGGCGCCTGGTGCAGGAATCCGCCCTCGCGCGTGTACGACGTACCGGGCCGGTCCGGGTCCGTGTCGTGCAAGCGCTCCAGGTCCCAGCCCCGGTCGACGGGGAAGGGCGAGATGGCGTCGGTGCCCTGCTCCAGCAGCTCCCACAGGCCTTCCGGAGAGGTGACTCCGCCGGGGTAGCGGCAGCTCATGCCGACGATGGCGATGGGTTCGCTGGACGCGGCGAGCAGCTCTTGGTTCTGCTGACGCAGCCTGCTGGTCTCCTTGAGCGAGTCCCGCAGCGCTGCCACGACCGCTTCGGACGAGGTGGTGTTCATGCTGTTCCTTCTCCAGGACTCTTCAGGAGCTGTGGCTCTCGCGAGCCATCCGTACGAGGGCGTCGACGTCCAGGGCGTCGATGTCGAGGTCGGTGTCGGTGTCGGTACCGTCCGCATTCGTGCCGCTGCCGCTGCCGCTGCCGCTGCCGCTGCCGCCGGCGCCGGACGCCGTGCCGCCCGAGGCCGCGCTGCCGGTGACGGCTTCCGTCTCGGCGAGCTTCACCAGTTCGTCCAGGAGGCCGGAGCCCCGGAGCCGGTCGATCGGCAGCGCGGTGAGCATCTTTCGGATGTCGGGCTCCGCCATGGCGTTGCCGGACGGCGCAGTCACCGGCGCCGCCGACTCGCCTTCTTCCGGCGCCAGTTCGGTGCGCAGGAGGTGGGCGACGGCGAGGGGATTGGGGTGGTCGAAGACAAGGGTGGCGGGCAGGCGTAGGCCGGTCGTCTTGTTGAGGCGGTTGCGCAGTTCGACGGCGGTGAGGGAGTCGATGCCGAGCTCCTTGAAGCCACGGCGGCCGTCGACCGCGTGCGCGTCGCCGTAGTCGAGTGTCGTGGCGACCTCGGCCCTGACCAGGTCGACGAGCATGTCCTCCTGCTCCTCCGCCGTCAGGCCGGCCAGCCGGTGCGAGAGGGAGGGGCCCGAGGCGTCCGCCGCGGGGACGCTGTCGGCCGCCGCCCGGCGCACCGGCGTACGGACCAACCCGCGCAACAGCGACGGCAGTTCCGGCCCCCGGGCCTTCAGCGCGGCGGTGTCGAGCGGCAGGGGGACGGCCCCGGCCAGGCCAGAGGCGAGTGCGGCGTCGAACAGCTCCATGCCCTGGGCCGAGGTGATGGGCACCATGCCGCTCTTCGCGAAACGGTTGCGGTCGGCCTCGCTGAGTGCCGCGGCCATACCCCCCTCCCCCCACGGGCCCCAGGCCAGCGACACAGCGGGTAGCCCGAGCGCGCGACGGTGCTGCGCGAGCGCGTCCAAGTAGACGTTGGCCGCCGCGTAGTTGGCCTGGCCGGCGCCTCCGGCCAGCCCCTGGATCGAGGAGAAGAGGGCGAAGACGGTGAGGTTGAGGTGGCGGGTGGCGTGGTGGAGGTTGTGGGCGGCGTCGGTCTTGGGTCGCAGGACGGTGGAGATTCGGTCGGGTGTGAGGGTGGTGAAGATGCCGTCGTCGAGGATGCCTGCGGCGTGGATGACGGCGGTGAGGGGGTGGTGTTCGGGGATGGTGGTGAGGAGGTTGTCGAGGGCGGTGCGGTCGGCGACGTCGCAGGCGGCGAAGGTTGCCTCGGCTCCGAGTCGGGTGAGTTCCTGGGTGAGTTGGGGTGCGTTGTCGGCGTTGGCGCCGCGGCGGCTGACGAGGAGCAGGTGTCGTACGCCGTGGGTGGTGACCAGGTGTCGGGCGAGGAGTCCGCCGAGTGCGCCGGTGGCGCCGGTGATCAGGACGGTGCCGTCGGGGGTGAAGGGTGACGCAGTGGCTTCGGGAACGGCGACCCGGGCCAACCGGGGCGTGAGCGCCTTCCCGTCCCGCACGGCGATCTGGGAGTCCGCGCAGGCGAGCGCCTGGTCCAGGGCGGCCGGGTCGTCGAGGTCCTCGACGTCCACGAGCACGATCCGGTCCGGGTTCTCGGTCTGCGCCGAACGGAGCAGCCCCCAGACAGCGGCGGCTGACAGATCGCGTACGTCCTCGGTGTCCGACACGGCCACCGCGCCCTGGGTGACGACGACCAGACGCTCGTCCTCCGGGCGGTCCTCGGCCAGCCACTCCTGGGTCCGGGCGAGTGCGGAGTGGACGGTGTCGTGCACCGAGTCCGTGTCCCGCAGCCGTACGACGGTCGTGGCGGCCGGGGCCGCGGCGGGCATCACCGGAGCCCACTCCACACGGAACAGGGCCTCGTGCACCCGCCCGCCGCCCGCCGCGCCGAGCTGGTCCGCGGAGACCGTCCGTACCGCCAGTGAGTCCACCGACGCCACCGGAGCCCCCGACGGGTCGCAGACGTCGATCGTCACGGCGTCGGGCCCGGCCGGGGCCAGCCGTACCCGGGCCGCCGCCGCACCGGTCGCGTGCAGCCGCACACCGCTCCAGGAGAAGGGCAGGCGTGGCTCACCGGTGCCCGGCAGGACGCCGAGTTCGATGGCGTGCAGCGCAGAGTCGAGCAGCGCCGGGTGCAGACCGAAGGCGCGTGCGTCCTCGGCCCGGTCCTCGGGCAGGGCGAGCTCCGCGAAGACCTCGTCACCGCGCCGCCACACCGCACGCAGCCCCTGGAAGGCCGGCCCGTAGCCGAACCCCTGCTCGGCGAGCGCCTCGTACCGGCCCGTCAGCGCGACGGGCTCGGCGCCCAGCGGAGGCCAGATCGTCAGTTCCCGGCCCGTTCGCCGGCCCTCGTCGGCGGCCAGTACTCCACTCGCGTGCCGGATCCACGGCTGCTCGAACTCCCCGCCGGTCAGTCGGGAGTGCACGGTCAGTGAGCGCCTCCCGGACTCGTCCGCGGGGCCCACGGCCACCTGGAACTGCGCGGCGCCGTGCTCGGGGAGTATCAGCGGAGCCTCCAGGGTCAGCTCCTCCACCTGCCCGGCGAGTGCCTCGCCGCCCGCCCGGAGTGCCAGTTCCACGAAGGCCGTGCCGGGCAGAAGCACCCGGCCGAGGACCACATGGTCCGCGAGCCACGGGTGGGTACGCAGTGAGAGCCGCCCGGTGAACAGGAATGCGTCGCTGTCGGCCCGCGTGACCGCGGCGCCGATCAGTGGGTGGTCGGCCTCGCCGAGCCCGATGGAGGCCAGGTCCTTGGCGGGGGCCGTGTTCGGCTGCCAGTAGCGCTGGTGCTGGAACGGGTAGGTGGGCAGATCGACCCGCCGCCTTACCCGGCCGCCGAACACGGCCTGCCAGTCCGGAGCCGTCCCGCGCACCCACAGATGTGCCAGCGCGGCACTGAGGGCGGCGGGCTCCGGACGGTCCTTGCGCAGCGCGGTCACGAACTCCGGCTCGGTCTCACTGTCCTCGGGGATGCAGGCCCGGCCCATGGCGGAGAGGGTGCCGTCGGGGCCGAGTTCGAGGTAGGTGGTGACGCCGCGCTGGTGGAGGGTGGTGATGCCGTCGTGGAAGCGGACTGCTTCGCGGACGTGGCGTACCCAGTAGTCGGGGGAGGTGAGCTGCTCGGTGGTGGCGAGGGTGCCGGTGACGTTCGAGACCACCGGGATCCTCGGCGGCTGGTAGGTCAGCCGGTGCGCGACGGCCGCGAACTCCTCGAGCATCGCGTCCATGTGCGGCGAGTGGAAGGCGTGGCTGACCCGCAGCCGTCGCGTCTTGACGCCCGCGTCCTCCAGCTGTTTGGCCACGTCGAGGACGGCGAGCAGATCGCCCGAAATCACGGTGGACGTGGGTCCGTTGACGGCGGCCACGGCGACCTCGTGCTCGCGTCCCGCGAGCGCCCCGGCGACCTGCTCCTCGGTGGCGAGCACGGAGACCATCGCGCCGTTCTGCGGCAGGGCCTGCATGAGCCGGCCGCGGGCGGCCACCAGGGCGCACGCGTCGGCGAGGGTGAGCACACCCGCCACGTGCGCGGCCGCGAGCTCGCCGATCGAGTGCCCCGCCACGAACTGTGGCTGGAGGCCGAAGTGTTCGGCCAGCCGGAACAGCGCCACCTCCAGCGCGAACAGCCCGGGCTGGGTGTAGACCGTCTGGTCCAGCAGCTCCGCTTCCCAGTCGGCGTCCTCGTGATCGGCGAACATCAGGTCGCGCAGCGAACGGCCGAGGTGCGCGTCGAGATGCCCGCAGACCTCGTCCAGGGCCCGGGCGAAGACCGGATGTGCCTCGTACAAATCCCTTCCCATACCGGAGCGTTGACTTCCCTGGCCGGTGAAAAGGAAGGCCAGGGCGCCGGTGGTGACCTCGCCCCGCACCAGACGGTTCGACGATCCGCCATCGGCCAGCGACGACAGTTCGGCCAGCAGTTCGTCGCGGTTCGGGGCCGGGACGACGGCACGGTGGTCGAGGGCCGCACGGGAGCTCGCGAGCGATCGGCCGAGCGCCGGAAGGTCGACGTCCTCGGTCCTCTCCAGGTACGAGATCAGCTGCCGTGCCTGGTCCCGGAGGGCGTCCGGTGTCTTCGCGGAGAGTGGTACGGGGACGGGAGCGACGGCGGCGACGGGCTCTTCCGGTGACTCCTGGTCCCCCATCGGCGGGGCCTGTTCGAGGATGACGTGGGCGTTGGTGCCGCTGATGCCGAAGGAGGAGACGGCGGCGCGGCGGGGGCGGCCGGTGTCGGGCCAGTCCCGCTGCTCGGTGAGCAGTTCCACCGCGCCGGCCTCCCAGTCGATGAAGGGGGAGGGCTCTTCGGCGTGCAAGGTGCGGGGGAGCACGCCGTGTTCCATGGCCTTGACCATCTTGATGACACCCGCGACGCCGGCGGCGGCCTGGGTGTGGCCGATGTTGGACTTCAACGAGCCGAGCCACAGCGGACGTTCGGCGTCCCGGTCCTGGCCGTAGGCCGCGATGATCGCCTGCGCCTCGATGGGGTCGCCGAGGCGGGTGCCGGTGCCGTGGGCCTCGACCACGTCCACATCGGACGAGGCGAGGCCCGCCGTCGCGAGGGCCGAGCGGATTACGCGTTGCTGAGAGGGACCGTTCGGCGCCGTGAGGCCGTTGCTCGCGCCGTCCTGGTTGATCGCGCTGCCGCGTACGACCGCCAGCACCCGGTGGCCCTTGCGGCGGGCGTCCGACAGCCGCTCCACCACCAGCACGCCGACACCCTCCGACCAGCCGGTGCCGTCCGCCGAGGCGGCGAAGGGCTTGCAGCGGCCGTCGGGGGCGAGCCCGCGCTGCCGGCTGAACTCGACGAAGGTGTCCGGGGTCGACATGACGGTCACCCCGCCCACGAGCGCGAGGGCGCACTCGCCCTGGCGCAGCGCCTGGGCGGCCATGTGCAGGGCGACCAGCGAGGAGGAGCAGGCCGTGTCGACCGTGATCGCCGGGCCCTCCAGGCCGAAGGCGTACGACACCCGTCCCGAGAGCACGCTGGCCGCCGAACCGGTCATACGCTGGCCCTCGGCGCCGGAGCTGCCCCGCCCGCCGTCCTGGTCGCGGAACATGAACGTGCCCGCGTAGACGCCGGTGTCGCTGCCGCGCAGCCCGGTCGGGTCGATGCCCGCCCGCTCCAGCGCCTCCCACGAGGTCTCCAGCAGCAGCCGCTGCTGGGGGTCCATCGCGAGTGCCTCACGCGGCGAGATCCCGAAGAACGCGGCGTCGAACTCCGTGGCCCCCTCCAGGAACCCGCCCTGGCGTGTGTACGACGTGCCGGCCCGCTGGGAGTCCGGGTCGTAGAGGGCCTCCAGATCCCAACCGCGGTCGGTGGGGAACCCGGAGATCGCGTCACCGCCGGACGCCACCAGCTCCCACAGCTCCTCGGGCGAGCCGACACCACCGGGCAGGCGACTGCTCATGCCCACGATGACCACCGGATCGTCGTCGGCCGCGGACGTCCTGGCCGCGGTCGCCGCGGCGCGCGGGGAGCCCAGCAGCTCGGACCGCAGATGACGTACGACCGCGTCACCGGTCGGGTGGTCGAAGACCAGGGTGGCGGACAGCCGCAGTCCCGAGGCCGCGCTCAGCCGGTTGCGCAGTTCGACGCCGGTGAGCGAGTCGAAGCCGAGTTCCTTGAACGTCAGCCCCGTGTCGACGGAGTCGGCCGACGCCAGCTCCAGCACGGCGGCGATCTCACCCCGCACCAGGTCCGCGACGGCCCGCTCGCGTTCGGCCTCGGGCAACCCCGCGAGCCGTCCGGCAGGACCGGACAGGGGACGTGACGTCTGGCCTTCGGAGGAGGAAGGCGTCCGCTCGGATCCCTGGGGACGTCCGTCCTCGGCGGCGGCCCGCCGGACGGCGGGCCTGACGAGTCCGTTCAGCGCCGGGTGAACGCCGGCCGCACCCGCGCGTTCACCCAGCGCTGCCCGGTCGAACCGCGCCGGCACCAGCAGCGGTTCGTCCAGGGCCCGGGCCGCCCCGAGCAGGGCGAGTCCGTCCTCGTCGGCCAGCGGCAGAAGCCCCGCGCGGGCGAGCCGTCCGCGGTCGCCGTCACCCAGTCCGCGCGTCAGCTCACCGCGCCGTTCCCACAGGCCCCAGGCGAGCGAGAGGGCGGGCAGCCCCGCGGCGCGGCGATGGTGCGCCAGCGCGTCGAGGAAGGAGTTGGCGGCGGCGTACGCGGACTGCCCCGCGTTGCCGACGGTTCCGACGACCGACGAGAACAGGACGAACTCCGAGAGCCTCAGATGCCGGGTCAGCTCGTGCAGGTGCAGCGCCGCGTCCACCTTGGGCCGCAGCACACGGTCCGCCTGCTCGGCGGTGAGGTTCTCCAGTACGGCGTCGTCGAGCACGCCCGCCGCATGGACCACGGCCGTCAGCGGATGGGCGACCGGGACCGAGGCGAGCAGTTCGGCGAGCGCCTCGCGGTCGGCGACGTCACAGCTCGCGACCGTGACCTCGGCGCCGAACTCCCTTAGTTCTGCGGCGAGTTCGGTCGCACCGGGTGCGTCGGGGCCGCGGCGGGAGGCCAGCAGCAGATGCCGTACGCCCTGTTCGGCGGCCAGGTGACGGGCGACGAGGCCACCGAGCGCACCCGTGCCGCCGGTGATCAGGACGGTTCCGTCGGATTCCCACACGGCGGAGCGGTCCGCCGCGGGCACGGCCTGCTCCAGCCGCGGCACCAGGGCGCCACCGTCGCGCAGGGCGAGTTCGGGCGCACCGGAGGCGAGGGCCGCGGGCAGCGCCCGCAGGGACTCCTTGCGTTCACCCAGGTCGAGCAGTGCGAACCGGCCGGGGTGCTCCGCCTGGGCGGACCGTACGAGCCCCCACAGCGGCGCGTGCGCCAGGTCGGGCACGCTGTCGTCCGCGCCCGCGGCGACCGCGCCCCGGGTCACCACGACCAACCGGGACTCGGCGAAACGCTGGTCGGCCGCCCAGTTCCTCAGCAGGTCCGCCGTGGCCGTCAGGGCGGTACGGGCGGCCTCGGCCGCATCCTGCTCGCCCGGGGCGAACGGTACGAGCACGAGCGAGGGAACGCGGGGCCCGGTGGCCTGCGTGAGCGCGGCCAGGTCCGGGTACAGCTCCACCCCGTCGGTGCCGCTGGTCAGGGCGGGGCTCAGCCCCAGAGCGTCCGTGCCGAGCACGGCCAGCGGGCCCGCCGGGGCCTCGCCGTCGTTCAGCGGCAGTTCGCTCCACCGCGCACGGAACAGCGCACCGCGCTGCGGGGGGCGCGCCAGGGCACGCAGCTCCTCGGCCGAGGCGGCGCGCGGACGCACCGCGTCGACCGACAGCACCGGCTGCCCGGCCGCGTCGGCCGCTTGGAGAGAGAACCCGTCGGAGCCCTCGCGCACGACACGGATCCGGAGCAGCCGCGCCCCGACGGAGTACAGCCGGATTCCTTCCGCGTCGGCCTTCAGGACGTCGGTTCCCTGGGCGGGGGAGAGGGTCTCCCGCTCCGATGTCTCGGCGGCGGCCGTGCGGAACACGGCGTCGAGGAGCGCCGGGTCCAGCAGGTATCCCTCGGCCTCCTCGGCCGTGATCTCCGCGAACAGTTCGCCGCCGCGCCGCCACAGCCGGCGTAGCCCCCGCGCCGTGTGCTCGGCGTCCTGCGCGGTCTCGACCGCCCCGGCCGGGGGCCAGGCGATCAGGTCGAAGCCGGCTTCCTCCGTCCGGCCGGCCGACGCGAGCACACCGTCGGCGTGCCGGGTCCACGGCTGCCCGTCCTCGCCGTCCTCGGGCCGCGTGTGCACGGCCAGTGTGCGCCGGCCGTCCTCGCCGGGCGCTCCGACGACGACCTGGACGCGGACCGCGCCGGGCTCGGGCAGCACGAGCGGCGCGTGGGTCGTGAGCCGCTCGACGTGACCGGCTCCCGCCTCCTCGGCGGCCCTGAGCGCCAGTTCCACAGAGGCCGACGCGGGCAGCACGACGGTCTGTGTCACGGGATGATCGGTGAACCGCGCGTGATCCCGCGCCGACAGCCGCCCGCTCAGCAGGAGTTCACCCGAGTCGGCGTGTTGCACGACCGCGCCCAGCAGCGGGTGCCGCGCCGCCGCCAGGCCCGCCTCGCTCACACCCCCGCCGCGCAGGGGTGCTCGCAGCCAGTGGGAGGTGCGCTGGAAGGCGTACGTCGGCAGTTCGACGCGGACGCCTCCGAAGGTCTCGGCCGCACGCTCCCAGGCGACCGGCACCCCGTGCGCGTGCAGCTCCGCCAACGCCGAGAGCACGGTGGTCACTTCGGCGCGCGAACGGCGTGCGGTGGGCACGAACCGCGTGTCCTCGGTGACGCATTCACGGCCCATCGCCGCCAGTACGGCGTCCGGACCCACCTCCAGACAGGTCCGTACGCCCTGCTTCTGCACAGCGCGCATTCCGTCGAGGAAGCGGACGCCCTCACGCGCGTGCCGCACCCAGTGCTCGGCGGTGGCGATCTCCTCGGCGGCGGCCACCCGGCCCGTCAGGTTCGACACGACGGTGGTGCGCGGAGCGTGGTACGTCAACGTCTCGGCCACCCGGCGGAACGCGTCGAGCATGCCGTCCATCCGCGGCGAGTGGAAGGCGTGGCTGACGCGCAGACGCTTGGTCTTGCGGCCCCGCTCCTCCCAGATCCGGGCCACCTCCCCAACGGCGTCCTCGTCACCCGCGATCACGGTCGACAGCGGGCCGTTGGCCGCGGCGACGGTGACCTCCCGCTCCCGCCCGGCCAGGGTCGGCAGCAACTCCTCCTCGGACGCCTGGACCGACACCATGGCGCCGCCCTGGGGCAGCTGCTGCATCAGCCGGCCGCGCGCGGCGACCAGCGTCGCGGCGTCCGCCAGGGACAGCACGCCCGCGACATGCGCGGCGGCCAGCTCGCCCACGGAGTGGCCCAGAACGACGGAGGGCGTGACACCCCAGTGTTCGAGGAGCCGGTACAGGGCGACCTCGTAGGCGAAGAGGGCGGGCTGGGTGTAGCGGGTCTGGTGCAGCAGCTCGGCGTCATCGGCTCCGCCGGTGTCCTGCGCACCGCTGGTGTCGCCGGAGCCCACGGAGTCCGGCTCGGCGAACATCACCTCCCGCAGCGGCCGGTCGAGTTCGGCGTCGAGATGGCCGCACACCTCGTCCAGGGCTCGGGCGAACACGGGGAAGGCCTCGTACAACTCCCGTCCCATGCCGGAGTGCTGGCTGCCCTGACCGGTGAAGAGGAACGCGGTGGTCGTGTCGGCCGCCTGGCCTCGGACCAGGCCCGGTGCCGGCGTCCCGTCGGCCAGCGCGCTCAGCGAGGTGAGCAGCCCCTGCCGGTCGGCGGCGAGCACCACGGCGCGCTGCTTGAAGTGCGTACGAGTGGTGCCCAGGGAGTACGCCACATCGGCGGCCCCGAGCCCGGGGCGCTCCGTGACATGCCGTACCAGGCGGTCGGCCTGGGCGCGCAGCCCCTCCTCGGTCCGTGCGGACAGCGGCACGGCGACCGGCTTGGTGGCTGCCTGGGCGGCTGCCTCGGAAGCCGCGTCGGCGACCGGCGTGGCCCCTGTCTCGGCGGCCGCCTCGGCGGCCGCTTCGGTCTTCCAGTCCGTCAGCACGAGATGACAGTTGGTTCCGCCCATGCCGAACGAGCTGACTCCCGCGACGACGGGCCCGGCATCCTGTCCGAGCGGCCGCACGGTGCCGCCGGCCACCTCGATCCGCAGCTCGTCGAGCGGGATCGCGGGGTTCGGCCGCTCGAAGTTGAGGCTCGGGACGAGGGCGCCCGCGCGCAGGCACAGCGCCGCCTTGATGAGGCCCGCGATCCCCGCCGCGCCTTCGAGATGCCCGATGTTGGTCTTCACGGAACCGACGAGGAGGGGGGCGTCCTCGGCACGTCCGGCGCCGAGGACCGCACCGAGCGCCGTCGCCTCCACGGGGTCGCCGACCGGAGTCCCGGTGCCGTGCAGCTCCACGAACCGCACGGCGGACGGGTCGACACCGGCGGAGGAGTACGCCCGGCGCAGCACCTCCTCCTGCGCCACGCCCCGCGGTGTGGTGAGGGTGTCGCCGCCGCCGCCGTTGTTGACCGCGCCGCCGCGGATGACGCAGTACACCTGGTCGCCGTCGGCGATCGCCCGGCGCAGCGTCTTCAGGACGACGACACCGCCGCCCTCACCGCGTACGTAGCCGTCGGCGCGGTCGTCGAAGGCGTAGGTACGGCCCTCGGCGGACAGCGCCCCGAACTGCTCGGCGACGGTGAAGCCCTCCGGGACCAGGTTGAGGCTGACTCCGCCGGCGAGCGCGACGGAGGCCTCTCCACTGCGCAGGCTCTCGCACGCGAGCTGGACGGCGACGAGGGACGAGGACTGGCCGGTGTCCACGACGAGGCTGGGACCGCGCAGCCCCAGTACGTACGACACCCGGTTGGCGATGACGCCACGGCTGGTGCCGGTGATCGAGTGGTGGGTGACCGCCTCCGTGCCGTACTGGTGAGCGAGCTTGGCGTAGTCGTCCCAGATCGCGCCGATGAACACGCCCGCCGGGGTGTCACGGAGCTCACCCGGCACGATGCCCGCGTTCTCCAGCGACTCCCAGGCCAGCTCCAGCGCCAGCCGCTGCTGCGGATCCATGGCAGCCGCCTCGCGCGGTGAGATGCCGAAGAACTCCGGCTCGAACGTGTCGATACGACCGAGGAACCCGGCCGGCCGCGTCGTGGCGCCGGCCGGCAGCCCCGGACGGACCTCGGGGGCCGGGCCGACGGCGCTCTCGCCGTTCGACAACAGCCGCCAGAAGGCCTCGGGGTCCGGAGCACCGGGGAAACGGCAGGAAAGACCGACGACAGCAATGGATTCGTCCAGCACCGCATACCCCTCCGGACGACCGGACCCGGGACGGATGGCCATGTTCTTCGCTCTCCCTGTCGTCGAAACCGCGCGCGACGAGGCGACCCGTGCGCGCAGACGTGCTTGATGTGGTGGGCGGAGCGGCGGGAGCGGCTCATCCGCTCCCCACCGCTCACGCGTACGCGTAGAAACCGCGGCCGGACTTCTTGCCCAGCAGTCCGCCCTCGACCATGCGCAGCAGCAGCGCGGGCGGTGCGTACAAGGGCTCCTTGAACTCCTCGTACATGGCCTCGGCGATCGAGACCGTGGTGTCGAGACCGATGAGATCGGCCAGTTGGAGCGGTCCCAGCGGATGGGAGCAGCCCAGGGTCATACCGCGGTCGATCACCTCGGCCGTCGCGAGGCCGGAGTCGACCATGCGGATCGCGGACAGCAGATAAGGGAACAGCAGGGCGTTCACGACGAAGCCGGCTCGGTCCGGAGCCTTGATGACGGTTTTGCCCAGCGTGTCCGCCACGAAGGACTCCGCCCGGGAAGTGACCCCGGGATCCGTGAGAACCGACTCGACGATCTCGACGAGAGGCAGTACCGGCACGGGGTTGAAGAAGTGGACTCCGACGACCTGTTCGGGGCGGCTGGTGGCCCGGGCCAGCCGGATGATGGACAGTGAGGACGTGTTCGAGGCGAAGATCGCGTCGGGCGCCTCGACGATCTTGTCCAGCGAGCCGAAGAGGTCGACCTTGAGCGCCTCGTCCTCCTTCACCGCCTCGATGACCAGCTGACGGTCGCTCAGGTCACCCAGATCGCGGGTGAAAACGATCCGGCGCAGCGTGCCGTCACGCTGCTCCTCGGTGATCTTCCCCTTGCTCAGAGCCCGGTCCAGCGACCGGGCCACCCGGACAGGTCCGGTCTCCAGCGACCGGTCGGAGGAGACGGCGACCACGACGTCGCAGCCCGCCTTCGCGCACAACTCGGCGATGCCCGCGCCCATGATTCCGCTGCCCACGACGCCGACGCGGTCGACGCCCACGGCTCCGGTGGTCTCCGGCCCGCTCACGCCGCCACCCCCCAGCGCATCAGGGAGGCGCCGATGGACATGCCGCCCCCGAACCCGGCGAGCAGGACGAGGTCGCCCTGGGTGAGGGCGCCCGACCGGTTCGCCTCGTCGAGCGCGACCGGCACGGACGCACTGCCCACGTTGCCGTACTTCTGCAGGGTGCGATGGGTCGTCGCACGGGTCAGCCCGGCCAGTTCGACCACCTCGCCGAGCATGACGCCGTTGGCCTGGTGCGGCACGAAGTGGTCCACCTGGTCGAGGCCGAGACCCAAGCGTCCGGCCAGTGCGCTCAGAGCCGGCGGCACATGCTCGGTGACGAAGTCGCGCACGCCACGGCCGTTCATCCTGAAGTAGTGGCCGCCTTCGGCGAGGGTGCGGGCCGAAGCCGGGTTCCGGCTGCCGCCGGCCTCCACGCGGATCAGATCGTGGGCGTCACCGCGGCTGGAGAGATCGGTGCCGATGATGCCGAACTGCTCGGCCACGGGCCCCACGACGGCCGCGCCGGCGCCGTCGGCGAACAGGACGGCCGTCCGCCTGTCGCCGAAGTCCAGGATCCGCGAGTAGAGGTCCGCGCCGATGACGAGGACGTGGCAGTCCGCTCGGCCCTCGGCGAGGCTGCGGGCCAGCTCCAGCGCGTAGACGAAGCCGCTGCACACGACGTTGATGTCGAAGCAGGCGGCCCCGTACGCGCCGATCGCGTCCTGCACCAGGTAGGAGGTGGGCGGCTGCGGGAAGTCGCCGGTGGAGGTCGACACGATCAGGTAGTCGACACGGTCCGCGGTCAGCCCCGCCTGCTCGAGAGCCCGGTTGGCGGCGTGCACGGCCAGGTCCGAGGTGGCCTCGTCCGGTGCCGCGTAACGGCGCGACACGATCTGCGTCTTCCGCTCGATCCACTCGGCGGTCACCCCGGCCCGGACGGCGACCTCCTCGTTGGAGACTTCTTCTTTGGGCAGATAGGAACCGGTCGATATGATTCCGATTCGTTTCTCTGTCACGTTGACGCAGCCCTTTCCTGGGACTTCGCACGCGCGGACGTCGTGTCCATTCCGTCGGCCCGCAGCGGATTCAGCCGCTCGAACCCGAGGGCGGCCCGCTTCTCCGCATCGGTGACACCGAGGCCTTCAGTGGGAGCCAGACACAGGACGCCGACCTTTCCGGTGTGCTTGTTCTGCTGGACGAGCCTGGCGGCCTCGGCAACCTCGGCCAACGGATAAACAGCTGAAAGAACGGGGGACAGACTGCCGAGCCCGACCAGCCGGTTGCACTCCCACTGTTCCTGGAGATTCGCGGCGTGACTGCCCACAATGCGCTTGAGATTCATCCAGAGGTAACGGTTGTCGAACTGGTGCTGATAGCCCGTGCTCGAACCACAGGTGACGACGACGCCACCGCGCCGCACCACGAAGACGGAAATTCCGAACGTGGCCTGCCCGATGAAGTCGAAGACGACATGCGGGTCCTCACCCACGGCGGCCCTGATGGCCCGGCCGAGCCGTTTGCCCATTTCGATGGTGCGTTCCGGCGTCAGCGCGTCGTCGCCACCGAGGCCGATCTCGTTCCGGTTGATCACGACATCGCAGCCGAGCGCGCGGAGCAGCCCGGCCTTCCGCTCCGAGCTGACCACTCCGACGGGGATACCGCCGGCGTTCTTGACGAGCTGGACGGCGAAGGCCCCCAGGCCGCCGGTCGCACCCCAGATGAGCACGATGTCGCCCTGCTTGATCCGGGCGCCGTTGTCACTGACGAGCATGCGGTAGGAGGTCGCCGCGGTCAGCATGACGCCGGCCGACTCCTCCCAGGTCAAGTGGGCGGGCTTGGACAGGAGTTGGCTCGCGCGTACGACGGTGTAGTGCGCGAGTCCGCCGAAGTTGGTCTCGTAACCCCAGATCCGCTGGGCCGACCCCAGCATCCCGTCGGCGTGGGTGGCCGGCTCCTGGTCGTCCACCTGGACGCAGCTGACCACCACATGGTCACCGGGCTTCCAGCGGCGCACCCCGGCGCCCACCCGCACGATGACACCCGAGGCGTCCGAACCCACCACGTGGTACGGCAGGTCGTGGCGCTCGGCGTATCCGCCCTCGCGTCCGAAACGCTCGAGGAAATTGAAGGTGGAGACGGGTTCGAATGTCGCCGACCATACCGTGTTGTAGTTGATGGAACTCGCCATCACCGCCACGACGACTTCGTCAGGCGCGAGTTCGGGCATCGGAACCCGGTCGACATGAAGGGACTTCCGCACGTCTTTGTCGGAAACTCCGTCGAACATGCCGACGTCGCCGGCTCGGAGATGCGCCGCCAGATATTCGTCGGGCAACTCGGCCTTCTCGATTTCCGCCGGCCCGGCTCCGTCCAGGAGAGCCTCGGTCAACACATCCATGCCAATCCCTTCCTCCGGGAAAGCGACTGCCTCAGGATGGAGGCCGCCAACTCGGCCATGTCTGAGGCATGAGGGATGCGGCACTGGTCAATATGCGTTCCCCCAACGCTGGACAGGCTACGCATTTGCCATCACCGCCCATACCCTTAGACAGCCCCTAAGCCGAACCCCATAAGGGTGGGGCTCCTGCCTCGATAGGGGTTCTCGTAACCTGGGAGTCACATGGGAACGGGCCCGCGGGCGTTGTGACCGGTCCAGACCCTTGAGCGCGTCGATGTGACGGCGCGCACACCCCTAATCCGATATGTGGGGAGCGGTTGCCGCGGTCCGCCGAAGCGATGATGGGCCATCATGGACCTGCTGAACACGCTGGTGGACAAGGGGCTTCGGCGCGAGCTGCCGACCCGTGACGAGGCGCTGGCCGTACTGGCCACCTCCGACGACGACGTGCTCGACGTCGTGGCCGCGGCCGGCAAGGTACGCCGGCACTGGTTCGGCCGCCGGGTGAAACTCAACTATCTCGTCAACCTCAAGTCGGGCCTGTGCCCCGAGGACTGCTCGTACTGCTCGCAGCGCCTCGGCTCCCGGGCCGACATCCTGAAGTACACCTGGCTCAAGCCCGACCAGGCCTCACAGGCCGCCGCCGCCGGACTCGCCGGCGGCGCCAAGCGGGTCTGCCTGGTGGCCAGCGGACGCGGACCCACCGACCGTGACGTGGACCGGGTCTCGGACACCATCAAAGCGATCAAGGACCGCCACGAGGACGTCGAGGTGTGCGCCTGCCTCGGTCTGCTCTCCGACGGCCAGGCCGAGCGGCTGCGCGCGGCCGGCGCGGACGCCTACAACCACAACCTCAACACCTCCGAGGCCACCTACGGCGACATCACGACCACCCACACCTACGCCGACCGGGTGGACACGGTACAAAAAGCACACGCCGCGGGCCTGTCCGCCTGCTCGGGCCTGATCGCGGGCATGGGCGAGACGGACGAGGACCTCGTCGACGTCGTCCACGCGCTGCGCGCGCTCGACCCGGACTCCGTCCCGGTGAACTTCCTGATCCCCTTCGAGGGCACCCCGCTCGCCAAGGAGTGGAACCTCACCCCGCAACGCTGTCTGCGGATCCTCGCGATGGTCCGGTTCGTCTGCCCCGACGCCGAGGTCCGTATCGCGGGCGGCCGCGAAGTCCACCTGCGCACCCTGCAGCCCCTCGCCCTGCACCTCGCCAACTCCATCTTCCTCGGCGACTACCTCACCAGCGAAGGCCAGGCAGGCAAAGCCGACCTCGAGATGATCGCCGACGCCGGCTTCGAGGTGGAAGGCGCAGGCGAGGTCACACTTCCCGAACACCGGGCGCCCGCCGGGACCCGTACCGATCTCGTCGCCGTACGTCGCCGGGGTGCCGGAACCGAACTCGCTCCCAACGCCTGAGCCGTGCGGCGCGACTGGTGCCGCGGGAGACCGGCTCAGCCGGCGCAAGGGGCCCGAGCCATCCGCCCGGACGCGGCCGGTCGCGGGTGGACCCGCTCTACTCGGGCGCGTTGGGGCGGGCCAGCCCCAGGTCGTACGCCAGGATCACCGCCTGAATACGGTCTCGGGCTCCCACCTTGGCCAGGACGCGGCCGACGTGGGTCTTCACCGTGGATTCGGCGACGACCAGGCGTTCGGCGATCTCCCGGTTGCTCCAGCCCTGGCCGATGGCGACCAGGATCTCGTACTCGCGTTCGGTCAGGGCCTGCACTCTGGGGTCGTCGGCCGCCTTGCGGTTCGACGACTCGTGGGGCAGGTGGCGGGCGTAGGCGTCCAGGAGGCGGCGGGTCAGCGTGGGGGCGATGACGGCGTCGCCTGCCGCGACCGCGCGGATGCCGGCCAGGAGTTCCTCCGGGTGGGCGTCCTTGAGCAGGAACCCGCTGGCACCCGCGCGCAGCGCCGCGTGAGCGTACTCGTCCAGGTCGAAGGTGGTCAGGATGAGGATGCGGGAGCGGTCACCGGAGGCGACGATGCGGCGGGTGGCCTCGATGCCGTCCATGCCGGGCATCCGTACGTCCATGAGGATCACGTCCGGGCGGAGTGCGGCGGCCTGGCGGACGGCCTCGCCGCCGTGCGCGGCCTCGCCGACGACCTGCGTGTCGGGGGTGCTCTCCAGCAGCATGCGGAAGCCGAGGCGCTGCAACGGCTGGTCGTCCACGATGAGAACGGTGGTCACGCCGCACCGCCGACGTCGGCCGCGGTGGCGGGCAGCGGGGTCAGGTCGAGCGTGGCCCGTACCGTCCATCCGCCGCCGGGCGCCGGGCCCGCGGTGACGCTCCCGTTGTAGAGGGCTGCGCGTTCTCTCATGCCGGCGAGTCCATGTCCTTCGTCGTGGGGCGGTCGGGGCCGGGCGGTCGCGCCACCCGGGCCGGTGTCGTGGACGTCGATGTGCAGGCGTGTGTCCGCGACGCTCACCGCCAGGTCGACGCGCGTGTCGCGGCCCGCGTGCTTGAGGGCGTTGGTGAGTGCCTCCTGGACTATCCGGTAGACGGTCAGCTGCACACCGCGGTCCAGGGTGTCCAGTTCACCGCCGCTGCGGTAGACGACCTGCGGACCGGCGGCGCGGATCCGGGCGCACAGGCCGTCGATGTCCACGATGCCGGGCTGGGGGCTGAGCTCGGGCGCGGCCGGGGTCTGGGTCTGCTCGCGCAGGACGCCGAGCATGCGGCGCAGCTCGCCCAGCGCCTGGCGGCCGGTGTCACCGATGAGGAGCAGCGCCTGCTTGCCGCGCTCCGGAGCACGGTCCGCCGCGTACGCGCCTCCGTCGGCGAGCGTGATGATGACGGAGAGGTTGTGGCCGACGATGTCGTGCATCTCGCGGGCCACCCGGGTGCGTTCGGCGGCGGCGGCGAGCTTGCTGCGCTGGTCGCGTTCGATCTCCAGACGGGTCGCGCGGTCCCGCAGGACGGCGAGCTGGGCGCGCCGAATCCGTACCGCCAGACCGAGCGCGACGGCCGCGGTGATGGTGCTGAACAGGAAGAACAGCGCGTCCAGGACCGACACTCCGGACGGCAGCCGCAGGGTGAGCAGGCCCAGGGCGAGGGCCGTGACGCCACAGGCGACGGGCAGCCGCCGGAGCTGGCCGTGCAGCACCATGCTGTAGAGGGCGATCAAAAGGGCCACGTCGGCGCGCAGCCAGACCCCCAGGGTCAGCTGGACGAAGAACACCGCGGCGATCACGGCGAAGGCGGCCGCCGGCCTTCTGCGGCGCCAGAACAGCGGCAGTACCAGACCGGCCTGCAGCGCGACCGTCGCCGGCCAGGGCAGATGAGCGAAGGTGTTGTCGAAGCCGCGGCGTTCGTGGTCGTGCACCAGGTCCGGCACGCAGAACATCAGCGCCACCACGGCGATCACGGCCGCGTCCAGGACCCATGGATGGTTCCGGTCGCCCTGCTTGATCCGTCGGCCGAGCCGGGACAGCCAACGGGCCAGGGGGTGATTCCACGGGAGGTCCGCCTCCGCCGCGAGCGGTTCCGGGGACGCCCCCGGGCGGGCGTTGTCGTCGATGCTCATGGGTGTCACAGATCCGGGCTCATGGAGGTCACCTGTCCATTGTGGGTCCGTCCGGGTGCGGGAGCGGAGCGGCCGACCGGCGCGGCACCCGACCCGGTGAC